>NZ_JAXLWP010000027.1:0-105660 GCF_046328425.1 Kouleothrix sp.
CGGCGCCTGCTTACAGTTCTATCTCAGCCGCGCGCCGCGCGCACCCTTCGGCGCTCGTGCTGCGTTTACAGCTAGTAGGAGGCCGGTTTCGGCCATGGCGCGCCCGAAGAGAGGCCCGCAGCATGACGCAGCAATCCACACATACATCCTCGATCAGGCGCCGTGGCTTTTTGGCGGTGCTGCTGGCGCTGGCTGCGCTGCTTGGCGGGCTGGCCGGGCTGGTATTCTGGGCCTACAGCGTGCTCGACGCGCTGCTGGCGCCGCTGCTGGGCGCGCAGCTGTGGCTGGGCGCGCAGAACGTGGCCTACGGGCTGGCGATCGACCTGGTGCCCTATGCCGGCGGGCTGCTGCTGGGCATGCTGCTGCTGGCCTGGCTGCTGGCGCGCTGGGTTGCCCGGCCGCTGCGCCAGCTGATCGCCTCGGCGACGGCGCTGGCCGAGCGCGGCGACGGCGGCCGCCTGCCCGTGCGCGCGGCTGGCGAGGTCGGCGAGCTGGCGCGCAGCTTCGAGGCGCTGGCGCAGTCGTTCGACCAGTCGGCGCGCGAGCTGCGCGACCAGAACCAGTCGCTTGAGGCCAGCGTGCGCCAGCTGGATGGCCTGCTGCGGATCAGCCGCGAGCTGAACGCCTCGCTCGACCCCGACCTGCTGGCGCGGCGCTTCGCGGCGGCGCTGCGCGACACCTTCGGCTACGAGCATGTGGGCGTGGCGCTGGCTGCGGGCGACGTACTGCTGCACCACTTCAGCGACAACGCCGGCGAGCACATGTTCGCGCCGGCGCTGCGCGCCCCGCTTGTCGACACCAACGCGGCCGGGCGTGTGGCGCTCACCGGCGCGCGGCTGCGCATCGGCGACATCCAGCTCGAGCCGGCGCTCGACGCCTCGCCGGGGCTGCCGGCGGCGCGCGCCGAGCTGGCCGTGCCGGTGAGCTACGAGGGCCAGCTCAGTGCGGTGATCGTGCTGCAGAGCAGCCGGCCCTACAGCTTCGGCCCGGCCGACGAGCAGCAGATCGAGCTGCTGGCCACGCCGCTGGCGATCGCGCTTACCAACGCCGGACTGTTCCAGGGCGAGCAGCTGCGCCGCCAGCTGGCCGAGGCGATCTACCGCGTGTCGCAGACGCTGAGCGCCGCGCTGACGCCGGCCGACGTGCCCGAGCTGATCCTCGACCAGCTGGCCCAGGTGCTGCCCTACGACCGCAGCGCCCTGCTGGTGATCGACGGCGACGTGTTCGCGATCGCCGCGACGCGCGGCTACCCGGCCGCCCATGCCGCCGAGCGCACCCGCGCCCGGCTGGAAGATGCGCCGCTGATCGCCCAGATTGCCGAGCACGAGCGGCCGATCATCATCGACGAGGTGCGCCACGACTCGCGCTACCGCCCGATTGTCGGCGGCGCGGCGGCGGGCGAGCCGGTGCGCAGCTGGCTGGGCGTGCCGCTGCTGGGCCAGGGCCGGATCTATGGCGCGCTGATGCTCGAGAGCGAGCAGCCCAACCGCTACGGCGACGAGGAGCTGCGCGCGATCGCCGCGCTGGGCAACCAGGCCGCCGTGGCGATGGGCAACGCCCGCCTGTACGCCGAAGCCCAGGAGCGCACGCTTCAGCTTGAAGTTGTGACCCGCGTGACCCAGGAGGTCAGCACGCGCGATGTCAGCCGCGAGCTGCCCGGCATCCTGCGCACGATTATCCACCAGATCCGCCGGGTAGTGCCCTGCGACTACGCCGCGCTGGCGCTCTACAGCCCCGACGACGACGACTTCGCGTTTGAGACGGTGTACGATTTCGCGGTGCGCGACTGGGCCGAGCTGCCGCCGGGCAAGCGCGAGCCGGCCGAGGGCACGCCCTGGCAGACGGCCTGCCGCACCGGCACGGCGCTGGTGCAGAGCGAGCTGGTGCGCAGCTCGTTCGCCTACGACCGTGGCCTGGCGGCGGGCGGCCTGCGCTCGGGCGTGGTAATGCCGATCGTCGGCGCGAGCCGCGCGCTCGGCACGCTCGATTTCGCCAGCCGCGAGCCGAATGCCTATGGCTCGACCCAGGTGGCCACGCTGCGCGAGCTTTCGCACTACCTCGGCACGGCGCTGCACAACGCGCGCCTTTCGCAAGAGCGCGAGGAAACCGCCGCCAAGCTCGCGCGCACCCAAGAGCACCTCAACCTTGTCGACAAGGTGCGCGCGGTGGGCCAGCTGGCCTCGGGCGTGGCCCACGACTTCAACAACCTGCTGGCGGGCATCCTCGGCAACGCCCAGCTGCTGCTGTTCGAGGCCGCCAGCGACGACCAGAAAGAGATGCTCAGGGTGATCGAGCGCGCCGCCAAAGACGGCGCCGAGACGGTGCGGCGGCTGCAGGGCTTCGCGCGCATGGAGCACGACTCGCCCATGACCGAAGTGCGCCTGGACATGCTGGCGCGCGACGCGATCGACATCACCCGGCCGCGCTGGCGCGACGTGGCCCAGAGCCGCGGCGCGTCGATCGAGATTGTCAAGCAGCTCCAGCCGGTGATGCCGCTGGCCGGCCGGCCGGCCGAGCTGCGCGAGGTGCTGACCAACCTGATCATCAACGCGGTCGACGCGATGCCCAAGGGCGGCAAGCTCACCGTGGCCTGCTACGACGACATGGTTGGCGACGCGGCGGACGGCGCCGGGCAGAGCGTGGTGGTTGAGGTGGCCGACACCGGCGTGGGCATGGACGCCGAGACGCGCGCGCGGATCTTCGACCCGTTCTTTACCACCAAGGGCGAGGGCGGCACCGGCCTGGGCTTGGCGGTGTCGCTGAGCATCGTGCAGGGCCACGGCGGCCAGATCGACGTCGAGAGCGAGCGCGGCGCCGGCACGCGCTTTAGTGTGCGCCTGCCAGTGCGCAACACCGGCCCGGCGGCCAAGAGCGGCCAGCCGCGCCTGCCGCAGCTGGTGCAGCCCGGCCACATCCTGTTTGTCGAAAGCGAGGCCATGATCCGCGACGCCACCAGCCGCCTGCTCTCCCGCTGGGGCCACAAGGTCGAGGCGGCCGAAAATGGCGCCGAGGCGCTGGCCAGGTTCCTGCCCGACACATTCGACCTGGTGATCTCCGACCTGGGCATGCCCGACATGAACGGCTGGGAGCTGCTGGCGCAGATCAAGGCGCGCGACCCGCGCGTGCCGACGGTGCTGATCACCGGGTGGGGCCGCCAGCTCGCCGAAGACGAGGCGCGCGCCGCCGGGGCCGATTTCGTGATCGAGAAGCCGTTCGACCAGGACGATCTGCGCGATATTCTGGCGCAGGCGCTGGGCTAGAAGCTATGCGGTCGGCCTGCCGAGCCGCTGTTCCTCAAATACAGAAGTTTACGCGGTGCGCGTTTTTGCCTTCGGCAGAGCGGTACTTTTTGATGGATGGTGCTCAGATTTTCGCGCAAAGCGCGAAAATCTGAGCACAAAAGAAAGTACAGTACCATGCTGCCGCAGGCTCAATGGTGTATTGGTGCCAGTGCCGGTTTTCGCAAGATACCGGCAATTTTCGGGCCACGCAGCGGCGCCGCGCTACAGCGCCATGCTCGGCCGGGAGGGATGCGATGAGGGCAATGAGGCTAGGCAAGGGCGCGATGGACGGTATCGGGGGCCTCGAAAATACGCCTGGCGTCTGCATCAAGGGCAATCGCGCCCAGTGGCATGCGCAAGAATGCTGTCCACGACGCTTGCGAGCGGTGCCGTGGCATCGATAACGAGCGCGCGCTTGGGAAGGCCCCCTTTTGTCGCATGCTGTAGCCGCGCAAAGGCTTCGCCTTCCTGTGCTGTCCCGCCCCACTCGGTTTCAGGCCGGTTGGTGGGGGTTTGTGGGCGGCTTCGCCGCCCCCAAATTTCTTATTGTGTGGCACGACGTGGCGAAGCTACGTCGTGCCACACAATCGATACGTGATCAAGCGAACAGGGTATTACAGGAGCATAACCTGATAGGGCGGGCCGGCTACACTGGCGCGGGTGCTCCCAGTTGCGATCTCGACGCTTGCCGGCGCCATCTCCGCTGGCTTGTTGGTATCAGGAAACCAGATGCGCCCGCGCTTGACCACAATGAAGAGCCCCGATTCGTCGCCAACCGCAGTAAAGTCATCGCTTCCAGCCCCCTGATAACGCGATACCCCCAGGCGCGTGCACAGGAGATCGACGGTGGCGAGCACGTTGTCCGTTGCGAGCCCAATTTCACTGACACACAACAGGCTCTGCGCGGTGAATGGCGGGGGTGATTGGCTGGCGAGGGTATGCCGGGCGATCAATTCCACAATGTTTCCGGCCGGGTCGGCAAAGTAGAGCGCATGCGCATTCCAAGCCTCAAAATAGAATTCATCTGCGCCAGTATGATCGGTCAGAAGCGCTACCCGGCGTGCTATCCATGCTTTCGCATCAGCAAACTGCTGCTGTGGCACATTGATCGCAAAATGATACCGCTGGGGCGCATCCAATGCTGCTTGGGTGAAGGTGAGCTGTGAGGTACCAATCTGTACGGTCAAACGTTCAGGCGTGGCAATCGATGCAGTGAGTGACAGGGCGTGGATATAAAAGTCGCGTTGCAGAGCGAGATTGCTGGTGACAAGGTGAAGTTCTCGGATTTCCATCTGCTAGCTCCTAGGCGCTGAGGCGTGCGGCGTATCCATACAGCGGTACGCCAAGCTGTCTTTTGTGATGAGACCGGACGGAGCACCTCGGTAAAGATAAACTTATGGCAGGAATTGCGAAAGGCATCCGGTGTTTTCTGCTCTGTGACAGATACCTCACAAGAGGAGGTTGAGCAGCTACGAGGTGAGGATGCCGTCCAACGGGTGGGCGTTTAGCCGCTGCCCGCGCGATCGTGTTCGCCGCGCAGCGGCGTTGGGTGATGCGCTTGTTCGGCGACCTGATCGATCTCCGAGTCAGCGCGCGCGCCGGTAGTGCATGGCGACCACGCCGCTGCGGAGCGGTTTCGCCGAGACCAGCTCGAGCCGTCGCGTGCCAGGGAGCCCGCTCTCGTACAGGGTCGGGCCGTGGCCGGCGATCATGGGGTGGACGAGGAACTTGTACTCGTCGATCAGATCCAGGCGGTCCAGCTCGGTCGCGAGCTTGCCGCTACCGAGGAGCACGCCGTCCGGGGTCGCGTCCTTGAGCTTCTGCACGCCCGCGCGCAGGTCGCCGGCGACGTGGTGGCTGTTGGTCCACGGGAAGTCCTTTCGCGTCGACGACACCACGTACTTCGGCTTGGCCTCCAGCTTGAGCGCCCACTCGCGCATCGCTGGCGGCGCTTCCACGTCGCCACGGGCGACCGCCGGCCAGGAGCTTTCCATCATCTCGTAGGTGACGCGGCCCCACAGCATTGCCCCGCCCTCGTCCATAAGGCGGGTGAAGAAGGCGTGTGTCTCGTCGTCGGCGATGCCTTCCTGGTGGTCGACGCAACCGTCTAGGGTGACGTTGATACTGAAGGTTAAGAGTCCCATGGTGTCCTCCGTTCGAGATACTCGGCGAGCCGCCCGGCCGCCTGGCTCCAGCTGATCGCTGCAAGGTTCCGATTTGGGGTGCAAAAAGCTTAGCTTCTCTAGATTGGAATAACCGTCGAGTTGAAACTATGTTCCAAAACCGGCACGATCTTCCAGCCACGTAGCGGCGCCAGGTGCAAGCGTTGGTTAGGCTGAACTGACATCCAGAAACCAACGGTGGCGATCTTGCTGGAACCCAACTCTTTGGAACAAGGTGGAATGTCCCCGGTGCGTAGATGAGTTACCTGCGGTATCAAAGGGATATGCTTCGATGATCTTGGCACCTTTTGCTTGAGCACACGAAATTGCGCCTTCCAAAAGTGCCTGAGGAACTGCTTTGCCCCGATAAGCTCTGGCAACAAAGAAGCAAAGTATAACCCATGTAGGAATGTCTGCCGGTGTCGCGCGTGGCATTGCGCGGGAGCGATTGAGCCTCAAGTAAGTTTCTCGGGGCGCAATTGAACACCATCCCGCCGGCTTCTCTCCATCGTAAGCAAGCACGCCAACTGGAATGGCCTTTTGCACCAACCGACACATCGCCTCCTTCTTTTCCGGGTTACTCAGATGAGGCTGGCTCGGGAGGCGATAAATCGTGCACCAGCAATAGTGAGGCCCACCGCGAGCTTCAAATAGGGCTACGAAGTCAGCCCAATTTGTGGAAGTGACGGGACAGATGACGAATTCTGCCATTGTAGAGATTCTCTCGATATTCTCGTTTGTTGAAGCACAGGCGCTAAAGGCCACCGCCAATCAAGGCCTACTGATCCTAGCACAGGCGTGCGCAGGATGCAATACACCATACGTGGGCTGTCATGCTGTGTTATACTAACTCCGTTTGATTACTTGTGTTTTCTTGTGCGCCCGGCTTTGCCGGGCGCTGCGAAGAAATTTCGGGGGCGGCGAAGCCGCGAACCCCCACCATAATCCAAGCGATCAGCCGGATTTGGTATTATGGGTAGTGAGGATGGAAGGGAGCCACCGAACACCTGACTGCCAAAATGCGCCTGATGTTGAGTGCATCTACATAGTCAGGTTCGATTGGCGATTGGAATGACCAGTTTCAAGCCCGACCAGGTGGTATCAACAGCGCAAACCTTCACATCGACAAGTCCCTCACTCAGCGCAAGCTGCCGTATCAGATCTTCAGTCAGGTCAGTTGCGATCTTCGCTGCTCGCTTCGGCCACGAGACCCAAATCATGCCATTCGTAACGATCTGCGACTTCACCAAAGGCAATTGTTGTTCAAGCTCGGCAAAGGTGTGGGCAAACAGATGAATACAGTTCAACGCACCTTCGTGTGCTTTGTGAAAGGTTACTGCATCAGGGAGCGGAGCGACCAATGCCGCATAGTTCGCTGGCGGATTGAGCAGAGCGACACGAAAGCCTGGTTTGATACCGAGTTTCTGGGCGAGTGGCTTTGCGGAATAGCCAGCGGTCATATGATCCTCGTCTGACGCGTTCGGGCCGATAGGCTCACCTGTGCGAGTATAGCCGATGGTGAGAGAAAGGCAAGTGCAACAATGGCAAGGCAGTACACATGGATTGGATGGTAGCGAGCTAACAGCTTGGCGCATCAGCCGCCGCGAGTGCGGCACGCAGTTGGATGAAATCGCCGCGATCTCGCGCGCGAAGCGGCCGGCTGATGCGCGTGTTGGGCGGCATCGCTCCTGTTTAGAACTCGCTGGCTTCCTCTTGTGCTAAGGCTCGTATAAAACTTTCCGGCGCGGTGGTATATTTTAGGTTTTTGAAAGCACTGTGGGCCATGTACTTTTCTAAGATGGGTATACTTGCTTCGATATCATTCGTTCTGTTTCCAATAATCGGATCGACTAGTATGTCAAAACCAAAATCAGCATAGAGTTTTATGGCCCGATAGCTCCCCGGCTGGGTGTGCAAGTACACTGGATACTCGTCAGCGTTCAACGCGCTCATCACTCGAGACAAAAGCGCCCGACCAATACCTTTTCCCTCATAGGCTTTGACGACTTTGAGCCAATGGATGGTGGTGAAGGCATCATAGGCTTTCCAGGCAAAGGCAGTCGCAATAGGTCTGTCCTGACTATCACACACAAAAAGGCAACGTTCATAAAAAAGGCGACCTTTTCGTGCATACACTCGCGAAAAATAATCGGTCATAGAGTCTTGGTAGGCCTGTGCCTCGGTTGGCGTATCGAACGGCATAGCTTTCCAGAGCGCTAATTCCTCCTCTCGGCAGGTGCGTATATGATAGTCTCGCGAGAGCGTGCTTAATGCCTGTGGGTTAAGCCGTCGGCATATCATAAACACGTTCGCATCGAGCAGAGAGTCTTCTGTTTGAGGTGCTCGTTGTGGTGCTCTATCTGTCACGGCCGTATCCTTATGGTGTGGTGTATCACAACGCTTGAGGTGTCAGTATAAGAGTGCCGTTCGCATTTGGTCAATACGTTTCACACCTTATTATCTACTCCTATCGCTGTATGAAGCGTAGTAACCGTATGGTACTGGTATAACGGCGACACACCGCCCAACTCACTATGAGACGGACTATTACACCTTTTTCGCCGGACAGTGACGACTATTGCATACTCATGGGTAGAAGTATAAACAGTCGCGCCCTACCGCAACCCCACATGCACTCACTCGGCAAGCGAAACGTTGTGAGCTCACATGGTGATGCGCATTGGGCACGGAGCCAAGCATAGCACGGATTTGCGTCATGGCAAGCGGTATGGTGTAAAGCTCTGCATCGGAAATGGGGGAGCCGGAGGGGCGTATATGGTAGCAAAGCTACCATATACGCCCCTCCGGCTCAAGTATGGGGAAGCTTATGCATCTGTTATATCTTTATCCCACTCACTAAATACATAAGTACACCCCCGCCTTCGTCATATGTTTGTGCTGCGAGCGCCTCTTCCAGTTGTGCTCGTTTTCGTACCTCACGCTCCCAATGCTCTGCGAAGATTGCTGGATCACCTCCGCCTGCACGATACCGCTCTTCTACGGTTTCTCGCGAAAAGTCCAGTGAAGATGCGAACCATGCCTGTTGATCCGCGATCATCGCGCGTTGCTCATCGCTTTGATAGGGCGGATACAGCGGTATTGCTTTGTCGGAAAGGTAGACATGAATGTTTGTAAGCGACGCTTCGGAAAGCAAACGTGGGAGCCGACCCCCTAGTGAATGATTGCCAAGACCAAGCGCGATTGTTCCGCGATGCTGGGCGAGTACAAACGCAAAGCGGTTTGCCTCCTCCGCCAACGATGCAGTATCAACAAGCGCATTTTGGCTGGCAAACGTTCCAAAATTATCTGGCTCAACGCAAAGCAGGAGACCACCGGGAGCTAACACGCGACACATCTCTCTGATAGCTTTTTCTGGCTCTGCTATATGTATAAGAACCGTTTGACATGTCACAAAGTCGAAGCTGTTATCAGGAAATGGTAAAGCAGTCGCATCACCGTACTGAATATGAACCGATACCTGGGAATGGCTCAGATACGTCGGCCAATTCTCGCGTTGTACTGACCATTTCGGGTCACGATCAACTGCCGTGATGTGCGTGCCTGCTGAAAGATGAGGGATAAGAGTGCGGGTCCAATGACCCATACCATAGCCAACGTCGAGGACTTGTCTGCGCGTGGACCACGATAAGCGCGACGCCATAAGCGCAAGAAAATCGTGATTCCACCAGAAATCACGGTAGTCGCCGAAGTAGTCTTCAGAATGTCCGACTTGTTCAGCCATAAAGACGCACTCCGTTCGTGAATGACAAGGCAATCAATTCTACCACGCACCTTTTATTGGGCAGCCACCGAACGCCCGCGCATCAGCCGCCGCGAGCGCGGCACGCAGTTGGTGAAATCGCCGCGATCTCGCGCGCGAAGCGGCCGGCTGATGCGCGGGTTAGCCTGCTCCTCGATAGAAGGCGTTACTGTGCTATTTCACTGGCTGTTGGTGGTGCCTGATCCCATATAGGACGCCGATAGTGAAAGACGCTCCGCAGCCAGCTCACATTCACCTGGGGGAGTTGCTGCTCGACGAGCGTATAGGTTTCCTCGACCAATGCTGTCAATTCACGTGCACCCTCGGCGGGCGCAACTTGATAGACACGGCTGAGGCGATCCACCAAATTGTCTGGTTTAAAGTGGAGTTGAGCGGCAACCACATCGATCCACTTGAAGCCAAAGTAGTAGACCCGATTCAGCCCGAGCAGGACATGGAGAATCTGTTGTTGCACCTGTGCATAGGCATGGTACAGCTGCATCAAGTTGGAACTTCGCGCGAGCCACATCTCCCATCGCCAAAAATGATCGATCAGCGCATAGCGGTTGACGACAGCGATTGCAAGGTCATCGGGGTAGTTGGCCGCGCGTGCTTTCCAGTGGTGCACCAGCTCCGGATGATGGAGCGGCACACCCTGGACGACACCCGCGAGCAGGTTTTGTTTGAGTGGATCAGGGTTGGCGTGCTGGAGTACCGCATCAAAGGTGCGGTTGAGAAAATCCGTGGTGTAGTGGACGACCTCAAGCAAAACGCCACTCCTGGGAAGGCCGGGCTGACGGCGACCAAGCAGAAAATCATCGGACCACACTTCTTCTGCGGGATCGTAGGGATACAGCCGCACCAGATCGCCTGGGATTTGGTTTGCGACTGCCTGACGCTCGGCATCGGTCGGAGGTTGATGCCAAAACACACCGAGTTCAATATCCGAGTAGCGATCGGCGTGACCACGAGCGGTCGAGCCGCCGAGAAGAACGGCGGCGACATGCGGATTGGCAGCGTAGGAAGGGGCAACCTGCCGAGCAAGTGTGGCGCGCCATTGACTAGCGGTATTCATAGCTGCCCTCAGAAGCGAGCAAGAGGTGGTGTGCGCTGAGTGTACCATACCAACAGCATTTTGGGTTGGTGAAGCAATTGATGGTCAGGGCTGGTGCAACGTCGGCCCTCACCCCCCTTCCCCCTCTCCCGCGCGCGGGAGAGGGGAAGAGGTTGCGGTCGCCGCCGCGACCGCACCTCACAGCCAAATCGGGTGGCCAGCCCTGCCAATCCTTCGCGCTCAAATCCCATTGAGCGTTGTGCGTTTCAGATGTGACACAATTGCATCTACGGTGTCGGCTATACTCAAATCAGAATTGTCAAGCCAGTAACCGATGTGCGGCGTTTCCGAACGCAAGAGATGATCGAAAGCGTCTATTGAGGCGCGATCTGGGTAGCCAGTCTTTCCACGGGCTTGGTCGCGCTCTGCAATGATCTCAGGACGTGGGCATAGCACGACAACGCTCAGCTGATATGGACGAAATGCATGTACGATCGCTTGTAACGCCTGGCCAATCACAATATCTTGATAAACCACCAGAAACCCTGCTTGAGTGTAGCGCTTGGCAACCTCGACGGCAAGAGCGTAGCGAAGTTCGAGCTGTCGTTCAGCCTCTGCAGACAACGCAAAGGACATATCAGCACGGCCATTGACAATCATGCGGCGAAAGAGGTCACCGCGCAGATGGACGCTCTTAGGAAGACGCTCGGCAAGCGCTTGGGCAACGCTTGACTTGCCCGAAGCCATATTGCCAGTGATCAACACGATCTGGAGGCGATCGAGAGTATCTTCCATCGTATTTCATTGCCATGGTGAGCGAAGCTTCACTCCCTCGATGAAACATCGCTGATTCGGCATGGAGGGAGCGGAGCGTCGTTCAGCATGACACGGCATTTCTTCGCTTCGAGCGATACAAGGAAACTTTGTTGACAATGTAGTCTTATACTGATAGAACCGAAGCATTTCGGGAGTATGGGTGGTCGCAAGCGTTATCTGTGTCGGCGTGATCGCAATCTCACACATACCTACTCCTTTTTACGTGTGCGGATCGATAGCAATTCTCGCGAAAGAATATAGCACACGTGAGCGAGTAAGGCAATGGGTACGGCAAGCGAAGTGCCTAACGAAGAAGAGTATCTTGGAAGATGCACAGGCATTGCCTCGCTACCGGCCACCGCCTCGCGCATCAGCCGCCGCGAGCGTGTGGGATTACGTTCCAAAATCGCTAGAATCTCGCGCGAAGCGGCCGGCTGCATCCCACCATCACGGCAAGCGTGACTCCCGCACCAGCGAACAGGCCGCCACGCTGGCGCTTTCGCCGACATATCCTCAACAAGACCAGTTATGCCACAGCTGATAAGACGCCGAGGAGCATAGGGCCACACCCTACACAATCCAACCCTCTGTTGACGATCTTGGTACGTTCTATGATGATGTGGCCGTGGCAATGAGCGCTTGCGCCTCGTCGACACACTCCAAGACATAGCCCAGGAATGGCAGCCACTGCACGTATAGCTCCTCCTCCGCTACGCCGAACTGCTGTGCTGCGAACGACCGATTGCCTGGCTTGCACCAGTAGCGGAAAAACCCTGGAAAGATCCGGCCATAATACAGAGCGCACCACCCGACATAGCCGAGCCGAACCTGCCGCACATCGCCTGCCCATCCTGATGCAGCAAGCCCATCGAGATAGCTAGCAAAGGCAATCTGATCAAGTTCCCGGACTTGAGCCGGCGGCCATCCGAAAACCAGGCTGCTGGTACCGACGAGCGCGTTCAGCTCTGCGCCAAGCGGTGCAACACCGCAGTCGGCCCAATCGATCAGAACAACTTCAGGCTGTCCCGCGGCCCCCTCCCGCAACAGCACATTACGGCACTGGGCGTCCAAATGGCCAAATGTGTGCGGGAGCTGCTCGAGCGCGTGTGAGAACCGCTCGCGCTCGTCAAGTAACTGCGTGTGACGTGTACGCAGGCTCGGTGATAGATATTTCTGATTCAGCGGAAATGCCCAATCCTCGGCAGTACTATCGTTCATCACCGTGAGGTAGTGCTGCCTGGCGAGCCACGGCTCTGTGGGACGGCCAATCTGTGCAAGGCACGTACCGTTCCATCGCCCAAGAGCATGGGCCGTTCGGCGAACGTCGTCAGGTGTCCAAGCGCCGCTGCTGGACTGACGCACGCGCTCCATCCAGATCCATACGCCATCGTGGTGCTCATCGATACGATAGAAACGCGGAGAGCGAATGCTCCCCGGAAGCCTGGAAGCAAAGGCAGACTGGGCAAAGTCGACTTCGCGTCTCCAGTACCAGGGATCACTGGGGGATTGCTCGTGTTGCGGGCGGCGGAGGATCTTGATCACCAGCGACCATGCACAGGTATCGTGAGCATCGCGTGCGTGCCCGTCGAGCGACCATAGTCCGCCAGGATTGATAATACCTTTGTCACTTAACGGCTGGACTATCCAGTCGGTAACGATGAGAGAAGCGCGCCGCTGATCTTGCCGGACGACAGAGGTCAACACATCAAGATGGATGTGCTGGAGGCGATCAAGAATATCTTCGATCATGGCTGCATTCTTCGGGTGTCAAGCAGTAGATCGGCAAGGCAGTCGGGCCGATTCTGGTTGTCAAAATCGCCACGGCATCCTCGCCGCAGAGCGGCGTCAGATCCAGCGCCGTGCTGGGCGGCGACGCGGTCGCGTTGAGCGTGTCCCACACCCTTACCATCTTACCATCGGCGGGCCCATTTTGGCGCGGGAGCGGGGCTCGGTTCGGAGGAAGATAGGTCTGCTTCGAACAGCACCTGATGACTAGTCAAATTCCAGATCTGGAGTTTTCCGCTCCGGGTCGCTACCAGCAGGTGTCCATCACGATCCCAATCGGCCCATTGGACGTCAGGCAATAGTTGGATATCTCCATACGCTTCCAGCCAGTAGCTGACACGGAGGCCGTCTATCGCCTGAACGTTACCGAACTCGCCTCCGGCCGAACCGAGGCTTTCCACACAAAGCAGTGCAGTGCCGCCAGGCTGGCGTTTCTGCATGCGGGCGTTGCGACGTTCATCCCATCTGTCCCAGGAGATACGTTGAGGAGAGTCCGGAGCTTCATCCCACCCATGCAGCCGTTCGGTCGCGAATTGAACCACAGGAATGGAGCGCAGCCCATAGAGGATCGGGAGCTTTGCACTGTTGAGGGAGTAGCAATCTTCAGGCTTGGGGATCGGGAGCTTTGCACTCTTGGGGGAGTCGCGATCTTCAGGCTTGGTGAAGTGATAGCCGCGCGTCCATGTGCCATGCGTACGGGAGGCGTGGAGCGCGGTTAGCCAGGGGAGTTTCGACACGGCCACGTATGTCTTGCCGTGTTCCCAGACAGCGGTCGGCTTGTGCGCGAAGTAGCAGAGGAAACGACCGTCGGGAGAAAGGTCGGATCGCCGTGGAAAGATCCGTCCGTGGAACCACGCGCCGGGCTCGTACCGTCTCTCTTCAAGATCCCAGCGGCCCACATGGGACCAATCCGCAGGCCCGCGCCGGAACACCGCCACTATGGGCGCCTGTGTGGCTGGAATACAGTAGATGCGCGGAGCAACTTTTTTCTTCATTGCCGGCGCTCCTTCGCCACCGAACAGCTAGCATCAGCCGTGTGTATGCATTACCCCAACGCACTTTCAGGAAGCGACTCGGGGGCTGGATACACGTTGCGGATCCCGTGAAGGTATGTCAGCGCAGCCCCTTCTGACCCGTGGTATTCACCTGGGTAGATCTCTGTGCTCAGCTTGAGGCATGGGAAGTTTCCGCCTCTCAAGAAATCGATCAGCTGGTGATAGCTCGGAACCTGCTTGCTCTCTAGCTCACCGACAGAGGTATAGAGCCAGATCGGCTCATCTGCGCTTCTAGCAGCCAAACGCTCGGTGTGCTGGATGAGATACGGATAGGCAAGATTCATCACACTTCCACACATATAGCGTTGGAAGGCTTGGGGCTGATGGAATAAGGCATAGAGCGTAAAAAAACCGCTCGCCGAGTAACCGTACAGACAGCGATCGAAGGAGGAGGCCCGATAGTTCGTTTCGATAAACGGGATGATCTCCTGTGTGAGTCCGGTGAGGAAGCGGTCCGCAATGAAATTTGGATCCTCGGGCATCCAATCCACGACGTCAGGAATAAAGAAGTCGCGCCCGCGTACGTCCATCCACTCGGCATAATTCTGCATATCATAGCCAATACCTACGACAATCGCTTCCGGCGTTCCCACGCACCAATGCGAAAGCGGAGTGAGGCCGGCGGCCATACCAAAGAATATATCGCTATCGAGGAGATAGATCACTGGATAAGACTGATTGGAGGTCGCGTATGTTTCGGGCAATGCAACGGAAAGGTGATACTCGCGGCCAGTCGCATCACAAAACAGCGTGCGCTCTTCGGTGTCGAACAAACTTCTTCGTGGAAAGCTCTCTGTCATCACACCCTCCTGTTGTACCGGCGAAACCAGCACCTGATGCACGAAATGGATTACCGCCCAACCGGCCTGCGTCAGCCGCCGCGAGCGCGTGGTATCACGTTCCAAAATCGCCAGGATCTCGCGCGCGAAGCGGCGTCGGACTGTAATGGCGGGTTGGGCGGCTAGTGGCGTGATCACGTACGCTATGATGCTGTGGTACGGCGACGAATGTAGAGTGCCTTTGCCCCTGTGCCAGCGGTTTTTCGTTCTTCGATATCCAGGTCGTTGCCCATGCTCTTGACCAACTCGCTTAATTTCTTGAACCCATAGAGACGAGGATCAAAATCTGGCTTGATCTTGGTGAGGTAATTGCCAAATGCGCCGAGATTGACCCACCCTGCATCATCGTTTTGGGTACTCCCAAGCGCATTGAGAATGAACTTTTTTGGGAGCGCTGGCGGTAATGCTTTTTGTGATACAGATGCATCACTTGCTGGTGATGCACTAGGCTGTGGGATTTGTGGGGCAACTGCTTGGGGCGCGCTGGCAGCTGTCTTTTGTGGTGCGACCGGACGGAGCACTTCGGTAAAGATAAACTTGTGGCAGGCATTCCGAAAGGCATCTGGTGTTTTCTGCTCTCCAAAGCCCAAGACGGTCAAACCTTCTTCACGGATACGCAGTGCTAGGCCGGTAAAGTCGCTATCGCTGGAGACCAGACAAAAGCCATCGAAACGGCGTGTATACAGGAGATCCATGGCATCGATAATCAGCGTACTATCCGTCGCATTTTTGCCGGTTGTATACGCGAATTGCTGCACCGGCTTAATGGCATGCGTTTGAAGCACTTTTTTCCATTGCGCGCTGGCGGTCGCCGTAAAATCGCCATAGATCCGCTTTACCGTGGCCTCGCCAAACGTGGCGATTTCGGCGAGCAGTCCTTCGATAATGGAAGCCTGCGCATTATCGGCATCAATAAGCACTGCCAATTTCAACGTTGGTTCGTCAGCGTCGGGTCGTGCGATACTTTTTGGAACAACTGCCACTCTCGCCTCCAGCGTGAAAAGGCCAGGCTGAAACCGACGGAGGTGGTTTGTTACACCACTTCCTCAGCCCATGTGAGCCAGAGTATACGAGCATACTACGGTCTGTGCAAGGTATCGCAGGAGACGTGGCTCCGAAGCCGCCGAACGACTTGCCGCTTAGCCGCCGCAAGCGCTCAGTACTGCCTGCTAAAATAGCACTGATCTCGCGCGTGAAGCGGTCGGCTGCAGCGGTGGGTTGGGCCGCCTGTCTTCGGTATTATCTTGATCTTGAACATATCTTTGATCGACATATTTAGTAAATGAATGGGATCAAAAATCTCACTTCGTGTTGATAATTAGTATACTGCTGGCCGAATTCAGTAATAAGGAGTTTCTCTTCCATATGGGCCTTTTGCCAAAGGGAAGTGATTGCAAAAGCGAACCCAAGAAGACTTCCAAGTGTTGAGCATACAAGTGCTGTTCCTAATAAAGCAAACAGAATACCTGTGTAGATGGGATGTCGCACAATTGCGTATGGACCGCTCTGAATGAAGTGCTGATCTTCGAGGATGGCTACATCGCGACTCCAATTGTTCTTGAGTAATGTTCGAGACCATATTGCAAAACTAACACCGACGATGGTGAAGACTGTTCCTGTAATATGAATAGAGGCAAATTGAGGTGCAAACAGCAAACTAAGCGAACCCGGAATACTCCGGCCTAGCAAAACCAAAAGAAAGCCTATATAGAGCGCAAAGTTGTTGAGAATGGTGAAAGTACGAGCGGCTTTGCGCCTCGGACGGTGTCTTCGAATTGCTCGGAAAGTCCAATAAACGTAGAATATCATCCAGCTTACGCTGATGATTTCCCAATACGGAACAGGCATATGTTAACACCACTCCCTTTGATGGGATGCCCAACGGTGTAGCTCAGCCGCCGGCTGATGGAGACGGCGATACTTAATGTGCGACTCTTTGGAAGGTTGACCCATTGAGCACTCCCTCCCTAGAATAGCGGTTGCCAGACCCTATTCTGACCGATGGAGGCAATCAATGGATCGCGACGATTTTATCATCACCGTCTACTGCTTGGTCTGCGAGCAGTATCAGTTTATTCAGACGAGCTATTCGCTCCGACGCGGCGGGTTTGCCCCCGCCCTGACCAATGCGGAGGTGATCACGCTCGAAATCTGTGGTGAGTATTTCAAACTGACCACCGATCAGGACATCTTTGACTCCTTTCGTGCCCATTATCGTAGCTGGTTTCTCGCGTTGACTGAGCGCTCGCTGTTTGTCCGTCAAGCCGCCAATCTCTGGCAGGTCAAAGCCGCCATTCAGCACCGTCTCACACTCATCAGCGGTCAAGCCGCCGATCCGGTGCAAGTGATTGATACGCTGCCGTTGCCGGTGTGTGGTCTCACTCGCGCGCCACGCGAGCGCTGTTTCAAGATGCAGGCCGATTATGGCTACTGTGCAGCCAAAGATATGCACCACTATTGTGGTGTTTCTTAACCTGCAATTCAGTCGCGCACCGCTTGATTCGGATGACTTGATCTCTGCCTGAGCGCCTGAAAGTGTTGCACATTAGGTGGCGATGTGTAGTGGTATAGCGCGTAGCACGAAACTGCTTTTCAAAATGGCAGCGATTTAGCCGGTCGGCTGGAGCGCAATGTTGGGCCGCCCGACGTTGAACTCAGCGGCCCTGAGCCGCAGTCTAAGCAGTGCTCCCCGTTAGTCAAACACGACACCCAGCAAGCTGGCGATCACACCCATTTCACCCACATGTTGATACGGATGCGTCAGACCAAAGTTCATCAAACACTTCCCTTTCGTCCAGCCTGTATATGAATCCACAAGATCTCTAGCCTCGCGATACGCTAACCCTTCATCAATGACAATTGCTCGCACGCGCTCTTCTTGCAGCTTGGCGTCCAAATCCACCCGATCGATGTGAGTAACAATTTCACGCGTGCGAGCCTGGACAGCTCGACCATACTCGTGTAAAGCTCCTAAATCGATCCGCTGATTCAAGTCATCTACTTCGGCAAAGTTCATGCCACTGCCATGATGGCGCCAAGGCACATTCAGCTTTTGCAGCCAGGCATCTTGGTCTAAGACTTGGGGATGATCAGCCACAAAGCGGTTCAAGCCGGCATCTTCCACCCGGATCACATGCCACAAGTTCCAAGCGATCGAATTGACTTGGGGATGGGGCCGCTGACGTTTCTTGTCATCAGGCACCATCTCCCAAATACCTCCTAGCCAGAACTCATACAGCACGTCATAGCGTTGCAGAAAGAGTTGAGTAGTATCCATGGTCTCTCCTTCTAAGCAGCGGCTCGCTACATCGATCACGCAGCGCTGCGATAGGTGCTCCAATATGGAAGTCAGTGGATGGACGTTTATCTATTGTACCACGTGGTGGCCTCATGCTGCCGACAGCGGGAAACGACACCCCCGCTGGCTATCCCTTCCCCGACGGCGTTACGGGGTGAGGGCGACCCAACGGATTGGCGTTCAGTTGCCGTGAGTGCAGGGTATCACATTCCAAAATCGCTAGCGTCTCGCGCGCGAAGCGGTTGGGCTGCATGCGCGTGTTGGGCCGGTGCCCATTGGATGTGTTTACTCGTAGCTACGGCGGCTTTCTTGGATACTTTCAAGAATTGTCTCGCGTGTGATTGGCTGACGCAGCTCGACGCCAGGAATATCCAGTGGCGATGCTTTTTGTGTTTCTGGCGTCAAAACAAAACTTTGACCATCGCGGCGCTGAATACGTACAGCTCCATCTCGGCGAGCTTGCTCAAGGATGGCGGCAAAGTTTTGTCGTGCTTCAGAAAACGTATAGCTTTTCATGGTGTGACCTCCACAACGCTGATCTGTGCAGCGCGAGCAGCCGTCTTTAATCCATTATCAAGTGTGATCAGTGGACAGGACTGTTGGCGCGCACAAACGATAAAATAGGCATCGTATGCATATATTTGATGATGCTCAACGACTAGGATTGTTTCGTCAAGCGGAACATCAAGGAAACGGATAGGTATTTTTTGATATTCAAGCAGAGCTTGAAGAGCTTCGGAAAGGGAAATACGCTTACGCTTGCTCATGGCAGAAAGAGCATTCCCGATTTCCCAATGGAGCGAAAGCGGAGCAATCAGTTCAGCACCGGTTGTGAGATTGATAAGTTCAGGCTTGGTCGGTTCATTCAGCACAACGGCAAGGATGACTGATGTATCTACAACCAAGAGCATACGGCACTCCATACTTGTACAATTGTACATAAGTATAGCATGCGAAATGACAAAAATCAAGGAGACTTTTTGGGTGGGGAGGGTGGTTATGCGGCCCAACGCTAGGCTTCAGCGGCGCCGCTGGCGGCTTCTGTAGATCGAGACGAGCGATGGCACGAGACGGCGCGGTAAAAAACCGCCAGATTCAGGGACGCGCCAGCGGCGTCCGCTGCGAGCCATGTTGGGCGGCGGGATTGACAAGGTAGCCGACATTTTGGCTTTACAAAGGGTCTTTTATACTTATCCTGTCAGCACTTATTTGTTCTTGGTTCTCGGCTTTCTAATTGGCAAGTCAAAAGCAGCACCTCTTTTTATATCTAACGCGAAACTATAAAAGAATGGTATTGTCCACATCTCTACTTCTTGTCTAGTTCTTCTATGAATAAAGCCAACTCTCTCTAGTCGTGGAAGTATTTTTTCGTATTCCGAGCCGAGTATACGACGTAATGTTTGCTCGTTATGGTCTGCCTTTCCTCCAGCAAAAGCCTTTATCGGTTCGACTAAATCAGGATATTCAGCATAAATACGCGTTTCTAGATTATCTTGAGCAACCTTTCTTACAGATTTACGCAATGAATCTTCCGTGAATAGCAGTTTTTCCGGTAACGGAATGCGCTCCCTCTCCAGTTGTTCCAACTGGAATACACGAGCCGCCTCAAAAACCGACAAGAGATCTCGAGGAGTAGCCACATTGTTTCCGTCAATAATACGATCATATATCCACTTAAAGCCTTGTGCTGCACGGCCTTTGTCGACTTTGCTTGGAAATAGCTGATAAAAAAGCTTATATCTTTCTATAGTATTACTTACGTCATCGGGATGAACCTCTAGAAGTTTCACAACACATTCGTTAACTAATAAACGTCGGACAACTAAATGAAGTAAGTCGTCTGTCTTCCATTCGATTGGACCTGCTGCTCGACTCCTAATATGGGTAAGAGCAGGAAAGTGGCCCAAAGCAGTTACGCGAGAATATACATCATCGCGAATAAACACCTTTACCCGCAAGCTTATATAATCCGAAACATCACGATATGCCAGTAATAGTCCTTTCAGGACTTGGTTTTCTCGCTCTTCATCTCCCAAAATAATTTCATCAAGGCGATCTAAAATAAGCCATACTCTACGATTTGCGCCTGCCAGAAGTTTGTCGATATCAGACAAGATAGCATTAAAGGGAATTGCAGCAGCACTACCCCCTGCCCGAAGTTCAACCTCACCAAACTCAAGCGATAGGCCTTTAATCCATTGGACATCTAGCTTTTTTAAAGCTCTAGCTTTTGCCAGTGCAAAAGCAAAAGTAGTTTTTAGTGTACCTGAATTATTTGAAATAAGACCGTATTGGGTTAGGGATTTCTCTAAGGTTTTCTTATCACGAGTATCCGGTGTTACTTCATCTGCGGCTTTCCAGAACTGGGATATAAAATACAATCTCCATCCAGTGCGTAATTCCTCTGCATCTGGAAACTCATCTGTTGATATTGCAGCTAAGATATCCCGAAATTCAGGATCTCCTGAAGGATTTGTGACCAATCGAATGTGTACATTATTTAAACTGCTATAGTTGGTTTGTCTATCAACAAATTCCTTCCAGAGAGCCGATTTTCCCGAACCTTTTGCGCCTAACACCAAATCTTTTCTATCGAATAAGATTTCGGACAATACAGGATGGCTAACGAAGCACTGATTTAGTAATCTGTCCTGTTCTGCGACAATTGCGCCTAGATCTAACTCACGCAGAGTATCGATCTTGTTTTGCATCGGCTTGCTTCCTTCTATTTGATTATCGGTTGTACGCTTTTTATATAGTATCGTGGTAAGGTTTTGTTGTCAAGATTTCTCCTGGTATTAAAAGGCGGCAGTCTTACAGAGGCCTCCCAATGCTATACTTAGCTACCTGGCGAGG
Organism: Kouleothrix sp.; assembly: GCF_046328425.1. Classification (NCBI taxonomy): domain Bacteria; kingdom Bacillati; phylum Chloroflexota; class Chloroflexia; order Chloroflexales; family Roseiflexaceae; genus Kouleothrix; species Kouleothrix sp. Next base: position 20,907 of record NZ_JAXLWP010000027.1, read on the forward strand.
TGTTTCGGGTTGAGGGCCGCCCAACGGCCTGCCGCTTAGCTGCGCCGCACTCATAGAGCAGAAATGCGCTCGGACCAATGCTAACCTTCAAAATCGGCACGGCATCCGGGCCGCAAAGCGGCGTCAGCTACAGCGGCGTGTTGGGCGGACAGCCCGAGATTAGTTTACGATGAGCTAAACTGATAGTATTCACCTTCGGTCGTACGCTGAAGTGGCAAAATAGCACTGATGCTGATCTTCTGGTATCGTTAGCTACACTCAAGAACAATTGGTTTTGCTTCAGTGTAAAAGCTTATCTCACGATAGGCGGTTCGGATACAATAGCGCACCCCGCCTCCTTCGGGATATTCGTCGAGGCCGATCAGCGTATCGAGGTCACGTGTACCAACCGCTTCATCCGTATCCCACGTATCGGCAAACTGCTGGATGCCGATAAAGAGTACAACGCGTGCAATAGCGCTTTGGTGTGGATCGCGCAGGATGGTGATGATGAGATGGGCGCGATAGCTATCGTAGCCCAGCGCGTGAATGTAGGTCGCACGGCCGTACGTAATGGTTTGCTCAAGCATCACTATGTATGTTCTCTAGCGTCTAGCCAAACAAGCATGGGGAGTGCCGGTTGCCCTAAAGAGCAGCGTACATGCCTTTCGAGAAGGACATGCTTGATTTCGGCAATGGCAATGATAGCTGACCGCCCAACGTCCTGGCGCTTAGCTGCGCCGCACCAATAGATCGGGAAAGCATTCGGCCATTTCTGGACTTCAAAAACGCACCGATCTTGTGGCCGCAAAGCGGCGTCAGCTACAGCGCCCGGTTGGGCGGGCACTTGGTGCCGACGCTTATTCGATAGACTCTGATGAACAGGCTGCAAGAGCGTGTGCGATTTGTTCTCTAGGGTATACTTCTGTTTCCTGTCTCAAGGCGTGTTCGAGAGCAGGATAGGCTTCACACGCTCGGAGCGCGCCAAGCGACCAAGCCGCACTGCCACGCAGTTGAGCTTCCGTTGCAGAAAGTGCGTCGATCAGACGAGAAATTGCTGGGCGGTAGCCAACCGCACCAATCGCTAGTACAAGCATGGCTTGGACATCGATGTCAGATTCACTCGCCAGATGATGCATGAGGATTGGCCCGGTCGCTGGCTGGCGTATTTTGGCAAGGGCATCTGCCGCTTCATAACGCACGCCGGCATCAGGATGAGTGAGGCAGGCGAGCAACGACGGAATCGCGGATCTTGCACGGCGCTGCCCAAGGAGTTCGCACAGGATACGGCACGTATGAGGATGTTGGCATGCTTGTAAACTTTCGACGAGTGTGCGGACGGTTGTGTGCGCCTGTATTTGGCGCTTAAGTATATAGCCGTGTTTCGAATGAAGTTGTCCTGTCTGTCGGAAGTACGGGTTTATTTCAGCGAGATCGCTTGCGGTGGGTGGCTCAAGCAGACGCAACACATCTATAGGTTGATAGGATTTTGTTGGCATGAGAAGCAATCTCAGTTGGTATGAAGAATAGCGATACGATAATCTTACCACGCTGATGGTGCCCGCCCAACCGTCGGCGTTCAGCCGCGCCGCCACTGGTAGATCGGGAACGCTCAAAGCACATGATAGTACATGAAAAACGCTCGATCTCGCTCGACGCGCAGCGGCGTCGGCTGGAACGCATTGTTAGACCGCAGTCTCGTCTATAGTTGGGGCCTGTAAGTGGCGATATTTCTCAGCATAATATTCTAACAAATACCTGTGTATGAAAATGTATCCTCCACCTACTTTCCGCAGTAATATACGTTCAGCGGCGTAATCAAGAGATTTAGCATAGTTCCAGGGGATGGTTTTTTCGCTAGCAAGTGCAAGTCTTAAGCATATATGCTGTATAACTGCATGACCGCCATATTTTAATCCGAGTGGGGTCGCAAATAATAATGAATTTCTAAGCCCACGCGTAAAGCCTATTAGTAATACAAAAAGAATGCCTTTTCCTATGAATGCTAATCCTCCGAATAAGCCATAACCAATACTATAAAGCGCAGTAATGCCGAATATTACTGTTAGAGCATTCTTTGCAGAATTTCTTATACCTTGATTTGGTTTCAGCTTAAATTGCACATCTAATCTTGCAGAACGAAGACCGGCAATAGAACCTTCACTCAATGCGAAGGATATCAGCTTTTTTCTGCGCAGCCACTCTTGCGTCTCCAAAAGATTCCACTCTAATGAATCAACAGGTTGAATTACTTCTTTCGTTTTCCTCCATCCAGTCTTCAGGCCAGAAGTCATAGCAAATTGAATGCCTAAACCTAGCAATAAATAATTAATTCCGGTAATTAGTTCTCCAGAACCAAAAGCAATAGTATTTTGATTAGCTACGAGTCTTATGATAGCCCAAGCCACTAATCCGTAGAAAATGCTGTAAATGGACATAAGATATAGGGCATGTGTTGTTCTAGCGGACTTGGTGCGTATCCAATCTGGTTGGATGTCCTCTATTTGAAAAATAGATTGTGAATTTTCAATCATTTTACTTGCTAAGTAGCTAAGCTGGATATTGATCTGATCGGGTGAATACCAATTTGATACCCTACGCTCTAGCATTCGATGAATATATATGTCGAAAAGATGTTCTCTGAGTGAATCGAGAGAAGCATGCTCGTCTTTTCCCTGAAATAACCTACCTGAAAAGGCGAAGCACATGATGTTTAACATTAAAGGGTTTTTCGCTAATTCCCTATAAAAACCATCTTTACGTAGAGCTTCGAGAACCCCTAAAAGATCGCCACCGCCTTTTCTTATATAATCACCAATTTGCTTTGGCGTAAGTGGTTGTGCTACAATAGCACAACGTAAGTTTAGTTTCCTTGATAGTCTATTATAATCTTCTATACGACTACAAACCACAATTTGAGTAAGGCCGCGATCTCTCATTCGAAATTCATTTATAGCTTCTACACACGCATTGCGATTGTCGGAAGCAACCTCATCAAGGCCATCTAGAAGCGGCAGTATTTGGTCTTTAGCGATCCATTCTTGGCAAACTATTTTAGGTATATTATATCTAATATTCAATTCATCGATAACCCATTTTTCTAGTGATTGATGTTTATTCCAGGAAGAAAGATTTAAAACTACCGGTATAGGAAAGGTCATATCATTATCAGCAAAAGATAGGAGATGACGAGCAAGTTCTAAGAGTAATGTAGTTTTGCCTGAGCCAGGATCTCCTAAAATCAGCAACTCTCCGCACTGCTCAGTGAATATGTCGATGATATTCGTACTAGATGTGGTGTGAATTGAGTGTTGGTGTGGTGGTCGTATTATTGTGCTCCACGGACACAAAACAGCTTCTGGCTTATAATTCAAGCCTAGTTCTATGAATATTGATTTGTAAAGAGATTCTTCTTGAAATCCCTTAATCCATATAGCTCTTACTCTGGCTATAAGTAAGTTGCGGTTCCGCTTTTCGAGATCATTAATAGGCGGAGCTACGTTCTGAATAATATTAACAGTTGCAGTGCCGTGAACCGCCTGAGCGATGTAGCTGCCTTGAGCGTCTTGGTTGATTGTCTGGTTGGTCATAATATACCAAAGCCTAGCTTATTACTCTACACTTTCTTGGGAGGTCCAGCATCATTAATATTGACGCTGGCTGTACTGCCTCTATCTGCTTGTGCTATATTATTTCCAATTGCGGTTTGTCCACCGGTTTTATAGAACCCTTCTCGTTCAGCCAAAGCTTTAAGATCAACAGCGAATTCAGGTGATCGCAAGGCTATATCTGTAAGGACTTGAATGAGAGGTGCTTCAAACAGTTTTGGGTTTTGTCGATAGCCGGTCAATGCTGTTTGTTCGTCATCTCGTCCGTACTTTTGAATTGCCGCTTCAATAACCGGAGCAAGTGATTCTCCTTTCTTTACCTCTTCTGGCTTGGTGGAAGTAGCTTTACCTTGTTCCTCGGCCTGTCTCATTCCAACCCTGTAGGTCATATATGCTGACAAGGCGCTGACCATACCCGTAATCATCTGTCCTACCAACGCTGCTTCCATTGTGATCTCCCTATTACTTTGACTAAATATTCCATACAAAGTATAGCATCCGCCTGGCTCCGTTACAAGTTGCAACGACTCTTCTCTTCAGAATCTACTGTAAATGAGACTGCTTTAATGCTGCGGTCTAACGGAGTGCCACTAAGCTGCGCCGCCATGATACATTGGTATCACGTTGGTGTCGAGATCGGACTGCAAAATGGCCGCAGCCTTCGGGCCGCGCAGCGGCGTCGGCTTGAGTGGCGGGTTGGGCGGCCCGCACCACCGGCGGTATATACTGGTGACACCAGCGCCCGGCGTGTAGCCGCGCGGGGTATGGTGGGGAAGCGCGGCGCGGGGCAGGTGGGGTATGGTGGTGGGGGCGCCGCGCGGGGTGGGCGCGGCGGGGACGAGAGGGCGCGAAGCCTGAACCACCAAGCCTTCACGACAACGACGACTCTGCGGGCCACCCAACGGAGTGCCACAGCTGCGCCGCCATCATACAGCGGAACCACGTTCGTGTTGAGATCATCGCGCAAAATGGCCGGCGTCTGTGGGCCGCGCAGCGGCGTCGGCTTGAGTGGCGGGTTGGGCGGCCCGCACCACCGACGGTATATTTTGGTGACACCAGCGCCAGGCGTGTAGCCGCGCGGGGTATGGTGGGGAAGCGCGGCGCGGGGTAGTGGGGTATGGGGTATGGGTGCGCCGCGCGGGCGGGCAGCAGGGGCGAGAGGGCGCAACGCCGAACAGCTACGCGCTTACTCCGACCACGACGTTTGCGGGCCACCCAACGGAGTGCCACTAAGCTGCGCCGCCATGATACACCGGTATCACGTTCGTGTCGAGATTGCGCACCAAAATGGCCGGCGTGTCTGGGCCGCGCAGCGGCGTCGGCTTGAGCGGCGGGTTGGGCGGCTCGCACTACGGACGCTCGACCGTGCTGACACCAGCGCCAGCTTGTAGGCCGCGCGGGGTAGGGTGGGGAAGCGCGGCGCGGGGTAGTGGGGTATGGGGTTTGGGGGCGCCGCGCGGGGCGGGCGCGGCAGGGGCGAGATCGCGCAACGCCCGAACAGCCACACGTGTACTCCGACCACGACGCCTGCGGGCCGCCCAACGCTCGGCGTTCAGCCGCGCCGCCACCGATAAGTCGGGAAGGCGCTCTAGCTGATTGTAGCACGTAAAATGCGCCCGATCTTGATCGACGCGAAGCGGCGTCGGCTGGAACGCAATGTTAGCCGGCGAGGCTATAGGGTTGCGCTTTTTGAAAAGGCGGATGATATTTCTCGAAAATCTCTAACTCACTCGTTAATTTAATCACACTTAAAGCTCTATTATTTCCATTTCCGAAGTAGGGCAATTTCGGACAAGGCACGACAGCATAGTTGCTAATAGTTACTGTATACGCTAGTTCGCGATAATCCGCGCTCCAAAAATGTAATCCATCCTCACAATCGCAGATACCTATAAGAATAGCAATATCAGCCATCTTATCGTGATACTTATTTCTTCCTCTGATGTTCGAAAAATTGAATCGTTTCGCATTTGTAGTCTTTTGACGAATACGCGACTTCTTTACTTCAAAAATAATCCCGTTCGATATGACATCTCCTTTTCGCTCATAGTATGTACTTGGCGAATGTTCTCGTGTACCTATTACGTATCCTCCTGTTAATATTGCAATACGATATTCCCAATATCTGGCATCGTCATATCGATGATACTTCGGTTCATGAGGTAGAGACGACCAGGTACGATCTAGCCTATTGATGTTTATGCTGATAGAGTGAGGAAGCATAGGATCTCTCATTGAAAATATGTTCTATTTGAGGTTATCATGAGAAGCGAGATACGTCAAGCGTTACCCTACTGCTTTTGTTCGGCTAAACATTTCTGTTCAAGAAACGAGACGATGACGAATATTATGAGTCTGAATAAGAGTAGAGCTAAAATGTAAGCCGGCTAACGACTTGCCACTAAGCTGCGCCGCCATGATACACCGGTATCACGTTCGTGTCGAGATCGCGCGACAAAATGGCCGCAGCCTTCGGGCCGCGCAGCGGCGTCGGCTTGAGTGGCGGGTTGGGCGGCCCGCACTACGGACGCTTGACCATGCTGACACGAGCGCCAAGCTTTTCGCCGCGCGGGGTATGGTGGGGAAGCGCGGCGCGGGGTAGTGGGGTATGGTGGCGGGGGCGCCGCGCGGGGCGGGCGCGGCGGGGGCGAGATCACGCAACGCCCAAAACGCCATACGTGTACTCCTCCCACGACGCCTGCGGGCCACCCAACGACTTGCCGCTAAGCTGCGCCGCCATGATACACCGGTATCACGTTCGTGTCGAGATTGCGCACCAAAATGGCCGGCGTCTTCGGGCCGCGCAGCGGCGTCGGCTTGAGTGGCGGGTTGGGCGGCCCGCACCACCGGCGGTAGATGCGGGTGACACGAGCGCCAGGCGTGTAGCCGCGCGGGGATAGTGGCGGGGAGGCGCGGCGCGGGGTAGTGGGGTATGGGGTTGGGGGCGCCGCGCGGGGCGGGCGCGGCGGGGGTGAGATCGCGCGAAGCCCGAACCGCCACACGTGTACTCCGACCACGACGCCTGCGGGCCACCCAACGACTTGCCGCTAAGCTGCGCCGCCATGATACACCGGTATCACGCTGGTGTCGAGATCGCGTTACAAAATGGCCGGCGTTTGCGGGCCGCGCAGCGGCGTCGGCTTGAGTGGCGGGTTGGGCCGGCTCGGTATGGTATGGCCCTGCCTTGCGCTTCCGAACGTCTGGTGCGTGCCACCGTGCATAGGAGTTTGCTTCCACGGTGTTTGCTCGTCGCCACTGTGCATACGGGTTCGCTTCGACGATGTCTGCGGGTTGTGACGGTGCATGCGCGCTTCCTTCGACGGTGTTTGCAGGTTGAGACGGTGCATACGCGTTCGCTTCGATGATGTCTGCTCCTGGCCACTGTGCATATGGGTTCGCTTCAACGGTGTCTGCTCCTCGCCACTGTGGATAGGGATTTGCTTCGACGGTCGCTGCGGGTTGCGACAGTGTGTACTCGACCGCCACCCACAGCAGTGTCACGCAAGCGCGCATACTCGAACGCCACGAGCGCGGCTTCCTGACGCAGGAACTGGCATTGATCGGCGAGACGGCCCAACGGATTGCCGCTAAGCTGCGCCGCCATCATACAGCGGAACCACGTTCGTGTCGAGATCGGGCTGCAAAATGGCCGCAGCCTTCGGGCCGCGCAGCGGCGTCAGCTTGAGTGGCGGGTTGGGCGGCCCGCACTACGGACGCTTGACCGTGCTGACACGAGCGCCAGGCGTGTAGCCGCGCGGGGATAGTGGTGGGGAAGCGCGGCGCGGGGTAGGCGGGGTATGGTGGCGGGGCGCCGCGCGGGGCGGGCGCGGCGGGGGCGAGATCGCGCAAAACCCAAACCATACAAGCGTTCACCACAGCCACGACGCCTGCGGGCCACCCAACGCCTTGCCGCTAAGCTGCGCCGCCATGATAGCGCGGAACCGCGCGTGTGTCGAGATCGGGCGGCAAAATGGCCGGCGTTTGTGGGCCGCGTAGCGGCGTCAGCTTGAGTGGCGGGTTGGGCGGCCCGCACCACCGGCGCTCTATGCGGGTGACATCAGCGCCAGCTTATAGGCCGCGCGGGGATAGTGGTGGGGAAGCGCGGCGCGGGGTAGGTGGGGTATGGTGGCGGGGGCGCCGCGCGGGGGAGGGCGCGGCGGGGGTGAGATCGCGCAACGCCCGAATGACCACGCGCTCACTCCGACCACGACGACTCTGCGGGCCACCCAACGCTTGCGCATCAGCCGCGCCGCTCTGATAGATCGGGGACGCGGTCGAGCCGAATGCAGCGTTCAAAATCGCCCCGATCTTGTCGACGCGTAGCGGCGTCGGACTGCATGCGCTTGTTGGGCCGCCCATTTTCACGTGATTTTGAGCGATTTACGTCTCTTCACTGGATAGATTTGCATCTACCGCAAATAAAAAACGTTCGATCGTTTCTATTGTCTCCTCACAGAATTCTCTGCTTAACAAGATTTCATTGTTTATGTCTAATGATATAGTGCTCTTATTACGCAAATATCGGGCCAATTTCTCTCGATGCTCGACATTTTCATCTAGTACTCCTTGATTATGTACAATGCAATTACGAAGTTGCCTGTAGTTTTGAATATCTGACCATTCCCGACTCGTTCCTCTTGAGAATTTTATGCGAACAACTTTCTCTAAATATAGCATGGATCGCTCTAAGCCTGATTTAGCCATATCCTTTAAGTCAATTGTGATACCTATACGCTGCCGTTGCCATTGGCACCGATGCATTAAACTGGTTTCAAGATATGTGTAAAGGCTTACAAAGCAAGACTTCCACAAGATATTTGAGAAATGTTCGAGCATTTGCAGGCGATAGAAATCATAATCCATCTGAGCAGGAATCTGAGTCGAGTCATTAAGAATAGGCTTTATCTCTCCGCGCCGTATGCGCTCGTCTATCACATCAATACTCTCATTATGCTGCCTTGCTTCGGCTTCCAGGAAAGCCTCCATGCTCAAGAGGTAATCACGAAATATGCCAATTTCAGGATTCATCATAGACCACCACGGGTCATCAGGGCTCTGCACCATATCCAACCTCTGAATCTTGTTATTTAGAGTTTCGAAAGTTGTTGCCAGGCATTTTACACGATCTCTGTAAATGCAACGACGGCTGTAGATCATGAGCGGCCCAACGGATTGCCACTAAGCTGCGCCGCCATGATACAGCGGAACCACGTTCGTGTCGAGATCGGGCTGCAAAATGGCCGGCGTCTTCGGGCCGCGCAACGGCGTCAGCTTGAGTGGCGGGTTGGGCGGCCCGCACCACCGGCGCTCTATGCGGGTAACACCAGCGCCCGGCTTGTAGGCCGCGCGGGGTATGGTGGGGAAGCGCGGCGCGGGGTTGCTGGGGTATGGTGGCAGGGGCGCCGCGCGGGGCGGGCGCGGCGGGGGCGAGAGGGCGCAACGCCCGAACAGCCACACGTGTACTCCTCCACGATGCCTGCGGGCCACCCAACGGATTGCCACTAAGCTGCGCCGCCATCATACACCGAGACCACGCTGGTGTCGAGATCGCGCGACAAAATGGGCGCAGCCTTCGGGCCGCGCAGCGGCGTCGGCTTGAGTGGCGGGTTGGGCGGCCCGCACTACGGACGCTTGACCATGCTGACACCAGCGCCAGCTTGTAGGCCGCGCGGGGATAGTGGCGGGGAAGCGCGGCGCGGGGTAGTGGGGTATGGGGTTTGGGGGCGCCGCGCGGGGCGGGCGCGGCGGGGATGAGAGGGCGCGAAGCCTGAACCATCAAGCGTTCACCACCGCCACGACGCCTGCGGGCCACCCAACGACTTGCCACTAAGCTGCGCCGCCATCATACAGCGGAACCACGCGCGTGTCGAGATCATCGTGCAAAATGGCCGCAGCCTTCGGGCCGCACAGCGGCGTCCGCTTGAGTGGCGGGTTGGGCGGCCCGCACTACGGACGCTTGACTATGCTGACACGAGCGCCAGGCGTGTAGCCGCGCGGGGATAGTGGTGGGGAAGCGCGGCGCGGGGTAGGCGGGGTATGGTGGCGGGGGCGCGGCGCGGGGCGGCGCGGCGGGGGTGAGATCGCGCGAAGCCCGAACAGCCACGCGCTTACTCCTTCCACGACGTTTGCGGGCCACCAACGACTTGCCGCTAAGCTGTGCCGCCATGATACATCGAGACCACGCCCGTGTCGAGACCGCGCACCAAAATGGCCAGCGTCTGTGGGCCGCGCAGCGGCGTCCGCTTGAGCGGCGGGTTGGGCGGCCCGCACCACCGGCGGTATATACTGGTGACACAAGCGCCCGGCTTGGAGCCGCGCGGGGTATGGTGGGGAAGCGCGGCGCGGGGTAGTGGGGTATGGTGGCGGGGGCGCCGCGCGGGGCGGGCGCGGCGGGGGCGCGATCACGCAACGCCCAAAACGCCATACGTGTACTCCTCCCACGACGCCTGCGGGCCACCCAACGACTTGCCGCTAAGCTGCGCCGCCATGATACACCGGTATCACGCTCGTGTCGAGATTGCGCACCAAAATGGCCGGCGTGTCTGGGCCGCGCAGCGGCGTCGGCTTGAGCGGCGGGTTGGGCGGCCCGCACTACGGACGGTATATACTGGTGACACCAGCGCCAGCTTGTAGGCCGCGCGGGGTATGGTGGGGAAGCGCGGCGCGGGGTAGGCGGGGTATGAGGTGTGGGGGCGCCGCGCGGGGCGGGCGCGGCTGGGGGCGAGAGGGCGCGAAGCCCGAACAGCCACGCGCGTACTCCGACCACGACGTTTGCGGGCCACCCAACGACTTGCCACTAAGCTGCGCCGCCATGATAGCGCGGAACCACGCGCGTGTCGAGATCGCGCGGCAAAATGGCCGCAGCCTTCGGGCTGCGCAGCGGCGTCGGCTTGAGTGGCGGGTTGGGCGGCCCGCACTACGGACGCTTGACTATGCTGACACCAGCGCCAGCTTGTAGGCCGCGCGGGGTATGATGGGGAAGCGCGGCGCGGGGTCGCTGGGGTATGGTGGCGGGGGCGCCGCGCGGGGTGGGCGCGGCAGGGGCGAGATCGCGCAACGCCTGAACAGCCACACGTGTACTCCTCCCACGATGCTTGCGGGCCACCCAACGGATTGCGCTTCAGTTGCGCCCCACCAATAGATCGAGACGACAGTCTAGCCAAAAGCTACTTTCAAAAAACGTACGATCTCGCTCGCCGCTAGCGGCGTCAACTGCAAGCGCGTGTTGGGCAGGCCAGCGCATGCCGGTTGTATCTCGGGTAAATCTTCAAGTTTGTTTCTATTTTATGGGGTTCGTACGAGCAAAATGTGCTTCAGTGTTAGTCCTTTTGTCCGAAGCCGTGGCAAACCACCGATGAAATTAAACGTTGTCAATCCGGCCATTCCCAGCAGAAATATGCCGAGTTGTATCCATAACCAGGTTTCCATTTGGCTGCCGAAACCGCCAATCAGCAGGTTGGTTAACGGAATAGACACGCTGATGGCTAAGAGTAGAACGCTTACGGCCAGCAGGCCAAGGATGCGCTCTCGATAGCGGATGGCGGCAATGGCGCTTGTGACAGCGGTCCATAGGCAAGCAGCAATGACTGAGATACTCAAAATGACGCCAAAGCTAAACATAGAAGCATACTTTCTACGACGTAATGATAGCGAACATGCTGATAGCGATGAACAACACAGCTACTATCACAATTCTCACATAATGCGGTCATCTGCACAAGAGTAAGGCGCGGTCAAGAGTATTGCCGATTGGCAACCAGTTTGATGTGGCCGGCCCAACGCTCGGCGCTTAGCTGCGCCGCAAAGATAGATCGGGAACGCTGTCGAGCAGAATCCAGCACGTAAAATCGCCCCGATCTCGTCGACGCGCAGCGGCGTCAGCTACAGCGCCATGTTGGACGGCACCTCGGCACGAGCTTATGGGTTGCTCTCTTATGCTGCGTTGTCTTGTGCTGGCTTTTCTTGTGTGCTCTCGGCTTCCATCTCACGCCAGAAATCATCATGGGGAATACCGCCAGTCGTCCGAAGTTGCTCGCGAGCCTCCTGGAGTATCGTTTGAAATCGTCGCGAGTATGCCAGCGTAAGACGCTCCAATTCATCATCATCTTTCATTGGCAAGAGGACTGCCACTGGCTTGCCGTTTTTGGTAATGACGACGAGTTCGTCTTCACTGGCCTTGATGTAGGCACTCAGATTGGCCTTTACATCTGCAACGGATGCTATCTTCATAGTTGTATTTCCTCTCCGCCGATTATGATCCGATTGCCGTGTTTATAGCCGATTGCAAGGATAGAGACGAGTTGCTGATCCAAGTCGACATCGTAGTAGACACGAAAACGGTTCTGCGGACCGAATCGGATTTCCCAAGTGGCCATAAACATGACGGGCCGTTTGAGTGGTTTGCGGTTCCGTGTTTCTATAGTCGGCTCGAACGATAGCTGCTCGTTGATCGCATTGCGAATGAGTGAGTAATATTTGGCCTCAATCGCACGCAAATGATCTTTCGTGAGCGAAGCATACACGAGGGTAAAGGGCTGTGACTCGTTCGGCATAACCTCCCCCAGTTACCGAAATGCTGACTATGATTATAGACATATACGAGGAGGTGTCAAGTGGCGTTTTCGGCTTGAGATCCGCTGAGGTACCGACAGAGGCAAAAGCAGATGTTGGTGTAGTGAATCGTTGCCGTCCAACGACTTGCCACTAAGCTGCGCCGCCATGATACATTGGTATCACGTTGGTGTCGAGATCGGACTGCAAAATGGCCGCAGCCTTCGGGCCGCGCAGCGGCGTCGGCTTGAGCGGCGGGTTGGGCGGCCCGCACTACGGACGGTATATACTGGTGACACCAGCGCCAGCTTGTAGGCCGCGCGGGGCATGCTGGGGAAGCGCGGCGCGGGGTAGTGGGGTATGGTGGCGGGGGCGCCGCGCGGGGCGGGCGCGGCGGGGGTGAGATCGCGCGAAGCCCGAACAGCCACACGTGTACTCCGACCACGATGCCTGCGGGCCACCCAACGGATTGCCACTAAGCTGCGCCGCCATGATACACCGAGACCACGCCCGTGTCGAGACCGGGCTTCAAAATGGCCGCAGCCTTCGGGCCGCGCAGCGGCGTCGGCTTGAGTGGCGGGTTGGGCGGCGCGCACCACCGGCGGTAGACTTTGGTGACACGAGCGCCAGCTTGTAGGCCGCGCGTGGTATGGTGGGGAAGCGCGGCGCGGGGTAGGTGGGGTATGGTGGTGGGGGCGCCGCGCGGGGTGGGCGCGGCGGGGACGAGAGGGCGCGAAGCCTGAACCACCAAGCCTTCACGACAACGACGACTCTGCGGGCCACCCAACGGATTGCGCATCAGCCGCCGCGAGCGCGTAGGATCGCGTTCCACAATAGCTAGGATCTCGCGCGCGAAGCGGTCGGCTGGATCCCACCATCACGGCGAGCCGTGCCTCCCGCACCTGCGAAACTCCCCGGACATCCACCAGCGCGCCTCCACCAGTATGACACAGTGCGGCCAGCAGTCAAGACCCGAACACTCGCTGGAGCTCTCAAGCCCTTGCTGGACAATCGTCGTATCGTCAGTCATAGGGTAGATGTGCAATCGCACCTGCGATTGATACCGAGTTATCAGGGCATTCAGGTGGCAATTGGTTGCTTGACCATCAAGATAGCAGTTTTTTGGATGAATACGACCATATCCTTGATTAATCCGTTTGCTAAAGGAATCACGGCAGCGTCCAAGATACTGAAGGGTGGTATTCGTGGCAAAAGCATACAGCCCTTTTTGCTTGAGCTGAATCGGATCATCCATCGCGAAGTTCGAGAATATCTCATCGCCATACGGGTTAAGAAAGCGGCGATAGAACGGGTTCTGCCCGGTTTTCAGTTGGGAAAGGAAGAGACCAAGCGGCATATCCAGATAGGCCGGATAGTGCTGGAGCACGTCTGCTTGAAGACGCGCGTACCGCTTGTGTCTCACGGTTTCACCAAGCGTTCGGTTGTTCTTCTGCGCGAAGACATTCACCAGGTGCGCTTCGTAAAAACGGAGCACCACTGGTTCAAATAGAAGCGGTTGTGTGTTGATGGACAGATGCATACTCGTGCCAAGTGGTTCAGTGGAATGGCGTATGTCGACTGATAATCGAGAACGTGTCAAGGTGGTATGGGTCTAGAAAGATGCCAGCTAATGACTTGCCACTAAGCTGCGCCGCCATGATACACCGGTATCACGTTGGTGTCGAGATCATCGCGCAAAATGGCCGCAGCCTTCGGGCCGCGCAGCGGCGTCGGCTTGAGTGGCGGGTTGGGCGGCGCGCACCACCGGCGGTAGACTTTGGTGACACGGCGCCAGCTTGTAGGCCGCGCGTGGTATGGTGGGGAAGCGCGGCGCGGGGTAGTGGGGTATGGGGTATGGGGGCGCCGCGCGGGGTGGGCGCGGCGGGGACGAGAGGGCGCGAAGCCTGAACCGCAAGCCTTCACGACAACGACGACTCTGCGGGCCACCCAACGACTTGCCGCTAAGCTGCGCCGCCATGATACATTGGTATCACGTTCGTGTCGAGATCGGACTGCAAAATGGCCGGCGTCTTCGGGCCGCGCAGCGGCGTCGGCTTGAGTGGCGGGTTGGGCGGCCCGCACCACCGGCGGTAGATGCGGGTGACACGAGCGCCAGGCGTGTAGCCGCGCGGGGATAGTGGCGGGGAGGCGCGGCGCGGGGTAGTGGGGTATGGGGTTGGGGGCGCCGCGCGGGGCGGGCGCGGCGGGGGTGAGATCGCGCGAAGCCCGAACCGCCACACGTGTACTCCGACCACGACGCCTGCGGGCCACCCAACGCCTTGCGCGTCAGCCGCCGGCTGGAGGGAACGGTAGTGATAGATCGAGAGGGCTTTCTTTCTGCACCTGGATGCCAAAATCGCCCCGATCCAGCCGGTCGGCTGCACGCGCTTGTTGGGCCGCCGATGTAGTGCTATACGAATCTACGTGTCAATACATTAAAAATATGTTCTCATCACAGCACCATATACGAGTAGTGCTATTATTATAAACTGAATAATGCATAAACCTAGCAGGAAGTAAAAGAAACCATCATATCGAGAACGATACACCTCACGCCAAGCATTCTGAAATTCGATATCCATTTTCATCCTTCTCATCATGTCACGATCATCGTCTATTTTTGGATAGCGAACTGACACTCTGGTGTCAAAACTACCGAACCTCCGAGCGGCAACTTGAATAAGCTTGTCGGCTTCTTCGCGAATTAACTGAATACTGTCGGAAAAGTCTTTGAACGATGACACAATTTCATAAGCCGAGAGAATGGCACCAAAGATAATAATCAAACTACCCGATTGTATTGTCTTGATGTTAATTTCCACCCGTATACCAAAAGCCACCTCAAGATCTCTAGGCAAATTTGTCGTTAAAGTTTGTATAACCGCTTCCTGAATTTGGCGATATTGTTCACTTGATTCTGACAGCAGTATCTTTTTGGGGGAACCATACTCATTCCCGTATTCGATTGTTGCCTGGAATATTATCTCTCTCCTTCTCCACGGCAATTGACGCCCTCGAATACTCATAGGTTGCCTCCGTTTTATCGACTGCTAATCTCTAGAGTAGCAAAGTTATGAAACATCAGAAGTTCCTTCTGTAGTATAACACCTTTGATCATGATCACGGGTGCGATTGGATTGAGAATTATTAGATCATATGTTCTATCTGATGTTTGTCGTATTAATAAGAAGCAGCTACACGATGCTTATTCTATCGGGTTCTGATGCGCGGTGTGAGCTTTAATGATGGCGGCCCAACGCCTTGCCGCTAAGCTGCGCCGCCATGATAACGCGGAACCACGCGCGTGTCGAGATCGCGCGGCAAAATGGCCGCAGCCTTCGGGCTGCGCAGCGGCGTCGGCTTGAGTGGCGGGTTGGGCGGCCCGCACTACGGACGCTTGACCGTGCTGACACCAGCGCCAGACTTTTTGCCGCGCGGGGATAGTGGTGGGGAAGCGCGGCGCGGGGTAGGTGGGGTATGGTGGTGGGGGCGCCGCGCGGGGCGGGCGCGGCAGGGGCGAGAACGCGCACCGCCCGAAAGGCCACGCGCTCACTCCGACCACGACGCCTGCGGGCCACCCAACGACTTGCCGCTAAGCTGCGCCGCCATGATACACCGGTATCACGCCCGTGTCGAGATCGCGTCACAAAATGGCCGCAACCTTCGGGCCGTGCAGCGGCGTCCGCTTGAGCGGCGGGTTGGGCGGCAGCTTTGTTGCAGGAGCGCAGAGGTTCCGCTCATCCGTCGAAGCATCCACCAAACGGGTGTCGTGGTTCGCCACGGTCGATACCGCACAGTCTTCTGGTGTCGTGGTTCGCCACGGTCGATACCGCACGGCATGAGGCTTTCGTATTCGCCACCGTCAGTACCGCACAGGAGCCGCCCAACGCCCTGCGCTTCACCCGCGCCGCACCGATAGATCGAGATGTGGTTCGAGTGCATCTGGATGCCAAAATAGCTACGATCTTGTCGACGCGCAGCGGCGTCGGGTGCAAGCGCTTGTTCGGCGGCAACGCCGAGGAAGATTTATGGATTGCCAGATGGCTGGAGCCAGACACTCTGGCATTCAAGGCGAAATCGACACCCACTCACCGTCGTGATCGTATGCTGCTGGATACCATTTGTTGATGATGTATTCACCGCCCAATCATCAATCGTTGGCATTGCCGAATAATTGCTATGCAGGATTGTCTGAACATCACCCACATTACGGAAATAGATCGTGACCTGACGGCTAGTAAGACCGAACGCCGCTAGGGAACCAATATCTTCTTCGGGATTGAGGACAGTCGAATACATGCCGGTTACTTCGCCGTCCGCATCCCATACGAATTGGACGCGTTCAAGATCAGCATCATGCCACAAGCCAGTCAGGGTCAAGTCAGTCAAAGCAACCATTGGTATTGATACTCCACTCTGCTATCGAACAGAGTATATCGTAAAAGGGGAAACCGCACATTGCTGGAGATGGACAGGTGGCGCGCCACAGGGTGCGATGAGCAATAGGCGTCCATTCGGGTTTCGCTTGATCTGGAGTCTGTGCCGTTGAGGCGAAAACACCTTAAACACGCGCACAGGCGCGAATAGTTGCCGCCGAACGACTTGCCACTAAGCTGCGCCGCCATGATAGCGCGGAACCACGCGCGTGTCGAGATCATCGTGCAAAATGGCCGCAGCCTTCGGGCCGCACAGCGGCGTCAGCTTGAGTGGCGGGTTGGGCGGCCCGCACCACCGACGGTATATACTGGTGACACCAGCGCCAGCTTGTAGGCCGCGCGGGGATAGTGGTGGGGAAGCGCGGCGCGGGGTAGTGGGGTATGGTGGCGGGGGCGCCGCGCGGGGTGGGCGCGGCGGGAGCGAGATCGCGCGAAGCCTGAACCGCCACACGTGTACTCCGACCACGATGCTTGCGGGCCACCCAACGGTCAGGGTTCAGCCGCCCGCTTGCCCCTCGCCAACGCCACCGACCTAGGGGAGGGCATGTGTTCCAAAACGCAAAAAACCCCGATCTTGCGCCGCGCAAGCGGGTCGGCTGCAACCCGATGTTGGGCCGCATGGCTTTCATATGCGGTAAACGGTGTTACGAGGGGCTTTGGGCGTTGTTTTACGCAGCCGCAGCGAATTCAGCCACGGCGACCGGTCGGGTGGTCGCCAGCCGTTGGCGCTCGCGTTTAATCCGCTCGATCGCGTGCAATGTCTGCGCGGTCAGATAACTCTCGCCGCAGCTTGGGCAACTGATGATCGGGACATTCTCGATCACCAAGAGTTGATCTCCTTTGCCATAACTGCGCGTTACATACCGAAGTCGCGCCCCTGGTTTGCCGCAGTTGTCACAGATCCGCAGCTCATCTGGTTGTGGGTTATTCGACATAGACCGTAATGATCACGACCCTATCGATCGGGCTGAGTTTTGCTACCACTATCACGTCAAGTCCGTCGTCCGTCTGCCCGTTGATGAGATACTTCCAAGCTTCGGTGTTCCGGTCGCGTTGCCGTTCGACAATCTGCCCAGTCAGGATGACCTGTTCCACATCCAGGATAGTCAGTGCGTCATCATCCATCTCCTCATCGGCGTGAATGGTCATGACGTAATCAAGCGCCATACATAACATTACTTGGATAAAACGAATATCATAACACGAGTTACTTCATTGTTTCATTCTCCCTGGAGTAATAATTACAGTTCCGAGCGATTCTGGAGGATTGCCAGGGGCATCTATACTAATGGCTTGGATATCATACAGAGATAGCTTTGTCATCAGACCTGTGTCAACTATCTCGCCTGATAAATAGGTATCTCTTATATTTATTGCTTCGCCATTGTAAATTTCAAATGCAGGCTTGCTTCCGCTTTTCGGTAGGGGAAGATACGTACCAATTTCGCAGCGGATAGTTTCTTTATTCCGTAGAGTAACAGTTGCATCAAGAAATCGAATATCCCAGTGCGCAACTTCTGGATGCTGGCGCTTAGAGGGTTGCATCGTAATACTGGCAATGTCTCCAAAAGATATCTCTGTTTTTGCACCACCAGCAATAATCACCGGCAACTTGTTCACTGTTATAGTAGCCTCCTCACCGCCGAGCATGTACCCCCTTCTATCCAAATAATCGTAGACCAAATGAACATTCTGGAGAGTGATTGTGGTTACTGTAGGCGTTGGTGTCGGTGGGACTGGTGTTGGTGTCGGTGTCGGCGGCTTTGGAGTTGGCGTTGCTGTCGGGGGGATAGGCGTTGCTGTCGCAGGAACAGGTGTTGCTGTCGCAGGGACAGGCGTAGCCTGTAATGTGATCGTAGGAGTACCGCACCCTGCCAGGGACACAACAGTTAGCACCAGGCTGATAACGAGGTGCAGTAATCTGTGACGATTCATGTTCTGCTCCTTTCTGTTGTGAAGGATCGTGCCTGTTCTCCGTATGTATTAAACCACCTTTATGGGAAAAGAGCAACTGACGGAGAAAAATTACGTTCGGTGTGAAGGTGTGCTAGTTGGGGTTGATTTTCATACACCACGGGAGCGGCCCAACTCATTATTAGACGGACAAGTCCATACACCTTGGAGCTGCACTGTTGCGACTATTGCATACACCTTGGAGCTGCACTGTTGCGACTATTATATACACATGGGTAGAAGTATAAACAGCCGCGCCCTACCGCAAAGCCACATGTTCTGACTCGGCAAGCGAAACCTCGTGTACACACATAGTGATGCGCATTGGGCACGGAGCAAGCATAGCACAGATTCGCGTCATGGCAAGCGGTATGGCGTAAAGCTCTGCGAATTGGCGCAGAGCTGCGAGCGCCTGCGAGCCAGGCTTGATTTCAACGATCTGTTGCTGCACCCCAGCGATACGCGTCGCACCGGGCGCTTGTGCTTCGAGCGCCTCGATCGGCTGCGCGCCGTGGATATACTGCGCGGCGATGGTCGCCTTCGCGCCGATGATCGCACGCTGGAACGCCCAGCCGGCCTCGCTCCCCGCTGATTACGTTTACCTAAACTTCTGCAGATGTGTACCGGCAAGCTGTAGCAAGTGCCCAGGCTACGGGCCGCGCCAGCAGCGCAGGCGTGCGCGGCATAGTTGGGCTGACACGTTGCAAGAGCGTGGGTTGTTCTCGATTAACAATGCTAGTACTGAGCTGAATTTCTTGGTTGCTAGCGGTTAAGATTTAGGAAAGACTATCACATATTTGGACTCCAGTAATAGTATTGTCATTTTTGGCACGTATAAATAAGCTACTTGTATGATCATAGCCCATGGCACGAGGGAAGCCTACGCGATGAGTATTCAGTCACTTGAGCGCACGGTTTGCGCTCCTGGCTCTACACATAGCAGTGTTAGCGAGAGTATCCGGTTTGATTTTATTGATGGATTACGCGGGCTTGCAATCTTGCTCGTGCTTCTGCGCCACTACTACATGGATACGTATATAGCGGGGCTTCCACGCTGGTTTGATACACTTGGTCTTGGCTACCTTGGGGTGCATCTCTTCTTGCTGCTATCGGGCTTCTGTATCGCCTGGCCATACCTCGGCCCAGCTAAGCGCCAATTTGCTATACGCGATTTCCTGGTTCGTCGCTCGGTACGTATTCTTCCCGCCTACTATGTTGCCCTGCTTATTGCCCTGGTACTCGCGCTGCCGATGGGTAGCCGAGAGATCCTCATCCAGCTGATGACCCACATAACAATGACGCATAACTGGTTCACGTCTACAGTGCTGGCATTGAACGGGCCGTTTTGGTCTCTCGCATTAGAATTTCAGCTGTATCTTTTGTTCCCTCTGATGCTGTGGGCGTATCGCCGGTTTGGTCTATTGCCGATGCTCGGCGTCGTGCTCATATCGCAAGTCTGCTACCGTTCGATTATAGCCCTCAACTATGGAACCGAATACACAGATGCGACCTTTACACTTACCTGGAGTGCTTTTGGCTGCATGTTTGATTTTGCTTTAGGGGTTTTTGCTGCCAGCGTGTTTGTTAGCCCACGCTATCTGTCCATCCTCAAGAGATGGCATCCGTATTTGGCACTTCTCTCGGTATTGTTGATCGGATGCGCCGTTGTTGCGAAAAGATACCTGGGCGAGACTGCGCCTGCCACCGACTTGCTGTGGTCGGGGGCTTTTTTGTGTATCCTGCTGATCTCAAGCCAGTCAAACACGATTATCAATCGCCTGATGTCGAGCCGCCCTATTGTGTGGCTAGGGGCTATTTCCTATAGTGTGTACCTGGTGCATACGCTACTTATGCGGTATTTCACTACACCTATACGCGGTTGGCAGCAGCCGTCTCTTGTGATGATATTCACTCTCCCTATCATCATTATCACTACTCTCTGCTGTTATGGATTTTATTGGCTGGTTGAGAAGCCCGCAATGCAATACTTTACGCGGCGGCGTCAACGAACGGTGGTTCGCCCGCGTGCCGAGCCATCGTAGAGCCTGTATTCCTTGGACGCTACAGTATCGCTGCCGCCTCCAAACCTGCCCGATTGCGCGAGCCGAACAGGGCAGCGGCGTACGTTAGAGCTGTTTTCGTGCTGCTACTCACCGCCCCACCAATCCCCCGCCAGTTCTGTTTGCCCATAGCCTGTCGCCGCGCAGGCTGATAGGGCGAGCATCCACAGATTGCACCGATGACACACATGACGATCGCGCTTACGCCAAGGGTTGGCGTGGCTTGGACAGCCTGTTTCCAATCGCTCTACGCGACTCGCCGGCCGGCCGGGAGTTTTGTGTGGGCTTTTCTTCCAACCATGTAGCAGTTCGTTCCAAAGAAGTTGGCCGGTCTTCCAACCATGTAGCAGTTCGTTCCAAAGAAGTTGGCCGGTCTTCCAAACAAGTTGGCGCTCGTTTCAAACGGATCGGGCTTACCGACAGAACATGGAGACGGGCCGTGATCATTGGTGCGCGCGGTGGATTCGTGCGCGTGCGCGGCATTCCAGCGCGGCGGCGGCACACAGCGGCGAGCGGCGGGCCAGGGCGCAGCGCCCTGGCAGGCGCCGGCATGCACGGCACGGATTTTGAGATACATCGTTCACCCAGGGCGCTTGCGGCGCGGCGGCGGGCTGGCTATACTGCCTGCGCATGCCCGCAGTCGTACTATGTGAGGAGAGAACGCATGCTATTCCGATCTCTGCGCGCCGGGGGCGCGCTGCTGCTGGCCCTCGTGGCGGCCACGGCCATTGCCGCGCCGGCAGCAGCCACGGCCGTGCCGTCGGGCTTCGCCGACGCGCTGGTGGCCAGCGTGCCCGCGCCCACCGCAGTTGCGTTCGTCGCGCCCACGCGCATGCTGGTGGCCTCGCAGGGCGGCCAGCTGCGCGTCATCCAGAACGGCCAGCTGCTCGGCCAGCCCGCGCTCGACCTGACGGTTGGCGACCGGGTGTGCACCAACTCCGAGCGCGGCCTGCTGGGCGTAGCCGTCGACCCGAACTTCGCCAGCAACCACGCCATCTACCTGTACTACACCTACAAAAAGTTCGGCGTGTGCCCCACCGGCCAGCCGACCAACCCGCAGGTGCCGGTGAACCGCGTCGCGCGCTACACCCTCTCGGACGCGAACGTCGCCAGCGGCGAGACGATCCTGATCGACAACATCCCCTCGCCCAATGGCAACCACAACGGCGGCGACCTGCACTTTGGCGCGGATGGCTACCTGTACATCAGCGTCGGCGACGGCGGCGCCGACTACGCCGGCGACAGCGGCGGCGCCGGGGCGAACGACGCCACGCGCGACCGCTTCATCCTGCTGGGCAAGATCCTGCGGATCACGCGCGACGGCGGCATCCCGGCCGACAACCCGTTTCAGGGCGCGGGCACTGCGCGCTGCAATGCCGACGGCCGCACCGCCGCCACGAATATCTGCCAGGAGACGTTCGCCTGGGGGCTGCGCAACCCGTTCCGCTTCGCCTTCCGGCCGGGCAGCAGCCAGTTCTTCATCAACGACGTCGGCCAGAACGCGTGGGAAGAGATCGACCAGGGCCAGAGCGGCGCCGACTACGGCTGGAACTGCAAGGAGGCCACGCACCCCAACAGCACCAGCGGCAAGTGTAGCCCCGCGCCGCCAAACATGGTCGACCCGATCTACGAGTACGACCACAGCACCTGCAGCTCGATCACCGGCGGCGCGTTTGTGCCAGCGGGCGCGTGGCCGGCGCAGTACGAGGGCGCATACCTGTTTGCCGACTACGTATGCGGCAAGATCGTCGCGCTGAAGCCGCAGGGCAACAGCTACGTCGCCAGCGACTTTGCCACCGGCATGGGCGCCAACAGCGCCACCTCGCTGCTGTTCGGGCCATACAACGGCGGCCAGGCGCTGTTTTACACCACCTACGCTGGCGGCGGCCAGATCCGCCGCATTGCCGCGACCGCCGCGCAGAACCGCGCGCCCAGCGCGGCGATCGGCGCCAGCCCGGCGTATGGCGCGGCGCCGCTGACGGTGAGCTTCAGCGCGGCGGGCAGCAGCGACCCCGACGGCGACGCGCTGGCGTACGACTGGAACTTTGGCGACGGCTCGGCGCACGCGAGCGGCGTAAGCGCGAGCCACGAGTACGCCGCCGGCACCTACACCGCCACGCTCACAGTGAACGACGGCAAAGGCGGCGTCGCCAGCGCCACGCAGCGGATCGACTCGGGCAACACCCCGCCGCAGCCGAGCATCGACGCGCCGCCTGTAAGCGCGCGCTTCGCCGTCGGCCAGAGCATTACGCTGCAGGGCAGCGCCAGCGACACCGAAGAAGGCGCGGTGCCGGCGGCGCGGCTGAGCTGGCGCGTGCTGCTGCACCACAACGCCCACACTCACCCGTTTGCCGGCCCGGCGAGCGGCGCGAGCCTGACGATCAGCGCGCCGCCGCCCGAAGACCTGGCCGCCACCGAAACCAGCTACCTCGAAGTGCAGCTCAGCGCCAGCGACTCGACCGGGCTCACCGGCGTGATCACGCGCGAGCTGCGGCCAAACCTGGTGAATGTGACGCTCGACACCAGCCCGGCCGGCCGGGCGCTGCTAGTGAACGACGTGGCGATCAGCGCGCCGCGCACGCTGGTGTCGTGGGAAGGGTATAATCTCACGGTCAGCGCGCCGGGGCAGCGCGACGACAGCGGCGCCTGGATCATGATTGTGGGCTGGGCCGACGGCCCGGTGGCCACGCCGGCCGCGCGCACGATCGTCACGCCTGGCGCGGCGGCGAGCTACACTGCAGTGTTCGGCCCGGCGAAGGTACGCTACCTGCCGCGCATTACGCAGCCGTAGGGGCGTGATATGTGCGGTTTTCCGCGCCCGGTGCGGAAAACCGCACAAAGCATGGGAATTGCCGGAATTGCAAGGGCGCGACGTATCGCGCCCGTGAGGAGCAAGCATTGAGCCGAAAACAGCACCGCGCCGCCGGCGTGCAGCCGCCCGACCTAGCCGGCGTGCCGCTCGAGCACCAGGCCGCCGTCGAGCTGGCGCCGCGCGCCGGCTACGCCCGCCAGGCGTGGAGCAACCTGCGCTTCGACGCGCAGGAGGCCGAGGACGTATCGCTCGAGCAGCTCGACGTGCGCGGCAGCAGCTTCAGCCAGGCCAGCCTGCCGCTGGTTCAGCTGGCCGACTGCCGCTTCGACACCTGCGACTTCGCCGGCTGCCGGCTCGACAAAGCCTACCTGCGGCGCGTCGAGCTGCTCGGCTGCCGGCTGGTGGGTGTCCAGATCGGCGACGCCGACCTCGCCGACGTGCGCTTCGCGCACTGCAACGCCCGCATGGCGCGCTACTGGTCGGCGAGCCTGAAGCAGGTGCGGTTTGAGCACTGCGCGCTGCAGGAGGCCTCGTTCGACGGCTCGAACCTCGCCGGCGCGGTGTTCTGGAAGTGCGACCTGACCGGCGCGGATTTTCGCAACGCCAAGCTGAGAGGCGCCGACCTGCGCGGCTCGACGATCGCGGGGATCCGCGTCGAGAGCAAAGACCTCGCCGGCGCGATCATCGACCCGGCGCAGGCGCTTGAGCTGATCCAGCACTTTGGCCTGGTCGTGCGCGCCGAGGATAGCGCGGCCGAGGGCTAGAGCGGTTGAGCGTGGGAGCGGAGAGCGTGCGAGCGTGCGAGCGCATTGCCCGGTGTAGGGCGCGCATCGTGCGCGCCTCCACAGGGAAGAAGTGCGTGCCAGTGGCCACGTCAGGCGCGCATGCCTTGTGGCGTGCAGTGACGTGTCGGTTTGCCACGAGGCATGCGCCACAGGCGTAGCGAGAGCGACAGCATTCTTTACGGGGCCTGGGGCAGCGCCCCAGCGCGGGAGTGCAGAGGGCGGGCGGGCGCCCTCTGCCGCGGGGCACGGGGGCGCGTAGCCCCCGAAAGCCCTCACGGGGACGGTGCGCGGGGCACGGAGGCGCGCAGCCCCCGAAAGCCCTCACGGGGACGGTGCGCGGGGCACGGGGGCGCGCAGCCCCCGAAAGCCCTCACGGGGACGGTGGTGCAGAGCGAGTAAGCGAAAACAAAGGAACTAACCAATGGACAGCATACGGATCCTGATCGCCGACGACCACCCGCTGTTTCGCGACGGCCTGCGCGCGCTGCTGAACTCGCTCGCGGGCACCGAGGTGGCCGGCGAGGCCACCAGCGGCGACGAAGCGATCGCCAAGGCCGCCGCGCTGCAGCCCGATATTATTCTGATGGACATCAACATGCCCGGCGTGAACGGCATTGAGGCCACTCGCAAGATCCTGCAGACCAGCCCGCATATCGGCATTCTGGTGGTGACAATGTTTGAAGACGACGACTCGGTGTTCGCGGCCATGCGCGCCGGCGCGCGCGGCTACATGCTCAAGGGCGCCGACCAAACCGAGATGCTGCGCGCGATTCAGGCGGTGTCGAGCGGCGAGGCGATCTTTAGCCCGGCGATCGCCACCCGGCTCATGCACTTCTTCAGCCGCCCCGCGCCGGCCGCCATAACGCAGGCCTTCCCCGAGCTTACCGAGCGCGAGCGCGAGATCCTTACGCTGATCGCCCAGGGCCACAACAACGGCGACATCGCCGCCAAGCTGGTGATCAGCCCCAAGACCGTGCGCAACAATGTTTCAAATATCTTCAGCAAGCTGCAGGTGGCCGACCGCGCCCAGGCGATCGTGCGCGCGCGCGCGGCCGGGCTGGCCACCGTTTAGCCGGCATTCGAGAAAACTTAATCATAAATAATCCCCGCCGGGGTCGGCCGCGCGCGCGCGACCGGCCTGTTGTTTGCGGGCCGCCAAGCGGCGCAGATGCGCTGTAGCTCAGCAGAAAGCGCTATTCACACCGCCGGCCGCGCGCGCGCCGTGTGCACCAAAATTGAGATCTTGACAAACATTTAATCTTATGATACTATCGCGCCGTAATCAATCATTCACCGAAGCTTATATGATTTTTTATGATTGTTTCAGGCGCCCGCCTGAAGCAGTTGCCTCGTGCACGCGGGCCTTGTATTGGCAGCAGGTGTAAGCCCTATTGCCGCGAACGTGCAGCCGCCGCTGGATCGGCCGGCCGATCCGCCAGGAAAGGAGCGCTCAACGCCGAGCAAAAAGACAACGTAGTCGGCCCACGCCCGGCGCCCGCGCGCCGGCCCGCCCGGAACCCCTAGTGTGTTGGTAGCAGATTGCTAAAGAAAGGTAACTGCTCATGAGCTCGCGCGAACAGATTTCCCGGCGCAAATTCCTCAAGGCTGCCGCGCTCTCCAGCGGCGGCGCGGTGATCCTGGCAGCATGCGGCTCGTCGGCCGCGACCACAAACCCAACTGCGGCCCCGGCGCCCGAGGCGCCCACTGCGGCCCCGGCGGCGGCCACTGCGGCCCCAGCGCCTACCGCTGCGGCGGCGGCCCCCACCGCTGCGGCGGCGGCCGGCGGCTCGGCGGCGGGCAACCCGCTGAACGTGGCGGCGGGCGAAGTCGATGGCGTGTTCTTCGCCGGCGGCTTCGGCGACGACTACATCAAGTACGCCGGCCAGCTGGTCGAGAAGGCCCACCCCGACGTCAAAGTCAAGATCCAGAGCATCCAGAAGGTCACCGAGGCGCTGCAGCCGCGCTTCATCGCCGGCAACCCGCCCGACGTGATCGACAACTCGGGCGCCAACATGATCCCGATGGCTGACCTGATCGGCGAGGACCAGCTGCTTGACCTGGCGCCGCTGCTGGCTGCCCAGTCGTGGGACAGCGAGGGCAAAACATTTGGCGACACGCTGTTCCCCGGCTCGCAGACCAGTGCGATCTTCGGCGGCAAGCAGTACGGCATCAACATCGCCTATACCATCTCGGGCATCTGGTACTCGAAGCCGGCGTTCGAGAAGGCCGGCTACACCTACCCGAAGACCTGGGCCGACATGCTGGCGCTGTGCGAGCAGATCAAGAAAGAGGGCAAGCAGTCGCCCTGGACGTACCAGGGCAAGTACCCGTACTACATCTGGGGCATTGTGTGGAACATGCTGGTGTACTACGCCGGCGGCGACGACGTGTTCAAGAAGCTCGACAACCTCGAGCCGAACGCCTGGAGCGACCCGGCGATCAAGCGCGCCACCGAAGACCTGTACCAGCTGTGGGATAAGGGCTACATCCTGCCCGGCACCGCCGGCCTGACGCACACCGAGTCGCAGACCGAGTGGCTCAAGGGCAAGGCCGTGTTCATCCCGTGCGGCAACTGGCTCGAGAACGAGATGAAGACGGTGACCCCGGCCGACTTCAACATGACCGTGGCGAACATCCCCGGCTACGCCGACGGCAAGGGCGACCCGAACGCCGTGAACGCCAACGGCGGCGAGACGTACGTCGTGCCGGCCAAGGCCAAGAATACGGCCGGCGGCATGGAGTACCTGCGCGCGCTGCTCTCGAAAGACTCGGCCAAGTACTTCGCCGAGAACGTGCGCGCGATCATGCCGGTGGTCGGCGGCACCGAGGGCGCCAAGCTCTCGGAGGGCATGAAGGCCGGCGTGGCCCTGGCCACCGCCTCGAAGGGCGTGGCGATCAACATGAACTTCACGAACTGGTACAGCGCGCTCAACAAAGAGATCGAGCAGCGCACCGGCGAGCTGATGACCGGCGTGATCAAGCCCGACGAGTTCATTAGCATCATGCAGAAGAAGGCCGACGAAGTCGCGGCCGACCCGGACACCAAGAAGTTCAAGCGCTAGCCGTCACCCAGTCGGCAGTCAACGGCCAGCAGTACGCGATCTTCCCTCGGGCCCCTCGTGACTGCCGACTGCCGACTGCCGACTGCTCTATATCTAAGGTGGAGTCAGCTCTATGAACCGAGGTAAAAACGGCCTGATCGTGTCGTTTCTGGCGCTGCCGCTGGCGTTGTACACCCTGTTTGTGCTCCTCCCCTACTTCTCGGCCATGATCTTCGCCTTTACCCGCTGGAGCGGGCTCTCGGCCAACATCCGCTTTAATGGCGCAAACAACTTCATCAAGCTCTACGCCGACGAAAAGTTCTGGAACGCGCTCAGCCACAACGGCATCGCGCTGGTGGTGCTGCCGCCGGTGATCATCGCCCTTGGCCTGTTCTTCGCGTTTCTGTTCACGCAGGGCATCAGCCTGTCGCGCTTCTTCCGGATCGCGTTCTTCTTCCCGCAGGTGATGTCGGTGGTGGTGGTGGCGGTGCTGTGGAGCTTTATCTACCACCCGACGATCGGCCTGCTGAACGGCTTCCTCGGCGCGATCGGCCTCACGCAGTTCGCCAGCTTCCCGTGGCTGGGCGACCGCGGCACCGTGTTCGGCGCGGTGCTGGCCATGGTGGTGTGGCAGTCGGTCGGCTTCTACATGGTGCTGTTCGTGGCCGGCATGCAGGGCATCCCCAACGACTACTACGAGGCCGCCGAGATCGACGGCGCCAGCTCGTGGGTGAAGTTCTGGAACGTGACCGTGCCGCTGCTGTGGGACACCATCCGCACGGCGATCGTGTTTCTGGCGATCGGCGCGATGGACCTGTTCGCCCAGGTGACGGTGATGACCAATGGCACCGGCGGGCCGAGCCGCGCCGCCGACGTGGTGCCGACCTACCTGTACTCGACGGCGTTCAGCCAGGGGCAGTTCGGCTACGCCACCGCCATGGGCCTGGTGCTGCTGATCCTGGTGTTCATCCTTTCGGTGGTGAGCCTGCGCTTTACCGCGCGCGAAGCGTTCGAGTACTAGCGCGAAAGGAGCGCGTGTAGATGGCGACTGTATCGACCCAACCCACCGCGCACTCGGCTGTGGCGCACGGCCCGCGCCCGCTCGCGATCGTCGGCAAAGCACTGATCTACCTGATCCTCGGCGCATGGGCCATCCTGGTGATCTTCCCCATGGTCTGGGCGATCATGACCTCGTTCAAGACCGACCAGGAGATCTTCTTCAGCCCGTGGGCGCTGCCCGCCAAGCCGATTTTCGACAATTTCGTACGCGCGTGGACCACCGCGCGCATCGGCGAGTATTTCATCAACACCCTGATCATTGTGCTGCCGTCGCTGTTCCTGACGCTGCTGCTCTCGTCGATGGCGGCGTACGTGCTGGCGCGCTTTGAGTTCCGCGGGCGCAACCTGATCACCTACCTGTTCCTGATCGGCATGATCTTCCCGCTGTTCCTGGCGCTGGTGCCGCTGTACTTCGTGACGCAGAAGCTCGGCCTGCTCGACACCTACCCCGGCCTGATCCTGGTGTACGTGGCCTTCTCGCTGTCGTTCACGATCTTCTTCCTGATCAACTTCTTCAAAACCCTGCCGAAAGAGCTTGGCGAGGCCGCGCTGATCGACGGCGCCAGCCAGTACGACATCTTTTTCCGCGTGTACCTGCCGCTGGCGCGGCCCGGCCTGATCACCATGGGCATCTTTAACTTCCTGGGCCAGTGGAACCAGTACATCCTGCCCAACACCCTGATGATCACCAACGACGACAAAAGCACCCACTATGTGCTCTCGCAGGGGCTGTACTACCTGCAGGCCAAGCAGTTCTACGGCAGCGACTGGAGCGGCCTGTTCGCGGCGGTGACGATCGTGATGATCCCGACGCTGGTGGTGTACCTGATCTTCAACGACCGGATCGAGAAGGGCATGACCGCCGGCGCGGTGAAGGGCTAAGGAACCCGTATGGAGCCGGTTCGCCTGATTGTGCTTGGCGCGGGCAGCCGCGGCAGCCAGTACGCGCGCTATGCGCAGCTGCACCCCGAGGCCGCCAGGATCGTGGCGGTGGCCGAGCCGCGCGATTTCCAGCGCGAGCAGCTGGCGCAGCAGCACGGCCTGAGCGGCGACCAGGTGGTGCGCGACTGGCGCGCGCTGGCCGAGCGGCCGCGCTTCGCCGACGGCGCGATCATCGCGACGCAGGACGCCATGCACGCCGAGCCGGCGATCGCGCTGGCCGAGCGCGGCTACCACATCCTGCTCGAGAAGCCCATGGCGCCCAGCGCGGCCGAGTGCCGCCAGATCGTCGCGGCGGTGCAGCGCGCCGGCGTGATCTTCGCGGTGTGCCACGTGATGCGCTACACCCGCTACACTCAGGCGCTCAAGCGCCTGCTCGACGCCGGCCGCGTCGGCACGATCGTGAGCATGCAGCACCTCGAGCCGGTGGGCTTCTGGCACCAGGCGCACTCGTTTGTGCGCGGCAACTGGCGCAACGAGGCGCTGTCGTCGCCAATGCTGCTGGCCAAATCGTGCCACGACCTCGATTGGATCCGCTACATCATGGGCCGGCGCTGCACCCAGGTGAGCTCGTTCGGCAGTCTGCGCCACTTCCGCGCCAGCGAGCGCCCGGCTGGCGCGGCCGACCGCTGCCTGGAGTGCGCCGTCGAGCCGGCGTGCCCGTACTCGGCGCCGCGCTTCTACCTTGGGCGCGTGCGCGCCGGCCTCACCGGCTGGCCCGTCGACGTGATCACCACCGACCGCAGCGAGGCCGGCGTGCTGGCCGCGCTGCGCGAAGGGCCCTACGGCCGCTGCGTGTACGCCTGCGATAACGACGTTGTCGATCACCAGGTGGTGAACATGCAGTTCGAAGACGGCGCGACCGCCGCGTTCACCATGACGGCGTTCACGCGCGGGCGCGGCCGCGAGACACATATCTTTGGCACGCACGGCGAGATCTTCGGCGACGGCGAGCGCGTGGAGGTGCACGACTTCCTGAGCGGCGCCAGCGAGACGATCGAGGCCGGCACCGGCGCCGACGGCTCGATCCTCAGCGGCCACGGCGGCGGCGACGACGGGCTGATGCGCAGCTTTGTGGCAGCGCTGGCGCGCTCCGACCCCGGCCAGATCCTGTCCGGCCCCGACGAGACGCTCGAGTCGCACCTGATGGTGTTTGCCGCCGAGCAGGCCCGCCACGAGCGCCGGGTGGTTGACCTGGGCGACGACGCGACCGACCAGCCGCGGCATTGAGTTCGGCCAGTTCTAGCGCTTGTGGGGCACCAATGACCGTGGTACGCATCGAAACCCTGACGATCCCCGGCGCGCCGCTCGGCGGCGAGAACCCGCTGCCGTTCTTCCGCGACGCGCAGGCCGACCTGCCGGTGCGCGCGCTGCCGAGCGTGCCGGCGGCCAAGCGCGAGGGCTTTGGCGCGCAGGCGGGCTTCCGCGTGCTGCCCTACCGCATGCAGGACGACTACGGCCGCGCGCGCGCGCCGCTCGATCTCAAGGCGCTCGTGCTCGAGAACGATTTCCTGACGGCCACGTTTCTGCCCGAGCTGGGCGGGCGGCTGTACTCGCTGCTGCACCGGCCCAGCAGCCGCGAGCTGCTGGCACGCAACCCGGTGTTCCAGCCGGCCAACCTGGCCATCCGCAACGCCTGGTTCTCGGGCGGGGTCGAGTGGAACATCGGCCAGTTCGGCCACACCTTCGGCACCTGCGCGCCGCTGTTCGCGGCATCCATCCGCGGCGAGCGCGGCGAGCCGGGCCTGCGCCTGTACGAGTTCGAGCGCTGCCGCGGCCTGCTGTGGCAGCTCGACTGCTACCTGCCGCCCGAATCGCCGCTGCTGCTGGTGTACGCGCGCGTGGTGAACCCCGGCCAGGCCGCCACCTCGATGTACTGGTGGACAAATACCGCGGTGCCCGAGGCGCCCGGCGTGCGCGTGCTGGCGCCAACCGACGCGACGCTGTACCTCGGCGATTTTCGCGAGCTGAGCTTTGGCGCCGCCGACATGCCCGAGCTGCCCAGCCTGCCCGGCCGCGACGCCAGCTACGCGCTGAACTTCCCGTTCGCCAACGAGTTTTTCTTCCAGTGCGAGGCCGCCGACATGCCCTGGGAGGCCGCGCTCGACGCATCCGGCGCCGGCCTGTTCGAGGCATCGACGCCGCGCCTGGCCTACCGCAAGCTGTTCTGCTGGGGCACCCACGCCGGTGGCCGGCGCTGGCAGGAGTTCCTTTCCGAGCCGGGCCAGGCATACCTCGAGATCCAGGCTGGCCTGGCGCCAACCCAGCTGCACAGCCAGCCTATGCCGGCCGGCGCGGTGTGGGACTGGACGCAGGCGTTCGGGCTGCTCGAAGCCGACCCGGCGCGCGTCCACGCCGCCAGCTGGCCCGACGCGCGCCACGCCGCCGACCAGGCGATCAAGGCGCTGATCGACCCGGCGCGGCTGGCGGCGATCGAGGCTGGCTGCCGTGCCCGCGCCGACGCGCCCGCCGACGAGCTGCTGCACGCCGGGGCCGGCTGGGGCGCGCTCGAGGCCGCCCGCCGCCAGGCCGCCGGCGCGCCGGCCTTCCCGGCCGCGTACGATTTCCCCGCCGCAACGCTTGGCGCCGAGCAGGAGCGCTGGCTGGCACTGCTGCGCGACGGCCGCCTGCCCGAGCACTCGCCGAGCGCCCTGCCCGGCGAGTGGATGACCCAGCCCGAGTGGGAGGCGCTGCTCGAGGCCAGCCTGCGCCGCGCCGACGGCCGCCACTGGTACAGCCTGCTGCACATCGGCGTGATGCGCATGGAGCGCGGCGACGAGCTTGGCGCCGAGGCGGCCTGGCACGAGGCCAACGCCCGCACACCCTCGGCCTGGGCCTACCGCAACCTGGCGGCGCTGGAGCGGCGCCGCGGCAACGCCGAATTCGCGCGCGAGTACTACGCCACGGCCTGGGATCTCGCCGCCGGTGGCGGCGCGCCGCCCGCCGCGCTGGCCCAGGAGTACCTGCAGCTGCTGTGCGCCACGGGAGAGTTCGCGCGCGCCCACGCGGTGTACGAGCAGCTGCCCGCCAGCCAGCGCGCGCGCGACCGCATCCGCATCCTGCGTGGCCGTATCGCGCTGGCGCTCGGCGACCTCGACGAGGCCGAGCGCGCCCTCCAGCACGAGTACGCCGACATCCGCGAGGGCGAAACCGAGCTGACCGATATCTGGTTCGAGCTGCGGGCCAGGCGCCTGGCCGCCGAAACCGGCCGGCCGCTCGACGCCGCGCTGCGCGCCGAGGCCGAGAGCCGCTACCCGCCGCCGCCCGCGATCGACTTTCGTATGAACAACAGCCCCGAGAAAGCGTGAGAAGGAATGCGTATGGAGCGTGGCACCGAGCCGGCGATCTCGAGCATTGAGCGCCAGGCACACCTGCTTCAGTTCATCGAGCAGCGCCAGCGCGTCACAGTCGGCCAGATCTGCGACTCCTTCGCGATCAGCCCGGCTACGGCCCGCCGCGACCTCGACACGCTGGCCGAGCGCGGCAAGATCCAGCGCGTGCACGGCGGCGCCATCCCGCTGCGCCAGGCCCCGCCCGAGCTGCCTGTGGTCAACCGCCTGGCCGAGCAGTCCGATGAGAAGCAGCGGATCGGGCGCGCCACCGCCGACCTCGTCGCCGACGGCGACACGATCTTTCTCGGCAACGGCACCACCGTGCTGGAAGTGGCGCGCAACCTGCTCTCGCGCAAGAACCTGACCGTGATCACCAACTCGCTCATGGTGCTGAACCTCATGGCCGACTCGGCCGATACTACGCTGATCAGCCTGGGCGGCCAGCTGCGCCGCGCCGAGCTTTCGATGATCGGCCATATCACCGAGCAGGCCCTGGCCGAGCTACGCGCCGATAAGGTCATCATCGGCGTGCACGCGATCGACGCCAAGCACGGCCTGACCAACCAGTACCTGCCCGAGACGATGACCGACCGGGCGATCCTGAAGATCGGCCGCAAGGTGGTGGTGGTGGCCGACCACACGAAGTTCGGCAGGATCGCTACCGCGTTTCTCGCGCCTGTCAGCACCGCCGACCTGATCGTCACCGGCCGCGCGCTAGACTCCGAGATCGAGGCCGCGCTCGCCAGCCAGGGCGCGCGCGTGCTGAAGGCCTAATTCCATGGATACCACTCCACAGTTCGACCTGCTGGTGGTCGGCGAGATTAACCCCGACCTGGTGCTGCGCGGCAATGTGACCCCGGCGTTCGGCCAGGTCGAGCAGGCCGTCGACGATGCCAGCCTGACGATCGGCAGCTCGTCGGCGATCTTCGCGTGCGGCGCGGCACGGCTGGGGCTGCGCGTGGCCTTCGCCGGCGTGATCGGCGACGATATGTTTGGCCATTTTATGCGCGATCAGCTGGCCGCGCGCGGCGTCGACACGACGGCCGTGGTGATCGACCCGGGCCTGCGCACCGGGCTCAGCGTGATCCTGTCGCGCGGCGCCGACCGGGCGATCCTGACCTACGCCGGCTCGATCGTGGCGCTGCGCTACGACCAGATCGACCTGGGCATGCTCGGCCGGGCGCGGCACCTGCACCTCGGCGCCTTCTTCATGCTCGACGCGCTGCGCCCCGATGTGCCACGCCTGTTCGCCGAGGCCAAAACCCGCGGCCTGACGGTGTCGCTCGATACGAACTACGACCCGGCCGAGCGCTGGGACGGCGGCCTGGGCGCGGCGCTAGCGCACGTCGACCTGTTTCTGCCAAACGAGACCGAGCTGCGCGCGATTGGTGGCAGCGACGACGACGACGAGGCGCTCGGCCGGCTGGCCGAGCGGCTGCCGGTGGTGGCCGCCAAGCTCGGCGCTCGCGGCGGTGTGGCGCGCCAGGGCAGCGCTACCACCCGCGCGCCCGCCTTGCCAATGCGCGTCGTCGACACAACCGGCGCCGGCGACTCGTTCGACGCCGGGTTTGTGTATGGCTTTCTCAACGGCTGGAGCCTCGAGCAGTCGCTGCGGCTGGCCTGCGCCTGCGGCTCGCTCTCGACACGCGCGGCCGGCGGCACAACCGCGCAGCCCACGCTGGCCGAAGCGCGCGAGGCGCTATGATCCTGTGCATCACCCCCAACCCGGCCGTCGATCGCACGCTGCTGGTGCCGGGCCTGCGCCTGGGCGAGCCGCAGCGCGCCGCCAACTCGATCGTGGCGGCGGGGGGCAAGGGCCTGAATGTGGCGCGGGTGGCGCGCGCGCTCGGCGGCGCGGTGGTGTGCGCCGGCTTTCTGGGCGGCCACAGCGGTCGGCTGGTGGCCGACCTGGCCGCGCGCGATGGCCTGATCGGCGACTGGACGTGGATCGCCGGCGAAACCCGCACCTGCACGATCATCGTTGGCGGGCGCGCCCACGACGCAACGGTGATCAACGAGCCAGGCCCGGCGGTAGCCTCGGACGACTGGGCGCATCTGGCCGACCAGGCCGTCCACAAGGCGCTCTCTGCCGCAGCCGTGTGCGTCAGCGGCAGCATGCCCCCCGGCTCGGCGCCGGCCGACTACGCGCTGATGCTGCGCCAGCTGCGCGACACTGGCTGCCCAGTGTGGGCCGATACCAGCGGCCCGGCGCTGGCCGCCGCCCGCGCGGTCGGCGGGGTGAGCCTGAAGGTCAATGCCGCCGAGGCCGCCGAGCTGCTGGGCCGAAGCATCGCGACACCGGCCGAGGCGCACATCGCCGCGCGCGAGCTGCACAGCCAGGCGGGCGCAGCGGTGGTGCTGACGCTTGGCGGCGCGGGCGCGGTTCTGGCCGGCGCCGAGGGCAGCTGGCACGCCCGGCCGCCCGAGGTAGCGATCGTCAGCACTGTCGGCAGCGGCGACGCATTTCTGGCCGGCCTGGTGGTGGCGCTGACGCGCGCGCTGCCGCCGCCCGAGGCGCTGCGCTACGCCGTGGCCGCAGGCGCCGCCAATGCCATGTCGGTCGGCGGCGGCCGGATCGACCTGGACTGCTTCCGCGAGCTGCTGGCGGGCAGCCTCTGCGAGCCACTACGATGAAACAACATAGCGCCGCAATCACCCCGAGCGAGCAGGCGCTGGCCGACGCGGTTGGCCAGAAGCTGATGCTGAGCTTCGAGGGCGCCACGCCTGCGCCCGAGCTGCTGGCCACGCTCGAAAGCCACGAGGTCGCCGGCGTGACGCTGTTCCGCGCCAAAAACGTGGTGGACGCCGCCCAGGTGCGCGAGCTGACCGCCGCGCTGCAGCGCGCCGCCGCGTCGGCTGGCCGCACGCCGCTGCTGATCGGCGCCGACCAGGAGGGCGGCCAGCTAATGGCGATCGACGGCGGCATGACGCGCTTCCCCGGCAACCTGGCGCTCGGCGCCACCGGCTCGGCCGAGCTGGCCTACCGCAATGGCCTGGCGCTCGGCCGCGAGCTGGCCGCCGTGGGCGTGAACGTGAACTACGCGCCAAGCTGCGATGTGAACAGCAACCCGCGCAACCCGGTGATCGGCATCCGCTCGTTCGGCGAAGACCCAGCAGCGGTTGGCGCGCTCGCGGCGGCTATGGTGCGCGGCATGCAAGCGGCCGGCGTGGCCGCCACAGCCAAGCACTTCCCCGGCCACGGCGACACCGCCGGCGATACCCACGACGGCGCGGTGGTGCTGCCGCACGACGCCGCGCGGCTGCGCGCGGTGGAGCTGCCGCCATTCGCCGCAGCGATCGGCGCGGGCGCGCGGCTGGTGATGAGCGCGCACCTGGCCACACCCGCGCTGAACCAGGGGCTCGCCATCCCCGCCACGCTCTCGCCGGCGCTGCTGAGTGGCATCCTGCGCACCGAGCTGGGCTTCGCCGGCCTGGTCATCAGCGACGCGATGGACATGCACGCGATCGCCCAGGACGAGCGCCTGGCGATCGATGCAATCGCTGCGTCGAGCGCGGGCGTCGATCTGCTGCTGCTCGGCGCCGACCCGGCGCGCCAGCGGCTGGTGGCCGAAGGGCTGCGCCACGCCGCGCGGCGCGGGCTGCTGCAGCCGGCCGCGCTGCTGGCCTCGGCCGCGCGCGTGCTCGAGCTGAAGCGCTGGCTGGCCGCGCAGCCTCAGCCCGATTTCACGCTGGTAGGCTGCGCCGAGCACCGCGCGCTGGCGTTCGAGATCGCCGCGCGCGCCGCCACGCTGGTGCGCGACGACGCCGGGCTGCTGCCGCTGCGCCTGGCGCCCGAGCAGCGCGTGGCGGTGATCGTGCCCCGGCCGATCGACCTGACCCCGGCCGATACGTCGTCGTACATTCGGCCCGCGCTGGCCGCCGCGCTGCGACGCCACCACCCGGCGGTCGGCGAGATCGAGCTGCCGTTTGAGCCAAGCGCCAGCGATATCGCAGGCGCGCGCGCCTGGGCCGCCAGCTACGATCTGGTGATCGTCGCGACGATCAGCGCCGCGCCGGGCGGCGCGCAGGCCGCGCTGGTGCGCGCGCTGCTGGCCGGCCCAGCGCCGGTGGTGGCGCTGGCGCTGCGCACGCCCTACGACCTGGCGGCCTACCCCGAGGCGCCAACCTACGCCTGCAGCTACGGCATCCTGCCGCCGTCGATCGAGGCGCTGGCGCTGGCGCTGCTCGGGCACATCCCATTCGGCGGGCGGCTGCCGGTCAGCATCCCTGGCCTGTACCCGCTGGGCCATTCAGCCGAGCCGCGCGCTCCGCAGGCACCAGCACCCGCGCGGTAGCCGGCGCGGCCGCTGCTTCCGCTAGGCGAACAAAACGCCCACGGCGCCGTTGGCGCCGTTTTGAAAGAACACGAGGCACCCTGCCATGACCACATTTCTCGAACAGGAGATCCGCAGCCAGCCCGAAGTGATCGCGCGGCTGCTCGAGCGCGAGGGCCAGAACGTACGCCAGATCGCCGCGCAGCTGCCGCCATTCGACCACGTGCTGATCGCCGCGCGCGGCACTTCCGACCACGCCGCGATCTACGCCAAGTACGCCTGGGCGTCGCTGGCGGGCTACCCGGTGGGCCTGGCCACCCCGGCGCTGTATACGCTCTACCATACGCCGCCGCACCTGGCGAACACGCTTGTCGTTGGCATCTCGCAGTCGGGCCAGTCGCCCGACATCGTGGCGGTGCTGGAGGAAGGCAAGCGCCAGGGCCGGCCGACGCTGGCGATCACTAACGATGGCGCCTCGCCGCTGGCCGCCACCGCCGACCACGTGATCGAGCTGCACGCCGGTGTCGAGCGCAGCGTGGCCGCGACAAAAACCTACACCGCCCAGCTCACCGCGATGGCTATGCTGGCGGCGGCGCTGGGCGGCCAGCCCGAGCGCAATGCCGAGCTCGCCGGGCTGCCAGCCGCGCTCGACGCGACGCTGGCCGCCACCACTAGCGTGCCAGCGCTGGCGGCGCGCTTCCAGCCCAACGAGCAGTATGTGCTGATCGGCCGCGGCTTCAACTTCGCCACCGCGCTCGAGCTCTCGCTGAAGCTGAAGGAGCTGACCTACGTGATGACCGTGGCCTACTCGTCGGCCGACTTCCGCCACGGCCCGATCGCCACCGTGAGCGAGGGCACTCCCGTGCTGGTGGTGATGCCGCGCGGCGCCGCCTTCGCCGACCTGAGCGAGCTGGCCCACGATCTGCACGAGCGCGGCGCCGACCTGGTGGCGATCTCCGACGCCGACGCGATCGATGGCGCTGGTACGCTGCTGCCGGTGGCCGCCAACCTGCCCGAGTGGCTCAGCCCGATCGCCGCGATCGTGCCAGGGCAGATGCTGGCGCTCCACCTCGCGCTGGCGCGCGGCGGCGACCCCGACCGGCCACGCGGGCTGCGCAAGATCACGCTGACGCGCTGACGCGGCGGCTGCACGCGATATAGACACGTGCTGCCTGCGGGGCGCGGTACCGAATGAGTTCGGTGTGCGTCCGCGCTTTGCGCGGAAGAGCGCACCTTGAACGAAAAGCACCACTCTGCCGAAGGCAAAACGCCGGTTGCGTACGTGGTGTAATTGGCACGAGTTACGCGGTATCCTCCCGCGTGGAGGCTTGGAGGGCTTGCGCCCTCCAAAATCACTCTTGTTGGCTGGTCGCGGCACGGCGGTAGCCGCGACCAGCCAAAGCGGTACTTTTTCATGTTTGGTGCTCAGATGTTGGCGCTTTGCGCCAAAATCTGAGAAGTTGTTTGAAAAGGGTGGTTTGGAGGGACGAAGTCCCTCCAAGTATTCACTTGTCGGCGGGTGGCGGCCACGAATGTGGCCGCCACCCGCCAGAAAGTGCGAGGGGCATAGCCCCTCGCGCACCCCCTTTTCAAACAGGCTCTGAGCACAAAAGAAAGCGAAGTACCATGCTGCCGCAGGCAGAACAAGCCCATATCGCAGGCGACCGCGTAAGTCTTGTAATTGAGAAAGCCCATGCAAATCGAAACCCTCGCCCAGCTGGGCGACACCTACGACCATGTGTACATCTCGCCGCATCTCGACGACACCCCGCTCTCGTGCGGCGGCGCCATCGCCGGCCAGCTCGCGGCTGGCCAGAAGGTGCTGTCGATCACGCTCTGCACCGCCGCGCCTAACCCGGCCGGGCCGTTCAGCGCCCTCGCCGACGAGTTCCACGGCCAGTGGGGCCTGACAGCCGACCAGGCGGTGGGCGCGCGCCTGGCCGAGGAGCGCGAGGCTATGGCTCGCCTAGGCCTCGACTACTGGTGGGCCGGCCGGCTCGACGCGATCTACCGCTTCCCGCAGGCCTACAACACCCGCGAGTCGCTGTTTGCCGCGCCCGACCCGAGCGACCCGCAGTTTGCCGACCTGACCGAGCTGTTCGGCGAGCTGCGCGCGCGCATGCCGCGGGCGCGCTTCTACGCGCCGCTCGGCATCGGGCTCCATGTCGATCACCTGATCGTCTTCGCGACAATCCGCGCGGTATTTGGCGAGCAGGTAGCGCACTACGAAGACCTGCCGTATGTCGCATGGCCGGGCCGCTTCGAAGAGCGCATGGCCCAGCTGGCTGGCTACACGCTCGAGCCGGCGGCTGCAGCAATCGACGCGGCGCTAGCGCGCAAGGTGCACGCCATCCACGCCTACGCCAGCCAGCTGCTCGAGCTATTCGGCGGCCCCGAGGCGATGGAGCGCCAGATCGCCGAGTACGCGGCTAGCGTGGCTCCGCCCGGCGCACGCTATGGCGAGCGGCTGTGGATGATCAGCGACCCGGCGTAAACCGCAGGGCGTGAGAGGCGGCCTGATATCACATCAGGCAGATCGCTTGCTTCATGTGGGGCTCGGGGCGGCTTCGCCACCCCCGAAATTTCTTAGAAGCTGTTTGAAAAGGGTGGTTTGGAGGGACGAAGTCCCTCCAAGCTTTCACTTTCTTGGCGGGTGGCGGCCACGAATGTGGCCGCCACCCGCCAGAAGGAAATGCGAGGGGCATGCCCCTCGCGCACCTCCTTTTCAAACAGGCTCTTAGCGCAGCGTTACCGGCAGGTACACGACGTGCTTGCCGACGGTCAGCGATTTCGTCTCGGTGTTATTATCCAGCGGCGAGTCGGCAGGGTTGCTGCTGATCGCAATCTGGTTCGTGAGCGTACTGCCCGTTACGGCCGTCGGCAGCACCTTGACCACCAGGGTGATCGTGCCACTTTCTTGCAGGCCAAGCGACGGAAGCTGCCAGACGAGGTTGCCGCTCGTCGCGTGGTTGAAGCTGGCATCAGGCGCGCTGGCGCTCACGAGCACCATGGAGCTTGGCAGCTGGTCGGCGATCGCGACATCGCTGGCATCGTCGGCGCCATTGTTCGCGTAGGTGATGGTGTAGCTGAGCTGGCTGCCGGGCGCCGGCTGCGAACCTTCTGGCCAGGTCGAGCTGACCGTCAGATCCGCCGGCCCTTCGGTGATCATCGAGAAGAGCGAGACGTTGTTCGCCAGCGTGCTCGGATCTTCCACCGGGTTGCTGGTGATCCCGGCGCTGCTGGCCAGCACTGTGTTGGGGCTCAGGGCACCGCTCACCTGCAGCGATAGGATAATGCTACCATTCGCACCCGGCGCCAGGCTGGGGATGCTCCAGCTCAGCGTGCCGCCCTGGCCGCAGCTGCCGGTGAAGCTAATCGAGCCCGCCGAGACGCTTGAGCTCTGGCTCGCACAGGTCAGGCCGAGCGGCAGGGTGTCGGTAATTTGCACATTCAGCGCCGGCTGCG
Organism: Kouleothrix sp.; assembly: GCF_046328425.1. Lineage (NCBI taxonomy): Bacteria > Bacillati > Chloroflexota > Chloroflexia > Chloroflexales > Roseiflexaceae > Kouleothrix > Kouleothrix sp. The sequence goes on from NZ_JAXLWP010000027.1 coordinate 61,200, forward strand.
GCCCAGTTCCGGCGTTGCTGAACGATAAGACTACCTGAACGGTGCTGCCACCCTTCACAACTTCCGGCCCTGAGCTCGCGATGCGCAGATCCACCCCAGGTACACCCAGGCACGGCTGGCCGGGCGTCTGCTCGGAAACCGCGGTGTGGGTCACAAAATCGACCACGCCGTCGTTCGTGTCGAGGCTGGAGGGGCAGCGCTCGTAGCTGGCGTTTGGCGTCACGCTCGTGCCGGCCAGCACCACCGGCCGGTTGTCCGGGTCGAGGCCGCTGGCGCGCACCGGCGTGGTGTACTGCACCAGGTCGACCAGCGTGTCGCGTGGGTCGAGCAGAGCGATGCTCTCTTTGAACGGCTGGCCATTGTTCGTGTTCTGCAGCGAGACACTGCCGCTGGCCCAGGCGCTATACGGCACCAGCGTGGTCATATCGACGATCTGGCCGGCCGGAACGCTCGGGTAGCGCGACTGAAATACCGCCTTGTTGTTCGCCACAACCAGCGCCTGGCCAGCCGCAAGCGTCTGGTTCGGCAGCTGCAGCATCCCCTGCGATCCGCCTCGATACGCCTGGTCGCCTAGCTTGTAGCCCTGCAGGCTCACATCAAAGGTGTTGGGGTTAAATAGCTCGATCCACTCGCCCTCGGGGTCGCGGCTGGTGGGCGGATCGGGCAGAAATTCCGAGATCAGCAGCGGCGCGAATACGTCGCCGTTCGCATCAAAGTGCAGGTCGACATACGCGTTGGCAGTGTTGTCGCTCAGCTCATCTGCGGTGCTAAGCGGGCTGACGACGTCGATGGCCTTGGAGGCGATTCCGTCGGCGGGGGTGCGCTTGTCGCTGTAGAAGGTCAGCACGGTGAAACGCAGGCTAGTGGCGGCCGCAGGCGTAGTGCCGATCTGCGCCCAGGGCACGCTCACCTCGAGAAAGCTGCCCTGCAGCGTCGCGGCGCTGAGCATCTGGGCCGCGCAGGCCGAGCACACGCCGCTGCTGCCGTTGGTATACAGCACCGGCTTGGCCGTCGAGGCCGAGCTCGTAAACTGCGTCTCCACCACGTACTCCCACTTCGCCGCAGGGTCGACATTGGTGGCCATGCCGTCAGGCAGCGCGGCGAGCCCAGCGGTGTGCGCCGCATCGCTGTCGATCGCCACCATTAGCTCGGGCGACGGGTTGTTGGTGATGCCGCTGATACGATCCATTTTGGCGAGGAAGTACAGGTTATTGGCATCAGCGGTGATGCTGAAACGCGCCAGGTCGGCCTCGCGGGTGATATAGCCGGTGGCGCCGATCGGGCTGGCGAGGCGCTGGTCGCCGCGCGCATCGGTCCAGACGAATTCGCCGTGGCCGGCTGAGTCGCGCGCGATCGCGCCGATGTTCGGCGCCGCCGGGCCGCGCCCAAACCAATCGATACGGCTCCCGTCGGCGACGCTCACGGGGTGTGCGCTGGCTGTTGCACTCAGCAACAATGCCAACAGCACGAACAGGCTGAGAAACAAGACAAACCGCTTACCCATGATTGAAACTCCTCTGTCCATATAACAAACGTTTCCACAACCCCAGTGTCCGAGCGCAGGCAAACGCATACCCGCCAACGAGCCAGTGGCCCGCCGGGCAGCTGGGGAATGAGCCGAGGCGCAAGGTGGATTGCCGAATGCTTCGGGCTGCGAAGTGCCATTGCCGGCGGCCCGTGATCCGGCCATCGATTACCCACCTCTACGATAGAAACCTCAGGAACTCACGAGGAGATACTACCTACGCCCGATCTTTAGAACATCCGAAGGTGCGGCAGGCTTCTTTAGAATTTCATTAGGCGCGGCGGCGGCACTCACGATTAGAGCAGCACAATCCGCTACGTACAATCTTGGGCCAGCGCCGCGCGGGCTTGACGGCTATGATATCGTGAGCGCATGGGCTGCTGCGCCTACCGATTATGACAACACAAAGCTGCTCACATGCTGATGACAAGCGATGCGCCACGGACCGTTCAGCGCCTCCTGATACGCTACGCGTACGTTTGGAGCGTCGCAATTGTCGTGGTGGTAACAGCGGCGCTCTGGGTAATACAGCACGTGCTGCGGTTCTCGCTGCTTTCGATCTCGCCAATCTACCTGGTGGCCGTGCTGCTATGCGCGGCCACGCTGGGGCGCTGGCCGGCGATGCTGTGCGCCGGCCTGAGCTTTGTAGCCTTTAAGTTCTTTTTCGTCGACCCGATCTACAGCTTCACGGTCGACGATGCCGAAGACGTCTCACGCCTGCTCGTGTTTCTCACAACCGCGTTTCTGGCCGGCGGCATTGCGCTGCGCGTGCGCGCCCAGGCCACCGAAGCGCAGCAGCGCGCCGACGAGGCTGCCGCGCTCTACGCGCTCAGCCAGGCAATCAGCGCCGAGCTGGATTTCAACACCATCGCGCCGCTCTTCGTCGCCACCGCGCAGCGCCTGCTCGTGAGCCCTGGGTGCCGGATGCTGCTCGTATCGGACGACGGCGAGCTGAAAGTCTGCGCCGAAAGCGGCGCGTGGCCAGCCAATGCACCGATCGCGAGCGCGCCACTGCGTAGCGGCAATCAGACCTTCGGCAGCATACAGATCGTCAGCCGCCCGGCACAAGACACACCTGTGGCCAGCCAGCAGCGCCTGCTCGACACGCTGGCCAACCAGGCGGCGCTGGCGCTCGAGCGCAGCCGCTTAAGCCAGGCGGCCGCGCGTGCCGAGGCGCTCGCAGCCTCCGATCGGCTGAAATCCACGCTGCTATCGGCGATCTCTCACGACTTTCGTACGCCGCTAGCGTCGATCATTGGCGCGGCCGAGGAGCTTCTTTCGGAAGATGTGCGCTGGTCGCCTACGGCCATCCGTGATTTTGCCCAGGTGATCGACTCGCAGGCGCACCAGCTGCACCACCTCGTGGCCAATCTGCTCGACCTGACGCGGATCGAGGCAGGCGTGATGCACTCGCAGCGCGGCTGGTACAATATGGCCGAGATCATCTACAGCGTGCTCGACCGGCTGGCGAGCGAGCTTGCCGGCCGCCCGATCGAGCTGGTCGTCGCCGACGACTTGCCGCTGCTGCCAGTGGACTACGTGCAGATCGAACAGGTGCTGTGGAATATTCTGCAGAACGCGCGCGCCTACTCACCGCCAGGCACGCCGATCACAATCACTGCGGGGCTGGAAGCGCGCGAGCTGCGCATTCAGATCGGCGACCGTGGGCCGGGCGTCGCGCCCGAAGAGCGCGCGCGGGTGTTCGAGAAATTCTACCGCGCATCGCAGCCGGCCGGCACGCGCATTCCCGGGACCGGCATCGGGCTGGCTATCTGCAAAGGGCTGATTGACGCGCACGGCGGGCGAATTACGCTGCTTGGGCGCGAGGGTGGCGGCGCGCTCGTCGAAATCTACCTGCCGATCGAGGCCAGCCAACGCGCGGTGCCAGTTGGAGTGTAGCTATGGGAGCGGAGCACATCCTGGTGATCGATGACGAGCTGTCGATCCGGCGGCTGCTGCGCTCGAGCCTGGGCGAGCGCGGCTACCGCGTGACGGCGGTCGCGACCGGCGAGGAGGGCCTGGAGGTCGCCGGAAGCGACCCGCCAGCGGCGGTGATCCTCGACCTCGGGCTGCCCAACCAGGATGGCTTCGCGATCTGCGGCAAGCTGCGCGCCGAGAGCGAGGTACCGATCTTGATTCTGTCGGCGCGCTACGACGAGATGGAGAAAGTGCGCGCGCTCGACTTGGGCGCGGACGACTATATCACCAAGCCATTCGGTACCCACGAGCTGCTGGCGCGCATCCGCGTGGCGCTGCGCCGGGCCAACCGGCCGGCCGCGCGGCCATCGCTGATTGTAGCCGACGACCTGCGGATCGACCTGGAACGCCGGCAGGTGGCCAACGCCAACGGCGATGTGCGCCTGACCCCCACCGAGTATTCGCTGCTCACAACACTTGCGGCACACCCGGGCCGGGTGCTCACGCACCAGTGGCTGCTTGCCCAAGTGTGGGGGCCGGGATACGAGCAGGATGTTCAGAACCTGCACGTGTTCATCAGCCAGCTGCGCCGCAAGATCGAGGCGCAGCCCGCCAAGCCACGCTACATCCTCACCGAGCCAGGGATTGGCTACCGCTTCTGCGCGCTCGACGACCCAGCCTCATAGCAGCGCGCCGCTAGCTGTATGCCCTTGCTCCCAGCCCTTTCGCGCTCGAAGGGTGGCGCGTTGCGCCACCCTTCGAGCAACACACACAAAACGCGCCCCAACCGAGCCTGCGCTCACGGAATCACGGCGATCGCCTCGACCTCGATGAGCAGGCGCGGGTCGACCAGGCCAGCCACGGCCACGAGCGTGCTGGCGGGCGGGCGCTCGGCGCTGAGGTAGCCGGCGCGCACCTCGCGTAGCATCAACGTCACATCGTGCGTCAGCCCGACCACGAAGTAGGTGACCTTGACCAGGTGCTCGAAGCCGGCGCCAGCGGCGGCCAGCGCCTGCTGAAGGTTCGCGAACACTTGCTCGGCCTGGCCCCGGTGGTCGCCCTCGCCCACGACATTCCCGGCAGCGTCGAAGGCCACCTGCCCAGAGATATACACCGTCGTGCCGCCGCTGGCAGCAACCACGTGGCTGTAGCCGGTGGGCTTGGAGAGGCCAGCCGGGCTGAGAAACCTGACGTCGGCGCTCATGCGCGCTCCTTCGCTTGGGCGGATCCTTGGCGGATTATACCAAATTCGGCTGGCCACTTGGTTCATGGTGGGGGTTCGGGGGCGGCTTCGCCAGCCCCGAATTTCTTTTTGGTATGCCCTGCCCGGCTTCGCCGGGCAGGGCATACCAAAAAGAAAGTGAGCAAACGGGGTTGGCACGGGCCTTGTGCGCCACCTACGTAGCCATACGCAGGCAACGATCCCGTTCCGGCGTTATAGCGGCGCGAGGCGCGCCAGCAGGGCATGGGCCGCAGCCGCCAGCGGTTTGAAGCCGGCCGAGTCGGCCAGGGCGGCGGCAGCCTGAAGCTGCGGCACTGCCAGCGCCGGCTCGCCGAAGTCGCGCTCGATGCGGGCGATCTCGATCGCGGTGCGGATGTACTCGGGCAGCAGCCCGCGCCGCGCGCTGTAGTCGAGTGTGTGCGCCAGCCGCATGCGCGCGCCGGGCAGATCGCCGCGCGATGCCGCGATGCGCGCCAGCCCGTGCTGCGCCGCCGCGTACACAAAGCCATAGAGCGCCTGCGGGTTGGCCATTGCGGCCTGCAGGCGCGTGGCGGCGCGGCCCTGGTTGCCGGCGGCGAGATCGAGCAACCCCAGCCCCACCTCAACCCCCGCGCGGTGCGAGGCAAACGCCGGCAGGTCGCCAAGCTGCGCGGCGAGCGCCTCGAACAGCGCCCGCGCGTCGGCAAACTTGTCGTCGAGCAGCAGCAAAAACGCCTGGTGGATGCGCGGCCAGATCGATGCCCATGCCGCCTCGGGCGCGCGCTCGGCGGTAGCCAGGCTGGTGGCCAGCCAGCGCTCGGTGGCGGCGGTGTCGCCGCGCAGCGCGCTGAGGTGCGCGAGCTGGAGCGCGCTGATCACCGCCACCGCGGCCTGGCTGGTGTCGATCGCGAGCGCGTGGGCACGCAGCAGGCACGGCTCGGCAGCGCCTGCCAGCCCCTGCATCAGCGTGGCCCAGCCGACTTGGAACAGCGCCAGGGCTGCCGGCTCGGCGCCCATGGCCTCGGGCAGATCGGCGGCGGGGTTGCCGGGCGGATCTGGCGCCGGCTGAAACGGCACAAAGCTTTCGCCGGCCACCGGCCTCGCTTGATCCAACCGCTCGGCCGCTACCGGCTGCAGCAGCATGGCCGTGCGCTGCTGCAGATCGGCCAGCGCCGGCGCGACGTTCGCGGGCTGGGTGTCGTGCGCGCGGCTGAGCACGGCGGCCTCGGCAAGGTCGCCCATGAGCGCGCGCAGCACCGCCAGCCTGCGCGGTGGCAGCAGCGCCGGCTGGCCGGGCAGCAGCGCGCGCCAGCGCTCGTAGCGCGCGGCGGTTTCGAGCACGCCGTCCCAGTCGAGCAGCGTTTCGACGATCAGCAGCCGGCCTACAAACGCGCGCCGCACCAGGTCGGCCGGGGCCTGTGCGCCCATGCGCTCGGCGGCGCGCAGGGCAGAATCGTAGTGCGCCAGCGCGGCGCGGTAGCCAAACGCCCGGCGTGCGTGATCGCCGGCGCCAATCGCGTAGCGCAGCGATTCGGCCTCGGCGCCGCGGCCGGCCTGCTCGAAGTGAAACGCCAGCTCGGCGGCGCGCGCCGGCTTCGCGCCATGCAGCGCGGCGATCGCTTCGGCGGCGCGGCGGTGCAGCAGCCTGCGGCGCGGCGACGACAGCGCGCCGCCGACGATCGATCGCACCAGGTCGTGGCCGAAGCCCAGCCGGCCATCGGCGCCCTCGGCCAGAAACTGGCGCTCGAGCAGCATCTGCGCGGCAGACAGCGCCTCGGCGCCTGCCAGCTGCTCGATCAGGTCGAGCGAGGCCGGCCGGCCGATAACCGCAAGCTGCTCGAGCAGCTCGCGGGCGGGGCCGGGCAGGCGCTCGACGCGCGCCAGCACCAGGTCGCGCAGCGGCGGCGCGCTGGCCAGGTCGGGCAGCGGCGCCTCGGTGCCGAGGCTTGGCAGCAGCGCCGCCAGCGAGCGCGCGCCATGGGCCTCGACCAGCGACTGCAGCGCCACGCCAAGCACCAGCGGGTTGCCGCTGCTGGCGGCGCTCAGGCGCAGCGCCAGGTGCGACACGCGCATCGGATCGGTGCCGGCCAGCCCGGCCAGCAGCGCCGCGACATCGCGCTCGGCCAGGCGGCCGAGCAGCAGCGGCTGCGGCGACATCTCGCGGCCCAGCGCGCGCAGCAGCTGGTGCAGCGCGGTGTTGTCGACCAGCTCTTCCGAGCGGTAGGCCAGCACGATCAGCAGGGCGTGGCGCGGCGCGTGGCGCGCCAGGCGGCCGAGCGCCGCGATCGTCGCCTCGTCGGCCCAGTGCGCGTCGTCGCACCAGACGATCAGCGGGCCCTCGCGCGCCAGCGCCAGCGCCAGGTCGACGATGCCATCCAGCAGGTAGTTGTGCCCCTCGGCCGCGCCGCCCGGCAGCGTCGGCAGATCGGGCAGGCGCTCGCGGAGCACCGGTAGCAGGTCGGCCACCTGCGCCAGCGCCACCGGCGGCAGCCGGCGCAGCAGCTCGAGCGGCGCGGTGCGGAGCAGTGGCCGCAGTGCCTCGCTCAGCGGCGCGAACGGCAGCCCGCGCTCGAGCGGCGTGCAGCGCAGCGCGATCGTGAAGCGCTGGCCGCCTGCGGCGCGCAGCGCCTCGTCGATCAGCCGCGTTTTGCCGATGCCGGCCTCGCCGACCACCGCCACCACCCCGCCGCGCCGCCCATCGAGCGCGGCGATCCAGTCGCGCAGCGCCGCTAGCTCGCCGGCACGCCCGACAAACGGCGAGCTAGCGGCAGGCGCTGCGGAGGTACGCGCGGCCGGGAGGCGCGCTGTCACCGAGGCGGCGCGCTGGTCGCCCGCTTCGTGCCTGCGCGCCTCGGCCTCGCCGTATCGCGCGGGGGCCTGGCCGCGCTCGTCGCGCAGAAGCGCCGAGTGCAGCTCGCGCGTCTGGGCCGAGGGCGCGACGCCCAGGTCGTCGTCGAGCGCGCGGCGGCAGCGCTCGTAGGTCTGCAGCGCGCCCGCCAGGTCGCCGGCGCGGGCCTGCGCGCTCATCAGCGTGCGGTACAGCGGCTCGCGCAGGCGATCGTGGGCCAGGCCGCGCCGCGCCAGATCGCCGGCGGCATCGTAGGCGCCCTGGGCCAGCCGCAGCTCGGCCAGATCGTGCAGCGCCGCCAGAAAGCGCTCGCGCAGCAGCTCGCGCAGCGTCGCGGCCCACGGCGCATCGGGCTCGTCGGCCAGGTAATCGCCGCCATACAGCGCCAGCGCCTGCTCGAGAGTGGTATCGGCGGGCGTGTCGCGGCGGTCGAGCAGCGCGAGGAACTCTTCGGCGTCGATCCAGGCGCCGCCGGCGGGGTTCCAAGCGTAGCCGCCCGGCCGGGTGAGGATGTAGCGCGACGAGGCGCGGCCGCTCGCGGGCTCGAGCAGGTGCCGCAGCGCGCTCACCGTGCTGCGCAGGTTCGTGGCGGCTGCGCCGTGGGCGGCGTCGGGCCATAGCCACTCGATCAGCTGCTCGGCTGGCACGCGTCGGCCGCGCGCCGCCAGCAGGATCCCTAGCAGCCGGCGCTCTTGCCGCGAGCGCCAGGCGCTCTCGGGCAGCGCGCGCGCGCCGCGCCAGATCGCCAGCGGCCCGAGAAGCTGTATGCGTAGATCGTCGGCCATGCCTGCCACCACCTGAACTCCAGCGCCCGGCAAGCACGGCGTGCGCCCATGCCGCAGCGCAGCATGAGTATACCATTTCTTGCGGCCGCGTGGGGCACGGTGGCGCATGCCTCAGAGCCTGTTTGAAAAGGGGGTGCGCGAGGGGTTATGCCCCTCGCACTTCCCTTCTGGCGGGTGGCGGCCACGATCGTGGCCTGCCACCCGCCAGAAAAGTGGATACTTGGAGGGACGAAGTCCCTCCAAACCACCCTTTTCAAACAGCTTCTCAGAGATTGTCTGAGAAGTAACCACCAAGACACGAAGACACCTCGATCGAGTATAGCGTATGAGCGCTTGGTGCTTTGGTGCCTTGGTGGTACACCGGCTTTTCAAACAGCCTCCCAGGGCGCCAAATCGCCCGCCGGCGCGCCCAAGGCATGCGCGCAGGGCATCGCTCGCCGGCACGGCGCTTTTTCAGCCTGCGGCGCGCCAGCGCCAGCGGCCGGTTTCCCGCATCCGGGCCGGGTGCGGCACGCGAAATCACCACCCGAGGTTGTTTTTCCTTCACTCCTACGCTGCGGGCGAACCCTATACTGAACGTATTGTTTCACGCGCCACAACGCTGCCGCAGTGTGTTCCACGCGCCCTGGATGCAATCGCGCCGCCGCTGCGGCGCTTTACAAGCCCTTGGAGGAAGCCAATGCACGGGACATGGGTGACAATAGAAGGAAACGAAGCCGCCGCGCGGATCGCGCACAAGCTCAGCGAGGTGATCGCGATCTACCCGATCACGCCATCGACGCCGATGGGCGAGCTGGCCGACGCATGGTCGGCGGTGGGGCAGCCGAACCTGTGGGGCACCGTGCCGCAGGTGATCGAGATGCAGTCGGAAGGCGGCGCGGCCGGCGCGGTGCACGGCGCCCTGCAGACGGGCGCGCTTACCACGACATTCACCGCATCGCAGGGCTTGCTGCTGATGATCCCGAACATGTATAAGATCGCCGGCGAGCTGACATCGGCGGTGTTTCACGTGGCCGCGCGCGCCCTCGCCGCGCAGGGCCTCTCGATCTTCGGCGATCACTCCGACGTGATGGCGGTGCGCCAGACCGGCTGGGCGCTGCTGTCGTCGCACTCGGTGCAAGAGGCCCAGGATATGGCGCTGATCGCCCACGCCGCTACGCTCGAGGCGCGCCTGCCCTTCATGCACTTCTTCGACGGCTACCGCATCTCGCACGAGATCAATAAGATCGAGCAGATCGACGACGCGGGCATCCGCGCGATGATCGACGACGCGCTGGTGCAGGCCCACCGCGCGCGCGGGCTATCGCCCGAGCACCCGAGCATCCGCGGCACCGCCCAGAACCCCGACGTGTACTTCCAGGCCCGCGAGACGGTCAACCCGTTCTACGCCGCCTGCCCGGCGATTGTGCAGAAATACATGGATCGGCTGGCCGCGATCACCGGCCGCCAGTATCACCTGTTCGACTACTCGGGCGCGCCCGATGCCGAGCGCGTGATCGTGGCCATGGGCTCGGGCGCCGAGGCCGCCGCCGCCACCGCCGACTACCTGAACGCGCACGGCGAGAAGGTCGGCGTGGTGAAGGTGCACCTGTTCCGGCCGTTCTCGGTGGCGCACTTCGTGGCCGCGCTGCCGCCAACCGTCAAGGCGATCGCGGTGCTCGACCGCACCAAAGAGCCCGGCAGCGCCGGCGAGCCGCTGTACCTCGACGTGGTGGCGGCGCTGAGTGAGGCCGCCAGGAGTCGGGGTGCGGCAGCCGAAGGCGATCCGTCGCAGGCCTCGGCCCCCAGCCTTCTGCCCCTGGTGATCGGCGGGCGCTACGGCCTCTCCTCCAAAGAATTCACGCCGGCTATGGTCAAGGCCGTGTTCGACGAGCTGGCCCAGCCGCAGCCCAAGCCGCACTTCACCGTCGGCATCAACGACGACGTGAGCCACACCAGCCTGGCCTACGACCCCGGCTTCACAATCGAGCAGAGCGACACCGTGCGCTGCGTGTTCTGGGGCCTCGGCGCCGACGGCACGGTGGGCGCCAACAAGAACTCGATCAAGATTATCGGCGAGGAGACGCCCAACCACGCCCAGGGCTACTTCGTCTACGACTCGAAGAAATCCGGCTCGGTCACCACCTCGTTCCTGCGCTTCGGGCCGCACGCCATCCGCGCGCCCTACCTGATCGACCAGGCCCAGTTCGTGGCCTGCAGCCAGTTCGTGTTCCTCGAGCGCTTCGACGTGCTGAAGTACGCCGCGCCCGGCGCCGTGTTCCTGCTGAATAGCACCTTCGGCCCCGACACCGTGTGGGAGCAGCTGCCGGCCGAGGTGCAGGCCACCATCCTCGAGCGCCAGCTGCACCTGTACGTGATCGACGCCACCAAGGTCGCCCGCGCCACCGGCATGGGCGGCCGCGTCAACACGATCATGCAGACGGCGTTCTTCGCGATCAGCGGCGTGCTGCCGCGCGAGCAGGCGATCGAGGAGATCAAGCGCAGCATCAAGAAGACCTACGGCAAACGCGGCGCCGCCGTCGTCGAGCAAAACTACCGCGCCGTCGACGAGACGCTGGCGCACCTGTACGAGGTGCCGGTGCTGGCCGGCGCCGATAGCGGCGGCACGGACGCTGGCCAGACGCACCGCCGCCCGCCCGTGCCTGCGACGGCGCCCACGTTCGTGCGCGACGTGCTCGGGCGCATGATCGCCGGCGACGGCGACCAGCTGCCGGTGAGCGCGCTGCCGTGCGACGGCGTCTACCCCACCGCCACCTCGCAGTGGGAGAAGCGCAACATCGCGCTCGAGATCCCGGTGTGGGAGCCGGACCTGTGCATCCAGTGCGGCAAGTGCGCGCTGGTGTGCCCGCACGCCGTCATCCGCATGAAGGTGTACGAGCCGGCCGAGCTGGCCGGCGCGCCGGCCGAGTTCCTCAGCGTCGACGCGCGCTTCAAAGAGCTGCCCGGCCAGAAGTTCAGCCTGCAGGTTGCCCCCGAAGATTGCACCGGCTGCGGCCTGTGCGTCGAAGCCTGCCCGGTGAAAGACAAGCGCCAGGTCGGCCGCAAGGCGATCAATATGGCCGACCAGCCGCCGATCCGCGAGCGCGAGGCCCGCAACTGGGAGTTCTTCCGCCAGCTGCCCGATATCGAGCGCTCCAGGCTCAATGTCGGCACGATCAAGAACTCGCAGCTGATGATCCCGCTGTTCGAGTTCTCGGGCGCCTGCGCCGGCTGCGGCGAGACGCCCTACATCAAGCTGGTGACGCAGCTGTTCGGCGACCGCTCGCTCATCGCCAACGCCACCGGCTGCTCGTCGATCTACGGCGGCAACCTGCCCACCACGCCCTACGCCGTCGACCAATCCGGCCGCGGGCCGGCCTGGGCCAACTCGCTGTTTGAAGACAACGCCGAGTTCGGCCTAGGCATGCGCCTCGCGCTCGATAAGCAGAACGAGCAAGCGCGCGAGCTGCTCGCCAGGCTGGCCGATGCCGTCGGCGCCGACCTGGCGAACGAGCTGCTCGCCGCCGACCAGCACAACGACGCCGGCATCAGCGCCCAGCGCGCGCGCGTGGCCCGGCTGAAGGAAGTGCTGAGCGCCGCGCAGCCGGCAGGCAACCCCGAGATCGCGCTGCTGCTGAGCCTGGCCGACACGCTGGTGCGCAAAGACGTGTGGATCATCGGCGGCGACGGCTGGGCCTACGACATCGGCTTCGGCGGCCTCGACCACGTGCTGGCCTCGGGGCGCAATGTCAACATCCTGGTGCTCGACACCGAGGTCTACTCGAACACCGGCGGCCAGTCTTCCAAATCCACGCCGCTCGGCGCGGTGGCCAAGTTCGCCGCCAAGGGCAAGGCTACCCCCAAGAAGGACCTGGGCCTGCTGGCGATGGCCTACGGCAATGTGTACGTGGCGCGCATCGCCATGGGCGCCGACGACCAGCAGACCCTCAAGGCGCTGATCGACGCCGAGTCGTACGATGGGCCTTCGCTGGTGATTGCCTACAGCCATTGCATCGCCCACGGCATCGACATGCGCAAGGGCCTCGAGCAGCAGAAGCTCGGCGTGCAGAGCGGCCACTGGCTGCTGTACCGCTTCGACCCGCGCCTGGCCGAGGCCGGCAAGCACCCGCTGGTGATCGACTCGAAGGCGCCCAGCGTGCCGCTCGAGCAGTATGTCTACAACGAGACGCGCTACCGCATGCTGCTGCAGAGCGACGAGCACCGCTCCGAAGAGCTGATCCGCCAGGCCAAGCAGGGCGTCAAAGAGCGCTGGGAGCACTACCAGGAGCTTGCCGCCGAGCCACACCACAACGGCAAGCCGTAGCCGAAACGTCGCGGGCCGCAGGTTGCAGCGTGCGCAGGCGCCTGCAGCCTGCGGCATACCAGCCGGCATACTCGCAGAGGAGCAAGACCAATGTCCGAGCAATTCTCCAATCAGGTCGACCTGAGCACGACATACATGGGCATACCGCTGAGAAACCCGCTGGTCGCCTCGGCCTCGCCGCTCTCGAAAAAGCTCGATCCGGTGCGGCGGCTCGACGAAGCCGGGATCGGCGCGATCGTGATGTACTCGCTGTTCGAAGAGCAGATCACCCACGAGAGCCGCGAGCTCGATCACTACCTTACACGCGGCACCGAGCACTACGGCGAAGCGCTCAGCTACTTCCCCGACTTGGGGCACTACAACATCGGCCCCGAGCCATACCTCGAGCATCTGCACCGCGTGAAGCAGGCCGTGAGCGTGCCAGTGATCGCCAGCCTCAACGGCGTCTCCGATGGCGGCTGGGTCGATTACGCGCTGCGCATGCAGGAGGCTGGCGCCGACGCGATTGAGCTGAACATCTACTATCTGCCGACCGACCCGGCGATCAGCAGCGCCGCGCTCGAAGATAGCTATGTCGAGCTGGTGCACAGCGTGCGCGCGCGGGTGCACGTGCCGATCGCGCTGAAGCTTAGCCCGTTCTTTACGGCGCTGCCGTACGTAGCCCGGCGCTTCGCCAACGCCGGCGCCGACGCACTGGTGCTATTCAACCGCTTCTACCAGCCCGACTTCGACCTCGATCGCCTTGAGGTGGCGCCGAACCTCACACTCAGCACCTCGGCCGACCTGCGGCTGCCGCTGAGCTGGATCGCGATGCTCTACGGCACTGTGCCCGTCGACTTTGCGCTCACCGGCGGGGTGCATACGGCGATCGATGTGCTCAAGGCCATGATGGCCGGCGCGAATGTCGCAATGATGACATCCGAGCTGCTCTCGCACGGCATTCATCGCGTGAGCGACATCTTGGCCGACCTGCGCGCCTGGATGGTCGAGCGCGAGTACGAGTCGATCGAGCAGATGCGCGGCAGCATGAGCCAGCGCGCCGTCGCCGAGCCGGCTGCGTTCGAGCGTGCCAACTACATGAAGGTGCTCAACTCGTTCGACCAGCACCTGCGCTAAAGCGGTCTGAAAAAGGTGGCGGCCCCGAATGTGGCCGCCACCTGCCAAAATGGGTACGCGAGGGGCTATGCCCCTCGCGTACCCATTTTCAGAGAGATGCTTAGGACTTATACCATCCACTTGATTACTTACATTTTGGTGGGGTTTGGGCGGCTTCGCCGCCCCCATTCTCTTATTGTGTTGCACGACGTGGCTTCGCCACGTCGTGCAACACTAATCGATACGTGATCAAGCGAACAGCGTATTACGCAGCTGCCGCGCGGCTATGGCTCGTAGGGCAGCACCACCCGAAAGGTGCTGCCCGCGCCCGCGCTGCTCTCAACCTCGATCTGGCCGTTGTGCTGCGTCACAATATGCGCGCTGATCGACAGCCCCAAGCCGGTGCCGTTCGGCTTGTTGGTGTAGAACGGCTCAAACAGGTGCACGCGAATATCGTCGGGGATGCCCACGCCGGTATCCTGGATCTCGATCAGCGCGACATTCTGCCCGGCCACCGTACGCACCGTGAGCGTGCCGCCATCGGGCATGGCCTCGATTGCGTTCAGCACCAGGTTCAAAAACACCTGGCGCAGCTGGTCGGCGTTGCAGCGCACGTCGGGCAACGTGTGATCGGGCGTGAAGATCATCTCAATCGCGGTGTCGCGCGCGTTCAGCCCGGCCAGCGCCAGCGTATCTTCGAGCAGCTGGTTGATATTCGCCGGCGCCAGATCGCCGCGCGCCGGGCGGTAGAAATCGCGCATGCGCTGGATGATCCCGGCGATGCGCGTGAGCTGCTCGCGGGCGATCGCCAGGTAATCCGAGCCGGCCTGCCGGTCGCTCAGCTCATTTTCGAGCAGGTACAGGCAGTTGCGCGCGGCATACAGCGGGTTGTTGATCTCGTGGGCGATCGCCGCTGCCAGCTGGCCCACCGCCGCCAGGCGCGCCGCCTGCAAAATCGCCGCCTCGGCCGAGCTGAGGCGCTCGGTGAGCGCGCGCTGCTGCTCTTCCAGCGTGGCCAGCTGGTTCGAGAGCGTGGCGGCCCGGCGGGTGCTGCGCTCTTCGAGGATCGCCGCCGCAGCCAGGCTCGCCAGCCCCTCGAGCGTCGCGCGCGCCTCGGCCGCGAACGTCCCGGTGCCGTTTTTGCGCAGCAGCAGCAGCACGCCTACCGCCTGCTCGTGGGCCACCAGCGGGATGGCCAGCACGCCGGTAGGCTGCGCGCGCAGATCCAGCGCGCGCAGCAGCTGCAGCCGCTGCTCGTCGTCCAGGCCAGGGGTCAGCGCGTTGAACTCGTCGACCGAGCTGGCGGCCTGGGCCTGGCGCGTACTAAATGCGCTGCCGAGCACCCCCAGCGCGATTGGCACATTGGTGGCCGGCAGCTGGCCAAAGCCCGTGCTCGCGCGCAGCGCCAGGCGATTGCTCGACGACTGGTACAGGTAGATCGCGCCGCAGCTCGCCTCGGGCACCAGCGCCATGGCATTGCTCATCGCGCGCTGCAACAGCGTGTCGAGCTCGCGGGCCGGCAGCAGCTCCTTGCTCAGCTCGAGCAGCGCGTTCAGGTGCGCGGTGCGGCGCCGCACCCGGCGCTCGAGCTCGGAGGCCGAGCGGGTGCGCTCGACCACGCGCCCCAGCTGCGTGCCAACGTGCGCCATCACCTCGAGCAGCGCTTCGTCGGGCTCGGCGGCCTCGGTCGAGAAAAATTCAAGCACCGCCACTACTTCGTCGCTCACCAGCACCGGAAACGCGAACCCGGCGTGGAGGCCGCTCTCGAGCGCCGCGCGCGCGCGCAGAAACTGCTGATCGTGGCCGAGTATGCTCCAGGCCGGCTTTTTCTTCGCCAGCACCTGGCCCACCAGGCCGCCGCCCGGCCCGATCCGCAGCGCCTCGGTCTGCTTCTGAAACGCCTCGAACAAGCCCGGCTGATCAAAGTGCCAGATCGCCGTCGGCACCAGGCCGTCGTCGCGGCCGTCGGAGAGATACACATGGCCAATCGGCCAGCCGGTGTGCGCGCAAATCTGGTCGATCGCCTGCTGGAGCGCCGCCTCGACGGTGGTGGCCTGGTTCGCGGTGACGGCGACCTCTTGGAGCAGATGGACAAAGTTCGTCTGGCGGCGCAATGCCGCCTCGGCGCGCTGGCGCTCGGAGATATCGCGGATCACGCTGATCACCAGCAGGCCCTGCTCGGTTTCGAGCGGGCTGAGGCTCACCTCGGTGGGAAACTCGCGCCCGTCTTTGTGCATCGCGATCAGCTGATAGTTCGAGCCCATCGGGCGCGTGCGCGGCGCGTCGGCGTAGAGGCTGCGGTAGTGAACATGCCGCTGCCGCAGGCGCTCGGGCAGCAGCATCTCGATCGGCTGGCCAATCAGCTCGTCGCGGCTATAGCCGAACATTGCTTCGGCTTGCTGGTTGACGATCGCCATTGCGCCCAGGCCGTCGACGATCACAATCGCGTCGGGCGCGGCTTCAAGCAAGCTTTGAAACTGAGTATCGGGGTAGCTGACGTGCTCAGCCAGCATGTTATTCGGCTGGCGGATATGCAACGCCCCTGGTTGTTTCGGCATGGGCGCCCCATTCTTGTCTGCACCAAACCACCGGCCAACGCCCGCAGACATAGCCGAGTACATCCTAATTGACGAGCAACCGCGCTTCGGTTGAGAAATCGCAACGCGCGGTAAAGAGCTATTTACTCAACCCTTTTCAGACAGCTTCCAAAGATAACAATATGGCGCCGGCTGCCTGTAACAGCCGGCGCCATATTCGAGCGAGCCGAGCTCGAGGTGCAGGTTATCCCAGAGGCTTGGGCTGCGGCCGGTTCGGCGGCAGCGTATTCTGCTGGTTCCACGTCCACGGCGTGCCGACGATCGGCAGCAGGAAGCGGTCGAGGCCATACCAGCCAGCGACCTTCCAGGCCATAATCAGCAGGATCGCCAGGGTGAACAGCACTGCGTTGGTGCTGGCCGCGCCGGCCATAATGAAATTCCAGTTCAGCAGCGCGCCGAAGAACGCGGCGATGCCGACAAACGCTCCGACGATCAACGCCACGCCGATCAGCGTCTCGCCAAAGGCCACCAGCGGCGCAAACCAGCTATACCAGCCGTTGTCGAGCATGAACTGGATAAAGCTGCGATACCAGTCGAACGCGATCGCCGGCTTGCCGGTGTCGGGGATCTTTACGGCGTTGGTCCAGAAGCCCTTCAGCGCCGCGCCGCCGTCGAGCCAGCCCTGCCCGGTGATCTTGTGGTAGCCGGCGTTGATCCACTGGTAGCCCAGGTAAAGCCGAACGATCGCCCATAGCCAGGCGAGCTTGGTGTTGCTGAACAGCAGCTGCGCGATCGGCGGGTCGGCGATGATCACGTCGCCCTTGGTGTTGGTGAGCTTGGCGTTCATGGTGTTCCTCCAATTACATTCGGCTTCAGCGCCGATGTGCGATTAAATGGGGCTTCGTCGCCACCAGATTTCTTGTGCTAGAGCGTACCATTTTTGGTGAAAAGCGTTCGGAAATAGGTGACAACAAGAAGTTGTGTTTTGTTCACTTTCGTTTCTGGCGGGTTGTGGCTGGCGCCAGCCGCGACCCGCCAAAGCACAGCGGTACTTTCTTTGTACGTATGTGCGCTTGTTCCGCGCTATGCGCGGAACAAGCGCACACAAAGCTGCCGCAGGCAAAAAAAGCTGCGTGCCAGCCAACTTGCATGTCCTTCGGTTTATGGTACACTGCGTCATGAAGAGACACCTCGAACCGCAGCGCAGCTACCTCGCGCATGGCAACAGTCGGCAACTCATCATCTCTACCGTGGATCGTGATGGCAGAAGGGGAGAGCGACATGACCTCGACCAGCGAGACCTTCGACTATGTGGTCATTGGCTCCGGCTTCGGCGGTAGCGTGTCGGCAATGCGGCTGACGGAGAAGGGCTACCGGGTGCTGGTGCTCGAGCGCGGCAAGCGCTTCCGCGACGAGGACTTTGCCAAAACTACCTGGAATATCCGCAGGTACCTGTGGATGCCAGTGGCGCGCTGCTTCGGTATTTTGCAGATCAGCCCGTTTCGCGATGTGTTCGTGCTGCACGGCTCCGGGGTGGGCGGCGGCAGCCTGGGCTATGCCAACGTGCTGATGGAGCCAAGCGACGAGCTGTTCGCGGCGCCGGCGTGGCACAAGTTCGCCGATTGGAAGAGCATTCTGCGGCCGCACTACGACACTGCCAAGCGCATGCTCGGCGTGGCGCCAAACCCGCGGCTGTGGCCGGCCGACAACACGCTCAGGCTGATCGCCAAGGATCTCGGCCAGGAGCAGACGTTTCAGCCAACACCGGTCGGCACGTTCTTCGGCGAGCCAGGCGTGGAGGTGCCCGACCCATATTTTGGCGGCGAGGGGCCGGCGCGCAGCGGCTGCATTCACTGCGGCGGCTGCATGGTCGGCTGCCGCCACAATGCCAAAAACACGCTGATGAAGAACTACCTGCACTTCGCCGAGAAGTGGGGCGCGCAGGTACGCGCCGAGTGCGAGGTGCGCGACATCCAGCCGCTGCCGGCCGGCCAGGCCGACGGCGCGCGCTACGCCGTGGTGCACCGCAGCTCGACGGCCTGGCGCAAGGGCAAGCCCACGGTGGTGCGCGCGCGCAACGTGGTGGTGTCGGCCGGCACGCTTGGCACGCTGCGGCTGCTGTTTCGCTGCCGCGATATCACGCGCTCGCTGCCGGGGATCTCGCGGCGCCTCGGCGACATTGTTCGCACCAACAGCGAGGCGCTGCTTGGCGTGGTGAACCGCAGCCTGAAGACCGATTACTCGCAGGGGATCGCGATCACCTCGATATTCAATGCCGACGCGGTGACAACGATCGAGCCGGTGCGCTACTCGGCCGGCTCGGATCTGATGCGCTTCCTGGCCGGCCCGCTGCTCGATTCGGGTACGTTCGGCCAGCGGCTGCTGAAATCGGCGCGCGATATCGTCCGGCGCCCGGCCGACTTTATGCGCACCCACGTGCTGCCGGGCTGGGCCAAGCGCACCACGATCATGCTGGTGATGCAGACCGAAGACAACCGCATCAGCGTGCGCCTCGGCCGCAGCCTCACCACGCTGTGGCGGCGCGGCCTGGTGTCGCAGCCCGATGCCGAGCACAGCATCCCGACCTCGATCCCGATCGGCCACGAGGTAACCAAGCGCTTCGCCGAGATGACCAACGGCATTGCCTCGGGCACGATCAACGAGGCGCTGCTGAACATCCCGATGACTGCGCACATCCTGGGTGGCTGCCCCTTCGGCCACGACGCGCGCGAGGGCGTGGTCGACCTCGACTGCCAGGTGCACAACTACCCCGGCCTGTATGTGGTGGACGGCTCGATCGTGCCGGCCAACCCAGGCGTGAACCCGAGCCTCACGATCACCGCGCTGGCCGAGTATGCCATGAGCCGGGTGCCGCACGCGGCCGAGCGCGCCCAGGCCGGCGAGCTTGTGCGCCCGCTGCGCCCGCGCGTGGCGCTGGCCCGCGAGCCATAGCACGCGCCAAACCGGGCGAGGCACAACACTTCCCGCAACGGGCGGCGCCGCGGCGCCGCCCGTTGTGCTGCGGCGCACGCGCAGTTGCCGAACGATAACCCGCGCTTTCCGAACCTTCCCGCCAGGCGGCCGCCCACAGGCGTATACTGATTCATACGCTCGAGCTACGTCGTGGGCGTTTTAGCCTTCGGCCGAGCGCTCCTTATACGCTTTTCGCTTGATCACGTAGAGATTGTGTTGCACGACGTGGCTTCGCCACGTCGTGCAACACAATAAGCAATGGCGGCGGCGAAGCCGCCCCAAACCCCCAGCAAAGGGTAGGTAATCAAGCGAATTTGGTATTATAGCTGGGATCATGAGCAGGTAGTATGTCTACGGCAGCTGTGGGGCTGCGCACTGCCCTCGCCTGCAAGCGAGACAGCGCGACGCCGCTCGCGCCCTGAGTAGAAAAGTACCGCCATGAGCCGTGTCGACGCCGACACTTCCACCGCCGCGCCAGCCAGCGCGCCGCACCCGAGCGGCGACAACCGCTTCAAGCTGCTCGAAGCCACCATGAAGCGCCTGCAGTACCAGCCCGACGCGCTGATCGAGGTGCTGCACAAAGCTCAGGAGCTGTTCGGCTACCTTTCCGACGACCTGCTGCTGTATGTCGCGCACAGCCTCAAGCTGCCGCCAAGTCGCGTCTATGGCGTAGCCACCTTTTACCACTTCTTCTCGCTCGCGCCGCAGGGCCAGCATACCTGCGTGGTGTGCCTCGGCACCGCCTGCTACGTCAAGGGCGCTGCCTCGCTGCTCGCAGCCGTCGAGCACGCGGCCGGCATCAAAGCCGGCGCCACCACAGCCGACAACCAGCTCTCGCTGATCACCGCGCGCTGCCTGGGGGCGTGCGGCATCGCGCCGGCGGCGGTGTTCGACGGCGCCGTGGCCGGCCACCAGACGGTCGAGGCGCTGGTGGCGCGCGTGCGCGCGGCGCTTGCAACGCCCGGCCCGCCGCGCAACACCTGATCTGCACCACAGAGGCACTGAGCGCTGAGAAATTGTTTGAGACATAACCACCAAGACACCAAGATCGTGTAAACCAAGATCGTGTATGCCGTGTTGGTGCTTTCTCAGCGTTATCTACCGCTTGGTGCCTTGGTGCCTTGGTGGTACACAGGCTTTTCAAACAGACTCTGAGATTTTGGAATATGAATACATCCTCGCCTCTGTGTCCTCTGTGTCTCTGTGGTTAACCTACCCTGCCTGGAAGCAGGATGCGAGGCAGCTATGGATCTCGCCGAGCTACATGAGATCGCCGAGCACGAGCGCAAGGCGCGCCGGCCCATGCAGATCAGCTGCTGCGTGGCGGCCGGCTGCCTCTCGGCCGATGCCCAGGCCGTGAAAGATCGCCTGGCGGCCGAGGTTGCCGCCGCCGGACTTGCCGACCAAGTCGAGGTGTGCGGCGTGGGCTGCATGCGCCTGTGCAGCCAGGGGCCACTGGTACGCGCCGACCCGGCGGCGGCGCTGTATGGGCCGGTGGCGCCGGCCCATGCGCCGGCGATTGTCGCCAGCCTTGGCGAGCGCGCACCCACCGCCGCGCTGCCGGCTGCCTGCGACCTGGGGCAGCCGTTTTTCACGCGCCAGCGGCCGGTCGTGCTCGAGAACAGCGGCCAGATCGACCCCGAGCGGGTCGAGGCGTATATCGCGGCCGGCGGCTACGCGGCGCTGCACCACGTGCTGCACGACATGCGCCCCAGCGACGTGATCGATCTGATCACGCGCAGCGGGCTGCGCGGGCGCGGCGGCGCCGGCTACCCCACCGGCCTGAAGTGGGCCACCGTGGCAAAAGCGCGCGGCGAGCGCAAGTTCGTGGTGTGCAATGGCGACGAAGGCGACCCCGGCGCGTTTATGGACCGCAGCGTGCTCGAAAGCGACCCGCACCGCGTGCTCGAGGGCATGGCGATCGCCGCCTACGCCGTAGGCGCCAGCCAGGGCTATGCGTATGTGCGCGGCGAGTACCCGCTGGCCATCCGCCGGCTGGAGATCGCCATCCGCCAGGCGCGCAAGCATGGCCTGCTGGGCAGCCAGATCTTCGAGTCGGGCTTCGACTTCCGCGTCGACATCCGCATTGGCGCGGGCGCGTTTGTGTGCGGCGAAGAGACGGCGCTGATCGCCTCGATCGAGGGCCGCCGCGGCACGCCGCGCCCGCGCCCGCCCTACCCGGCCGAGCGCGGGCTGTGGGGCTGCCCGACACTGATTAATAATGTCGAGACGTTCGCGAATATCACGCCGATCGTGCGCAATGGCGCCGAGTGGTTCGCCAACATCGGCACCGCGAAGAGCAAGGGCACAAAAGTGTTCGCGCTGGCCGGCAAGATCCGCAACACCGGCCTGATCGAAGTGCCCATGGGCATCGCGCTGCGCACGATTGTGGAAGAGCTAGGCGGCGGCGCGCCCGACGGCGGCCAGATCAAAGCGGTGCAGACCGGCGGGCCCTCGGGCGGGTGCATCCCGGCGGCGCTGTTCGACACGCCGGTCGACTACGAGTCGCTGGCGCAGGTAGGCTCGATCATGGGCTCGGGCGGCATGATTGTGATGGACCAGGCCACCAGCATGGTCGAGGTGGCGCAGTTCTTCATGGAATTCTGCCGCGACGAGTCGTGCGGCAAGTGCGTGCCCTGCCGCGTCGGCACGGCGCAGCTGCACCGCCTGCTCACGCGCATTCGCGCGGGCGAGGCCAGCGCGGCCGACGTCGAGCGCCTACGCGAGCTGTGCGAGATGGTACGCGCCACCAGCCTGTGCGGGCTCGGCCAGGCCGCACCGAACCCGGTGCTCAGCACGCTGCGCTACTTCCCCGAGGAGTACGAGGCGCTGCTGAAACACGCGCCAGAGGTGACGGATCAGCAGGCGGAGGGGCAGGCTGGGCCTGCCGCCGACGCCTAATACGCTCTTCGCTTGATCACTTTAGGGATTACAACACTTGCGTGATTCGGCTTCCTAAAGGCAGGAGATTGAGCCTGCGGCAGCATAGTACTCGTTGATCTTCTGTGTCCAGGTTCCGCGCTGCGCGCGGAACCTGGACACGTCCAAAACGAAAGTACCGCTCTGCCGAAGGCTAAGGGCGCCAACTGGGTAAGTGCTAAGAAATTTGGGGGCGGCTTCGCCGCCCCCAAACCCCCACTAAAGTGTACGTAATCAAGCGAATAAGGAAAGTACCGTGCTGCACAGGACTGCGAGGCAAGCACTATGGCTGTCAAAACACTCACAATCGACGACCGCCTGGTGAGCGCCGACGAGGCGCAGAGCGTGCTTGAGGCCGCGCGCGACGCTGGCATCGGCATCCCGACCCTCTGCCACCTCGAGGGCGTATCGGAGCTGGGCGCCTGCCGGCTGTGCCTGGTGGAAGTCGCCGGATCGCCCAAACTCCAGCCGGCGTGTGTCACCAACGTGGCCGAGGGCATGGTCGTCAGCACCAGCAGCGCGCGCCTACGCGAATACCGGCGCATGATTGTCGAGCTTTTGTTCGCCGAGCGCAACCACGTGTGCGCGGTGTGCGTTGCCAACGGTCACTGCGAGCTGCAGAACCTGGCGATCGAGGTGGGCATGGACCACGTGCGCTACGAGTATGCCTTCCCGGTATGCGCCGTCGACATCACGCACCCACGCTTCGGGCTCGACCACAACCGCTGCGTGCTGTGCGCGCGCTGCGTGCGCGTGTGCGACGAAGTGGAGGGCGTGCACACCTGGGATGTCGCAGGGCGCGGCGCGAGCGCGCGTGTGATCACCGACCTGAACCAGCCCTGGGGCAGCGCGAGCAGCTGCACCGCCTGCGGCAAGTGCATGATGGCCTGCCCGACCGGCGCGATCTTCCGGCGCGGCGCGACCGTGGCCGAGATGGAGCACGAGGCAGCGCGGATCGCGGCGATTGTGGCGGCGCGCGGCGAGCGCTGGTAGGC
Organism: Kouleothrix sp.; assembly: GCF_046328425.1. NCBI lineage: Bacteria > Bacillati > Chloroflexota > Chloroflexia > Chloroflexales > Roseiflexaceae > Kouleothrix > Kouleothrix sp. The sequence continues at coordinate 84,298 of NZ_JAXLWP010000027.1, forward strand.
AGCACGAGAGGCTATTGCAGCGCGCATGAGCACACTTGGCCGTGCTCATGCGCCCGGGGCCACGCCGCACGTCACACGCTCTGCGCTTGGCTACCAAGGCAGGCGAAACCTCTGGTTTCCGAGGGAGAAAGCGATGATCACCAAGCTCAAGCTCGCGACGATCTGGCTCAGCGGGTGCTCGGGCTGCCATATGTCGTTTCTGGACACCGACGAGTGGCTGATCGACCTTGCCGCGCGCGTCGAAGTCGTCTATAGCCCGCTTGTCGACGCCAAAGTGTACCCGCGCGATGTCGATGTCGCGCTGGTGGAGGGCGCGGTGGCGAACGACGACCACCTGCGCATGATCGGCCTGGTGCGCGCTCGGACAAAGCTGTTGATCAGCTTCGGCGACTGCGCGATCAGCGGCAATGCGACGGCGCTGCGCAACCCGCTGGGCGCGCCCGAGGCGCTCGTGCGGCTGATCTACGCCGAGCGCGCCGACGCGCACGGCCAGCCGCCCGACGCTGCAGGTATTGTGCCGGCGCTGCTCGGCCAGGTGCGGCCCGTGCACGCGGTGGTGCCGGTCGACGTATACCTGCCGGGCTGCCCGCCGCCGGCCGCGCGCATCCGCGCCGCGCTCGAGCAGCTGCTGGCGGGCGAGCCGGTGCGCCTGGCCGGGCGCGATCAGCTCAAGTTCGGGTAGACGCAGGAAAAGCACCGCGCCGCCGAGGGCAAAAAACGCCGGCCGCGCAGGCCGTACAGCTGAAAGACAAACACCATGGCGCAGCATATTATCATCGACCCGGTAACGCGCATCGAAGGCCACGCGAAAGTCAGCATTCTGCTCGACGACGACGGCCAGGTGAGCGAGGCGCGCTTCCACGTGGCCGAGTTCCGTGGCTTCGAGAAGTTCTGCGAGGGCCGCCCGCTATGGGAGATGGCCGGCATCACCGCGCGGATCTGCGGGATCTGCCCGGTGAGCCACCTGCTGGCGTCGGCAAAGGCCGGCGACCGCATCCTGGCAGTGATCGTGCCGCCGGCGGCCGAGAAGCTGCGCCGGCTGATGAACCTGGGCCAGATCGTGCAGTCGCACGCGCTGAGCTTCTTCCACCTGAGCGCGCCCGACTTGCTGCTGGGGATCGAGAGCGACCCGGCGCGGCGGAATGTGTTTGGCCTGATAGCCGCCGAGCCCGAGCTGGCGCGCGGCGGCATCCGGCTGCGCCAGTTTGGCCAGGAGATCATCGAGGCGCTGGGCGGCCAGAAGATCCACCCGGCATGGGCGGTGCCCGGCGGCGTGCGCGCGCCGCTCGGCCGCGAGGGCTACGCGCGCATTCGCGCCTGGCTGCCCGAGGTGCGCAGCATCGCGATCGGCGCGCTGGGGCGCTTCAAGCGGCTGCTCGATCAGTTCCGCGAAGAGGCGCAGATCTTCGGCAACTTCCCAAGCCTGTTCATGGGCATGGTCGCGCCCGACGGCAGCTGGGAGCACTACGACGGCGCCATCCGCTTCGCCGACAGCGCCGGCAATGTCATCGCCGACCGGCTCGACCCGGCGCGCTACCACGACTATATCGGCGAGGCGGTGGAGCCGTGGTCGTACCTCAAGTTTCCGTTCTACCGGCCGATGGGCTACCCCGACGGCAGCTACCGCGTAGGCCCGCTGGCGCGCCTGAATATCTGCGCGCGGATCGGCACGCCGCTGGCCGACGCCGAGCTGCGCGAGTTTCGCCAGCACGGCCACGGCATGGTCACATCGTCGTTCTTCTACCACTACGCGCGGCTGATCGAGATCATCGCGGCAATCGAGCGGATCGAGCTGCTGCTCGACGACCCCGACATCGCGCCCGGCGCCGAGGCCGGGCGGCTGCGCGCCGACGCGGGCATCAACCAGCTTGAGGGCGTTGGCGCCAGCGAGGCGCCGCGCGGCACGCTGTTCCACCACTACCAGGTCGATCGCGATGGGCTGATCCGGCGCGTGAACCTGCTGATCGCCACTGGCCAGAACAACCTGGCGCTGAACCGCACGGTCGCGCAGATCGCGCGCTACTATTTGAGCGGCCCGCGCGTGAGCGAAGGGCTGCTGAACCGCGTCGAGGCCGGCATTCGCGCGTTCGACCCGTGCCTGAGCTGCTCGACGCACGCGCTGGGCACGATGCCGCTGACGGTGACGCTGCTCGGGCAGGATGGCGCGGTGCTCGACGAGGCGGCGCGATGAGCAGATCCAGACGGGCGGCCAAACGGACGACCAACGACCGACGAGCAAAGGCGCCGGGGCGCACTCCTTTGGCGGTTGGTCGTTCGTCTTCGATCGTCGTGATCGGCTACGGCAACGCGCTGCGCGGCGACGACGCGGCTGGGCCGCGCGTGGCTGCGGCGGTGGCCCGCTGGCGCGCGCCGGGCGTGCATGCGATCGCCGCGCAGCAGCTGGCGCCCGAGCTTGCCGCGCCGCTGGCGCATGCCCGGCTGGCGCTGTTCATCGACGCCAGCGCGGGCGATGCCACGCTGCGCCTGACGCAGCTGGCGCCGGCGCCGCCATCGGCGCTGGGCCACACCGGCGGCCCCGGCGCGCTGCTGGCGCTGGCCGCTGCGGCCTATGGCGCCTGCCCGCCAGCCTGGCAGATCGCAGTGCCGGCCAGCCAATTCGCGATCGGCGCACGGCTCTCGCCGCGCACCCGGCGCGGTGTCGCGCAGGCGTTGCGCATGATTCGCACGCTTATCGCACCAGATTGATCAGCTCCAGCGCTACCCCACTGTAACCCCATCTCGTATAATAAGGCTAGGACTTACGCAGTTGCCATCGTTGTGTGTGCGGTTTTCCGCGCTCCGCATGGAAAAACCGCACACCTTTACAGAGCCGGGTACCGCTCTGACGAAGGCAGAGCCTGCCAGCTGCGTACGTCGTACAGGCTACGCGGGCATCCCGCCGCAGCCAACATTCGTACCACCAACCAAGTGCATAAGCCCTGTTATTGAGGAGCATGCCGTGGACACTTCGATTATCGATGCCCCGCATCCTGGTTCCATCGAGCGTCACACTCGGCGCCCGCGGCCGGTAAATATGTTTTTCTCGCCCAAGGCGATTGCGGTGATCGGCGCCTCGGAGACGCCCGGCAGCGTCGGGCGCACTGTGCTCTGGAACCTGGTAAGCAGCCCATTTGGCGGCACTGTCTACCCCGTCAACGCCAAGCGCTCGAGCGTGCTGGGGATCAAATCATACCCCAGCCTGGCCGCGCTGCCCGAGCCAATCGACCTGGCGGTGGTGATCACGCCAGCGCCAACCGTTCCCGACATCATCGCCGAGTGCGTCGACACCGGCGTGAGCGCCGCGCTGATTATCTCGGCCGGCTTCCGCGAGACCGGGCCAGACGGCCTGGAGCTCGAGCAGCGCGTGATAGAGCAGGCCCGGCGCGGCAACCTGCGGCTGATCGGGCCCAACTGCCTCGGCGTGATGCGCCCCACCAGCGGGCTCAACGCCACGCTGGCGAATGGCGTGGCGCTGCCCGGCAGCGTGGCGTTTATCAGCCAGAGCGGCGCGCTCGGCGCGTCGATCCTCGACTGGAGCATTCGCGAGCATTTTGGCTTCAGCGCATTCGTCTCGGTCGGCTCGATGATCGACGTCGGCTGGGGCGACCTGATCGATTTCCTGGGCAACGACCCGTACACCAAGAGCATCCTGCTGTACATCGAGTCGATCGGCGACGCGCGCGCGTTTATCTCGGCGGCGCGCGAGGTGGCGCTGAGCAAGCCGATCATCGTGCTGAAGGGCGGGCGCACCGCAGCCGCGGCCCACGCCGCCGCCGCGCATACCGGCTCGCTGATCGGCAGCGACGAGGTGCTGCACGCCGCGCTGCGGCGCTGCGGCGCGGTGCGTGTGAACTCGATCGCCGACCTGTTTAATATGGCCGAGGTGCTGGCGAAGCAGCCGCGCCCGGCCGGCCCGCGCCTGGCGATCGTCACGAATGCCGGCGGGCCGGGCGTGCTGGCCGCCGACGAGCTGCTGGCCAATGGCGGCGAGCTTGCGCCGCTGGCGCCCGACACAGTCGCCGCGCTCGACAAGCTCTTGCCCTACCACTGGAGCCACGGCAACCCGATTGATATCGTCGGCAATGCCAGCCCGGATCGCTACACCCGCGCCGTCGAGTTGGCGATCAACGACCCGACCAGCGATGGCCTGCTGGTGATCCTTGCGCCCCAGGCGGTGACCGACCCATCGGCTACGGCCAAGCAGATCGCGGCGCTGCCGCGCGGCAGCAAGCCGGTGCTGGCAAGCTGGATGGGCGGCGCCTCGACGAGCGAGGGCGAGTCGCTGCTGAATCGCGGCAACATCCCAACCTTCCCCTACGCCGACACTGCCGCGCGCATGTTTCACTACATGTGGCGCTATAGCTACAACCTGCGCAGCTTGTACGAGACGCCGATACTCCCCGAGGCCTCCGAGATCGTCTCGGCCCAGCGCGCCGAGGTCGAGCAGCGCATTCTGGCGGCGCGCGCCTCGGGCCGCACCCTGCTCACCGAGGTCGAGTCGAAGCAGCTGCTGGCGGCCTACGGCATCCTCACCGCCGAGTCGCGCGTGGCCACCAGCGAGGCGCAGGCGGTGGCGATCGCGCGCGAGCTGGGCTTCCCGGTGGTGCTGAAGCTGCTTTCGAGCACGATCGCGCACAAGAGCGATGTCGGCGGCGTGAAGCTGCACCTCGACAACAGCGCCTCGGTGCGGCGGGCCTACCGCGCGATCCGCGAGTCGGTGATCGCCTACGCCGGCCCCGAGCACTTTGAGGGCGTGTCGGTGCAGCCAATGATCGCCGACGACGGCTACGAGCTGATCGTCGGCAGCAGCCTCGACGAGCAGTTCGGCCCGGTGCTGCTGTTCGGCGCGGGCGGCCAGATGGTCGAGGTGATCCGCGACCACGCGCTGGCGCTGCCGCCGCTTACCACCACGCTGGCGCGCCGCATGATCGAGCAGACGCGCGTGTTCCGCGCGCTGCTGGGCGTGCGCGGCCGCCCGCCGATCGATATGGCCGGGCTCGAGCAGCTGCTGGTGCTGTTCAGCCAGCTGGTGATCGAGCAGCGCTGGATCAAAGAGATCGAGATCAACCCGCTGCTGGTGTCGGCCGAGCGCATGATCGCGCTCGACGCGCGCGTGGTGCTGCACGACGCCGATATGACCGAGGCGCGCCTGCCGCGCACCGCCATCCGGCCCTACCCCTCGCAGTATGTCAAGCCCTGGGCGCTGCACGACGGCACGCCGGTGCTGATCCGCCCGATCCGCCCCGAGGACGAGCCGCTGATCGTCGAGTTCCACGGCACGCTCTCGGAGCAAAGCGTGTACCTGCGCTACTTTTACCCAATGTCGCTCGACCAGCGCATCGCCCACGAGCGGCTGTCGCGGATCTGCTTCATCGACTACGACCGCGCGATGGTGCTGGTGGCCGTGCATACCGACGCCGAGACCGGGCGGCGCTCGATCATTGGCATCGGCAACCTGCTGAAGGCGCCCACCAGCAACGACGGCGAGTTCGCCGCGGTGGTGAGCGATACGTTCCAGAGCCAGGGGCTCGGCACCGAACTGCTGCGCCGCCTGATCGAGATCGGCCGCGACGAAAATCTCGACCGGATCATCGCCGATGTGCTGCCCGAGAACCGCGATATGCAGCGGGTGTTCCAGAAGCTCGGCTTTCGCTTCCGCCGCTCGCTCGGCGACCCTACCAAGGTCGAGTTCGATCTGTAGCGCGCCTCCTATTGCGTCAATTTGCTCGCGTTCTTTTTGCGCTGCTCTGCCCGGCTTCGCCGGACAGAGCAGCGCAAACTAATTATGACTTACGCAGTTGGCGAGCTCAGCCTTCGGCAGAGCGGTACCTCATTCCGTAGAGGTGTGCGGCTTTTCCGCGCTCCGCGCGGAAAAACCGCACACACGATGATCAAAAAGTACCGGCTGCCGCAGGCAATATGCGCGGCTTCGGGAAGCCGAACAGCGCAACTGCATAAGATATCGTATTGGTTATCGTACACGGATTTGAGCAGGTTTACGCACACTTCGTTGATGACTTGCGTGCTTACAATGATTGAGCAGCTCGTGAATGATCGACTGCTTTGCAGGAGGGGCGTCCGTCAGAATTATGACACGAACCGTGCCATGCATCTGTGGACGGTAGGCTGCAGGAATATCAATGCTCCCATCATCCTTAATCCTGGCCTGAAATTCTACCGCGTATATAGTCATAGCCTCTACGACAGGGCTGGTGCAAATCGGCCCTCACCCCTTCTCTCCCGCATGCGGGAGAGGGGGATTATTGTTGGTTGTGCGGTGCGGTCGCGGCAGCGACCGCACCACACAGCCAGATGTGTCACCCCTCCACTGACAGGGGAGGGGGTAGGGGGAGTGGTCGAAAGACGTTGCTCCAGCCCTGCCCTCTACGAGTAGTGCTGATCACGCTGTCATTATACGAGATTCTCATCGTGCTACTTTTCACAAGGTTTGGCGTTGATAGGCCAGGGACGCCATACTATATGGCGGCCGGGCATTATTGAGGCGGAATAGGCGTAGGAGCGGCATGTTGCCGTCCCTACCGATATTTATAGCCTCCGCGCGATGCGTGCGCCCGCCGCAGCCAGCGCGGCCAGCAGCAGCGCCGGCACCAGCGCCCACAGCCAGCCCAGCGGCTGGTCGCGCGCCACCACAAACGCGCGCGGCGGGCCGTTCTCGACGCGGATCGCCAGGGTGTGCTCGCCGTCGCTCAGGCCACTGGCCAGCACCGCCGGGCCGCCCTCGACATCGGGGTTGCGCCGGGCCTGCGCGCCGCCGTCGATCGTGAACTCGGCCGGGCCGGGCAGGCCCACCAGTGCCAGCGACGTGCCCTCGAAGCGCAGCGCCCACGCATTCGCGCCTTGCCCGGCCTGCACCGCCGGATGCCCCCAGGCGTGCGCGCCCGGCCCGGCCACCGCGCCGCGCGCCGCGTACGCCTTCAACGCCTCGTAGGTCGGCGTGGTGGCGAAATCGCGCGTCACGATCGCGAAATTCTGCGTCGGGTCGCGCGGGTCGGGCGGCTCGCCACCCCAGCGCAGAAACCACACGTTCATCACCCCGACCCACGGCCACTCGCGGCGCGCGCGCTCAAGCTGGCCGACGGTGTACTCGGCCTTTTGCTGCTCGGTCACCGGTGGCCCCCAGGTGAAGCGCTTCTCGGCCGGCACGTTCGGCGAGTCGGTCACGTAGCCGAACTCGCTGATCCAGATCGCCTTTGCGGCGTCGCCGTGCTGCTCCATCACCTCGCGCAGCAGCACCACCCGCGACACGTCGATGCGCGAGTCGATCGGCCGCAGCCAGTTCCAGTCGGTGCGCGGCCGGATGTAGCGGTGCTCGCCGGGCGGCTGGCCCAGCCCATACGCCTGCGCCGACATGATGTCGAAGAACGCCGCGCCGCCGAGCTGGTACACCTCGTCGAGAAAGTCGAGGTCGGTGTAGGGCGCGGTGCGGTCGAGGCCGTCGGTGGGCGACAGGCTTGGGAACAGCACTGCCACCTGCGGGTCGGCGGCCTTGGCGCTGGCGTAGGCGGCCTTGAGCAGCGCCACAAACGCGGCCGGCGAGGGGCGCTGGCCGTTCCACTCGTCGGCCAGGTTCGGCTCGTTCCAGACCTGGATGAAGCGCACCTGGCCGCGGTAGCGCTGCACCACCGCCCCGACGAAATTGGCGTAGTCGGCGTAGCTGTCGGGCGGGCCGCTGGCCGCGCCATTGACGGCCTTGCGCGCCTGGAACTCGGGCGTGGCCAGCGCGCGCTGGCGCGCCCACTCGGGCGGGCGGTCGATCCGCACGATCGGCGCGATGCCCAGGCGCGCGGCTTCGGCGAAGATGAAGTCGTACTTCAGCCAGGCGCTTTTGACGTCGCGCGGGTTGCGACGATCCTCGAAGTCGCCGCGCGCGTGGATCTCGACATCCTCCCACGGCATCTGCATGCGCGCGAAGCGCGCCCCCAGGCCGCGCGCCAGCTCGAGCGTGCGCGTCACATTCGCCGGGTCGGCCTCGTTCTGGATGCCGTACAGGTTTACGCCCAGCTGCGGCACGTCGGCCCAGGCGATCGGCCGCGCGTCCGGCTGAAATGTCACCCCGCGATTGTAGCCGTTGTCGGCCAGCACCAGGCCGGCCAGCGCGGCATACAGCAGCGCGGCGAGCGCCAGCGGCGCGGCCAGGCGTTGTGGCTTGGAGTGTGGCGGTCGGTTCACGGCGCAGAGTATAGCGGCGCGGCTGCGGCGCGTCAAACGCGCACACGCCGGGCTTGACAGCCGGCCCGCCTGGGGGTATAGTTCCAGCATGCAGGAAATGACTAAATAGTCTTATTTGGTCATTTTTACGAGCCTGCACACAGGAGCCGCCTATGCCACAGCCAGCCGCGGCCCGGCGCCACGAGCGGGCGCAGCGCATCCTCGACGCAGCCGCCGCGCTGATCTTGCGCTGGGGCTACAACAAAACCACGATCGACGACATTGCGCGCCAGGCCGGCGTGGCCAAGGGCACGATCTACCTGCACTGGAACACGCGCGAGGAGCTGTTTGGCGCGCTCATGCTGCGCGAGAAGGCCGCGCTCGCCGCCGATCTGCGCGCGCGCACCGCCGCCGACCCGGCCGGCGCCACGCTGCCGGGGCTGCTCAAGCACTCGGTGCTGGCGCTCATGGCCCGGCCGCTGCTCAAGGCCGTGCTGCTGCGCGATATCGACATCGTCGGCAAGCTGGCGCAGGGCCAGCACAGCACCGCAGCCTACGCCGAGCGGCTGCTGGCGTTTCAAACCTACCTCGAATTTCTGCGCCAGCACGGCCTGGTGCGCGCCGACCAGAGCCTGGCCGAGCAGGTGTACGTGGTAAGCGCAATCTTTATGGGCTACTTCACGGTCGCCACGCTTATGCCGCCCGAGTTCCGTCTGCCCGACGATCGGCTGGCCGAGCTGCTGGCCGAAACCACCCGCCGCGCGCTCGAGCCGGGCAGCGACGCCGACCCAGCCGCGCGCGAGGCCGCCGCCCAGGCGTTCGCGCAGTACCTCGATCGCAGCATTGCCGCCAACCACGAGCAGCTGCGCCAGGCTATTGCATAAGGAAAAGGAGCCAGTGCCATGGCCGATCAGGAGCATACAACCTTTGTCGTCGCATTTGACGACCCCGCCGCCACGCTTGGGCGTGTTGGCGGCAAAGGCGCCTCGCTGGCGCGCATGGCCTCGGCCGGCCTGCCGGTGCCGCCCGGCTTCTATGTCGCCACCGCTGCCTACGAGCGCTTTGTCGGCGCGCACGGCCTGCGCGAGCGCGTGCTGGCAGCGGCGGGCGGCGCCAGCCCCGACGACCCGGCCGCGCTCGAGGCGGCGGCGCAGTCGATCGCCGCGCTGTTCGCGCAGCACACCATCCCCGCCGACGTGGCCGATCCGATCCGCGCGGCCTACGCCGCCCTGGGCGGCCAGCCAGTGGCGGTGCGCTCGTCGGCCACCGCCGAAGACCTGCCGACCATGTCGTTCGCCGGCCAGCAGGACACGTTTCTGAACATCAGCGGCGCCGAGCCGGTGCTCGACGCGATCAAGCGCTGCTGGGCCTCGCTCTGGACGGCGCGGGCGATCGGCTACCGCGCCCGCCAGGGTGTGGCGCACGCCGACGTGAGCCTGGCGGTGGTGGTGCAGGCGCTGGTTCCCGCCGAGGCGGCCGGCATCCTGTTCACCGCCAACCCGATCGACGGCGCCGCCGGCCAGGCGCTGATCAACGCGGCCTGGGGCCTGGGCGAGGCGGTGGTGGGCGGCCAGGTGACGCCCGACACCTTTGTGGTGGACAAGGCCAGCGGCGCGCTGCTGAGCCAGCAGGTGAGCGCGAAAGACGTAATGACTGTGCTCGCCGGCGAGGGCACGCGCGAGCAGCCGGTGCCGCCCGAGCAGCGCGCGCGGCCGGCGCTCGGCGCTGGGCAGGCCGCCGAGCTGGCCAGCCTGGGCGCGCGCATCGAGCAGCTGTACGGCCAGCCCATGGACATCGAGTGGGCGCTCAGCCAGGGGCGCTTCTTCATCCTTCAGGCCCGCCCGATCACCGGCGTACGCGCGCCCACGCAGCCGGCCGAGGAGTGGAACGACAGCCTGCGCGGCGACTACCTGTGGACTAGCACGAACCTGGGCGAGGCCGTGCCCGACGTCATGACGCCGTGCGCCTGGTCGCTCATCCGCATCTTCATCGCCGACACCATGCCGGTGCCCGACATCGGCGAGCACCAGCTTGTCGGCAATATCGGCGGCCGCTTCTACATGAACCTGAGCGTGCTGGCAGCGGTGGGCGCGGCCTTTGGCATCAGCGGCAAGCGCTTCGCCGAGGCCAACGAGCAGGCGCTTGGCCGGCTGCCCGAGGGTGTCGGCATCCCGCCGCTGGCGGTGTCGCGCTGGCGGGTGCTGCGCGTGATGCTGCCGGTGGCGCTGCGCTTCCGCCGGCGGATTGGGGCCAACCAGCGGCGCCTGCCCGAGTTTCTGGCAGCCGCGCCGGCGCGCTGCGAGGCGCTACGCGCCCGCATTGGCGCCGCCGCCAGCCCTGGCGAGCTGGTGGCGCTGTGGCACGCCGAGGTGCTGCCGTTCTTTCGCGAGTGCTCCGATATGCTGGCGGCCGGCGCGCGCTCCGACGGCTCGGTGATCGTGTGGGCGCGGCGCGAGCTGAACAAGCTGGTGGGCGAGGCCGACGCCAACGCGCTGCTTTCGGGCTTGCACAGCTCCAACAGCCGCCTCGAAAGCCTTGGCCCGCTGGTGGGGCTGGCGCAGCTTGCGCGCGGCGAGATCGACCGCGCGAGCTACGCGCGGCAGTACGGCCACCGCGGCCCGCACGAATTCGAGGTGTCGCTGCCTCGCCCGGCCGAGGACCCCGGCTGGATCGACGCGCAGCTTGCGGGCCTGCGCGCGGCGCCGCTTAGCGCCAACGAGCTACTGGCGCGCCAGCAGGGCGCTCAGTCGGGCGCGTGGGCGCGCTTCGAGCAGCGCTACCCCGGCAAGGCTCGCGCAATGCGCCGCCGCATCGGCAGCGCTGCCGAAGCCTTTCGGCTGCGCGAGGCCGCCCGCTCCGAGGTGGTACGCTCGTTCTGGGCGCTGCGTGCGTTTGCCCAGCGCGCCGGCGCGCTCAGCGGCCTGGGCGACGATATCTTCTTCCTGCGGATCGACGAGATCCTGGCGGTGCTCGGCGGCGAGCGCGCGGCGGTGGCGCATATTCCGGCCCGGCAGGCGGCCTACCGGCGCTACGCCGCGCTGCCCCCCTACCCGGTGCTGATCCACGGCCATTTCGACCCGTTCGCGTGGGCCGCCAGCCCGCAGCGTCGCGGCGATGTGTTCGACGCGCGCGGCGCCGCCGCGCCGCCGCGCCAGGCCATCAGCGGCTTCCCCGGCGCTGCCGGCGTGGTCGAGGGCCGCGCGCGCGTGCTCGCCGCCGCCGAAGAAGGCGCCCAGCTTCAGCCCGGCGAGATCCTCGTCACCACCGTCACCAACGTCGGCTGGACGCCGCTGTTCCCGCGTGCTGCCGCCGTCGTCACCGATGTGGGCGCGCCGCTGTCGCACGCGGCGATCGTCGCGCGCGAGCTGGGCATCCCGGCGGTGGTGGGCTGCGGCAACGCCACCATGCGCCTGCACACCGGCGACCGTGTGCGCGTCGACGGCGGCCGCGGCGTCGTCGAGCTGCTTGAGGCGGCCTAGCCGGATGGTGCGCTGTCGAGCCACACATTCGCCAGCGCCGGGCCGTCGGCCGGCGCCTCGGCCAGCTCGCCGCGCCGGTACAGCAGTGTCGCGCCGTCCGAGCCGAGGTCGAGGATCGTGCCGCGCAGGAACACGTTGACGCCGTAGGGGATGCTGGCCGGGCCGATGCGCCCGGCCATGCCGTACTTCAGCCAGGCTTGCCGCTCGCTGATCGCGCCCACGTCGCGCGGCGCGACATCGGCGGGCGCGGCGGCGCCGTTGTAGCCCGGCCAGGGAGCGCGCCATACCCCGGCGGCCTCGAGAAACGACGGCACCGCCAGCAGCCGCACCTGCCGCCCGGCCAGCGCGGCATAGCTGGCCGGGTAGAACGCGTCGGCGCACACCAGCACCGCCATGCGCCCGGCCGGCGTCTCGTACACCGGCGCGGCCTCGGCCGGCGCGAGAAATGGCTGCTCGGCGGCGGTAAGGAAGCGCTTGCGCGCCAGCTGGTCGTCGGCCAGGCCGTTGGGGTGGAACACCGCCGCCACATTCTGCAGCGGCCCGGCGCAGCCGGCCACGCGCCCGGCCACCACGCGCGGCGCGGGCAGCAGGATCGAGCCGGCGACGATCGTGGCGCCGTAGCGCTGCGCCAGCGCCGCGAACACCTGGCTGTAGATCGCGGCCATGCGCCCGGCCTTGGCGCGGAACAGCGCGTAGCGCGCGCGATCGGCGGCGGGCGCGCGCGCAAACCCGGCCGCGACCATGAGCGGGTGGCGCAGCGCCAGCCGCAGCATCGCCTGCTCGAGCCGCCTGGCGCGAAACAGCGCGGCTGGCTCGCCGGCGGCCACCAGCCAGGCTCCCAGATACTCGGGCAGCACCGCAACCGTGCGCGGCCCCAGCCAGCCGCGCCGCAGCGCAGCCTCGAAGTAGCCCGCCAGCCAGTCGTAGAAGCGATCGGCGCTGGCATAATTGCCCAGCGCCATCCACGGCTGAATGCCCAGCAGGTTGCCCTGGCCGGCGTCGGCGCCCAACGCCAGCCCGGCTATCGCGCTTGTGTCGTCCATCTGCTCCTGCCAATGCTTATGGTATTATTTCAGGCCAGGCCAGTGCGCAAGTAGGAGGCTGCTGTTGTTGACTGAATGGTACGACCGGGCGCGCGAGCTGCTGCCCAACCTGATTGTGATCGCCGTGATCCTGTTCCTGACGATCATGGCCGCGCGGCGCGCCCAGGGCTTTGTGTATCGCCTGGCCGAGCGCACGCAATCGCCGCCCGAGATCACCGACCTGCTCGGCCGCTTCGCGCGCTTCGGCATTGTGGCGTTCGGCGCGCTGATTGTGCTCGATCGGCTGAACCTGAGCGGCGCGGTGCTGAGCTTCGTGGCCGGGCTGGGCATCGCCGGGATCATTATCGGCTTCGCGCTGCAAGATATCGTCAAGCAGTTCGCCGCCGGCATGCTGCTGCTGATGCTGCGGCCGTTTCGCGTCGGCGACGACGTGAAGATCGGCGAGTTCGAGGGCCGCGTCGTACAGGTGCAGCTGCGCGCGACCGTGCTGAAGACTGCCGGCGGCGACGAGGTGCAGATCCCCAATGCCGACGTGTACAGCACGGCGATCGTCAACACCAGCCGCTACGACCTGCGCCGCCACGCGCTTGGGCTGGCGCTGCCGCCCGGCGCCGAGCTGGGCCGCGCCCGTGCGGCGCTGCTCGGCGCGCTCGGCGGCGTGCCGGGCGTGGCCGGCAACCCGGCGCCCGAGATCGTGGCCACCGGCATTGCCGACAAAGCCGCGCAGCTCGAGGTGCGCTTCTGGGTCGACGAGCGCGCCGGCAGCGCCGATACCGTGATCACCGGCGTGGTGGCCGCGCTGCACGCGGTGCTGGTGCAGATCGACACAGAGGCCAAAAAATAAAGAGACAAGAAGACATGCCGCGTCTCCTTGTCTTTCCGCCTGTATGTTCAGCCTGCCTCAGGTGGATTTATCTTCCTCGCGCGCCAGGTAGTACGTCATGCTATGCAGCACCGCGACTGGGTCGATATGCCGCACCCACACGTTCTCGGGCACCTGGATGACCATGGGCGCGTAGTTGAGGATCGCGCGCACCCCGGCCGATACAAGCATGTCGGCCACCTCCTGCGCGCGGCTGGCCGGCACCGCGATGATCGCCAGCTTGATGCCCTGGTCGCGCATCACGCGCTGGATCTGCTCGTCGTTGACGATCGTCAGGCCGTTGATGTCCGTGCCGATCTTGGTCGGGTCGCTGTCGAATAGCGCGGCGATGCGGATGCCCTGGCGCCGGAACCCCTCGTAGCGCGCGATTGCCTCGCCCAGGTGCCCGATCCCAACCAGCCCAACCGGCCATTCCTGGTTGAGCCCAAGGATGCGCTCGATCTGGTTCAGCAGCTTCTCGACATCGTAGCCGATGCCTTGCTTGCCGAACTCGCCGAAGTACGAGAGATCCTTGCGAATCTGGGCCGCAGTCACATTGATACGCTCGCCCAGCTCTTGCGATGATACTGAGCGCACATCTTCTTGCAGCAGGTAGCGCAAACTACGCGCGTATAATGGCAGCCTGCGAATAACCACATCGGGCGGGGTTTCGATGCGATCCACTCACGCCTCCGAGCACTGTGGACGCCGGGCAAATACCGGCGGGGAAAATACCGTATTGTGAAGTGTAGCACCAAGTGCCAGGCATTGTCAAGATTATCACAAATGGTTCAGCTCCATCTACCAAAAGCAAAACGACCGTGTCCTTTCGGCCAATTACAGGGCCTGCGCGGTGCGCGTTTTTGCCTTCGGCAGAGGGGTTCGGAGGCTTGCGCCCTCCAAGACTCCCACGCGGGAGGACACCGCGTTTCTCGTGTCAATTACATGTAATCACACCAAAGCCCACGCGCGCGTGCTATAATGATCGGCATCCGCCCCGTGCCGAGGTTCGTATGCGCCTGGTATATACCGCCGATCTGCACGGCGACATCGCCGCCTACCGCGCGCTATGCGACTACGCGCGGGCCAGCGCGGCGCGGGCGCTGATCGTCGGCGGCGACCTGCTGCCGCATGCCATCCGCCTCGACACGGCGATCGAGCGCCAGCGCGCATTTGTCGCCGGGCAGCTCCGGCCGCTGCTGGCCGAGTTTCACGAGCGCGCGCCTGGCTGCGCGGTGTACCTGCTGGCCGGCAACGACGATTGGGCTGCCGCGATTGCCGCGCTCGGCGAGCTTGAGCGCGAGCGGCTGGCGTTTCCGCTGCACGGGCGCGTATACCAGCTGCCTGCCGGCGATGCTTCCGATACTCTATGGCTGGCCGGCTACGCCTGCGTGCCGGTGACGCCATTCAGCATCAAAGACTACGAGTGCCGCGACGATGGGGCGGCCGATCTGGCGGCGTTCGATTTCGGCATGGCCTACACCAGCTGGCGCGGCCAGGCCGAGCCGATCGAGCGCGCGGCGCTGGCGGCGCGGCCCAGCATCGCCGAGGATCTGGCCAGCCTGGCGCAGCAGAGCGACCCACAGCGCACGATCTATGTGTGCCACACGCCGCCCTTCGATACGCCGCTCGACCAGATGCCGCGCGGGCGGCACGTCGGCAGCCGCGCGCTGCGCGCTTTCGTCGAGCAGCACCAGCCGCCGCTGACGCTGCACGGCCACATTCACGAGTCGCCCGACGAGAGCGGGCACTACGCCGCGCGCATCGGCGCGACCTGGTGCGTCAACCCTGGGCATAGCCCGCGCCGCTTCCAGGCTGTGTTGCTCGACACCGGCGACATCGCTGGTACGCTGACACATACTGTCTTTGGAAAGCCGGATCCCGGCAAGATGCCATGATGCAAGATCGCAAGGCGGCGCTTTTGCGGAAGCCTTTTAGCTTGTGCTACTCATCTTGTCGTCGTGTGAATGCTTATGAGATTCTTCAACAGAAAGGCTCACAACGTGTTTAACGCTATTGGCGAGGTGCGCGAGGCGCTTGGCACTCAGCAGTATATCGCCTCCGACGAGATCGCCACGGTGATGTTCCTGGCCGAGAAGCTCGGCAAGCCGGTGCTGGCCGAAGGCCCGGCCGGCGTGGGCAAGACCGAGCTGTCGAAGGCGTGGGCCGGCGCCACCGGCCGCGAGCTGATCCGCCTGCAGTGCTACGAAGGCCTCGACGAAACCAAGGCGCTGTACGAGTGGGAGTACGCCAAGCAGCTGCTCTACACCCAGCTGCTGCGCGACAAGCTGAACGACCTGCTGGTCGGCTCGAAGACGCTGGGCGAGGCCGCCGACCGGCTCGCCGCCGAAGAGGACGTATTCTTCTCCGATCGCTTTCTGCTGCCGCGCCCGCTGCTGCGCGCCATCACCAGCGACAAGCCGGTGACGCTGCTGATCGACGAGATCGACCGCGCCGACGCCGAGTTCGAGGCGTTCCTGCTGGAGATCCTCAGCGACTTCCAGGTGAGCGTGCCCGAGATCGGCACGATCAAGGCCAAGCACCAGCCGATCGTGCTGCTCACCTCCAACAATACCCGCGAGCTTTCCGAGGCGCTCAAGCGCCGCTGCCTGTACATCCACATCGACTACCCGACCTTCGACTCGGAGCTGCAGATTGTGAACCTCAAGGTGCCGGGCCTGTCGCCTAAGCTCGCCAGCCAGGCCGTCGAGCTGGTGCAGCGCCTGCGCGGCATGGAGCTGAAAAAGCACCCCAGCGTCTCCGAGACGATCGACTGGGCGCGCGCGCTGGTCGAGCTGAACGCCAAGCACCTCGACCGCGCCACGCTCGACACCACGCTCAGCGTGCTGCTGAAGTACGAGAGCGACCTGGCCAAGGCGCGCCGGGCGATCGGGCGCGAGGACCGCGGGCGCAGCAATTAGTGTTGAGTTATGAGCTCTGGGCTACAGAACGTGCACAGTCAGCGTGTTTGCCTGCGGCAGCGTGGTACCTCATACTTTTCTGTAAGCATTTGTTCGCGCTCCGCGCGAACAAATGCTTACACATAGAATGAGGAAAAACGCTGCTGGCGCGCTCAGCTTTCGGCAGAGCGGAGCTATCCGATGTAGTGTGTGCGGTTGTTCTGCGCTCCGCGCGGAACAACCGCACACAGAAGATCGAGAAGTACCATGGACGACCGAATCATCCAGTTTATCGACGCGCTGCGGGCATCCGGCGTGCGCGTTTCGGTTGCCGAGAGCGCCGACGCGCTGCGCGCGATCGAGGCCACCGGCATCGCCGATAAAGAGCTGTTCCGGCTGGCCATGCGTGCCACGCTGGTGAAAGAGGCCCACGACATCCCCGAGTTCGAGAAGCTGTTCCCGAGCTTCTTCGGCACCGGCGCGCCGCCCATGCCCAACCAGCCCGGCGGCGGTATGTCGCAGGAAGATCGCGACAAGCTGGCGCAGATGCTCGAGCAGATGCTGGCGAACATGACGCCCGAGCAGCTGCGCCAGCTGTTCGAGGCCATGATGAGCGGCGAGAACATGAGCCGCGAGCAGCTCCAGCAGCTGCTGAGCCAGTACACCAGCCAGGGCCAGATGACCAACCCGTACTACCAGCCGTGGATGACCCGCCGGGCCATGCGCGAGCTGCAGTTCGACCGGCTCGACGAGCTGCTGCAGGAGCTGCTCGAGAAGCTGCGCGAGGCCGGCGTGAGCGAAGAGGCGCTGCAGCAGCTGGCCCAGGAGGCCCGCGAAAACCAGTCGGCGCTGGCCGAGCAGATCGGCCAGGAGGTGGGCGCCAATATGCTGCGCCGCGCCGCCGAAGAGCGCCGCCAGCCGCCGCCGATCGACGAGCTTCTCGACCGGCCGTTCGACCGGCTGCGCTACGAGGAGATCGACGACATGCGCGCGGTGATCACGCGGCTGGCCGCGCAGCTGCGCTCGCGCGCCGCGTTGCGCCAGCGCCGCGGCAACCGCGGCCAGCTGGATGCCAAGGCCACCATCCGCGCCAACCAGCGCTTCGCCGGCGTGCCGCTCGACGTGCGCCACAAGAAGAAGCACCTCAAGCCCAAGCTCACGGTGATCTGCGATCTTTCGACCTCGATGCGGCCGATCGTCGCGTTCATGCTGATGCTGGTGTACGCCCTGCAGGACCAGGTGAGCCGCACGCGCTCGTACGCGTTTGTGTCGGATCTGTTCGATATCTCGAACGACTTCAACGAGTCGCGGCCCGACGTGGCGATCGAGGCGGTGCAGCAGCGCATCCGCCCCGGCTACTACAACACCGACCTGGGCAACAGCCTGGCGACGTTCGCGCGCGACCACCTGGGCACCGTCGACCGGCGCACCACGGTGATTGTTCTGGGCGACGGGCGCAACAACCACAACGACCCGAACCTGCGCGATTTCGAGGCCATCCGCCGGCGCGCGCGCAAGCTGGTGTGGTTCAACCCCGAGCACCCGCGCCAGTGGGGCACCGGCGACAGCGATATGCTGGCGTATGTGCCGCTGTGCGACGCGGTGCACCGCGTCAGCAACCTGCGCGAGCTGGTCGACGCGGTGGATTCGCTGTTTGTGCGGCGGTAGGGTGGGCTGACCATGCGCTGTGCCAGCCGCAGCGCCCTGCGATCATGCCTCAGGGCCGCACAGCAGCTGCGCGCGCACCCTGAGGCATGCGCCACCGGCGCTGCGCACGGCACGGCGCTCATATTGGCATGGGCAAGATCTGCTTTGGCGCGAGGAGCGCGGGTTGGGGTGGCTAGCGACCGTACCCCCGATTCTGTTCTTAGGCCGCCATCTCTCTCCGCGCCGAGGGCGCGGGCCGCTCCTGGCTCGGCGGGCATTACCCGCTCTGCCGTCGCGGCGGCGATGCGAGTGAGCGCGGTGGTGCGAACGCCGGGGCACGCCCCGGCTCCCACACGATGAGCCCACCCCACGCACCTTGCTCCCCATCGGCCAGCGCAGTCGCCTAGCCGCCGGCATTGCTGCCGGCGCTGGTGCGCTCTTACCGCACCCTTTCACCCCTTACCTGTGCCATTGGCCATCGGCGGGACTGCTCTCTGTTGCCGGCTTGCGTCGCGGCGGCATTGCTGCCGCCGCGCCCCCGCTTGCTGTTTCGCGGGGTGGCCTTCCGCCTGCGCGCACGGTTCGCCGAGCGAAGGGGAAGCCCCTCTGCCGGCTGGCCGTGTGCCCGCGGGCGGGCGAGGAGTCGGGAAGTTCCTCTGGAGGATCGCTCCAGCGGCGGCTGTCGCTAGCCACACATGGAAGACGGCTGCGCGGCCGGCGCTGTTCCGGCGCGCGCATCGGCTTCCACCACGGCGCATTATACACCGGGCCTGGGCGCGCGCCAAGCCGGGGCGGCCTACGCCGCGCGCATGCGCCGCGCCAGCAGCTCGAACAGGCCGGTCATCAGCAGCGCGGCGACCAGCAGAAACGGCCCGAGCACCTCGAGGCCGTAGTTCGCCGCCAGCACGCCGATCGCGCTGGGCAGCACCGCGCCGCCCAGGCTGGCCGCCGCAACCTCGAAGCCCACGCCATTGGCGGCGTGGCGCTGCCCCATGAAGCCGGGCGTGGCCGAGATCAGCAGCGGGAACTGCGGCGCCAGCGCCATGCCCATCAGCGCGATACCGCCAAACGCCAGCCAGGGCGAGGCATTCAGCCAGATCAGCAGCGCCGCCAGCACCGCGCCGATCATGCTGCCGCGCAGCAGCGCCGTCGGCGATATGCGGCTCACCACCAGGCCAAACAGGATCCGCCCGACCGTCAGGCTGGCCCAGTACAGGCTGACCCACGCGCCCGCGAGGGTTGGCTCGATGTGGCGCGCCTCGGTGAGCAGGCTGTAGACCCAGTTGCCAACGCCGACCTCGGTGCCGGTGTAGACGAAGAACAGCACGATGCCAAGCCAGGCCACCGGCAGGCGCAACGTGGCCATCAGCGGCGCGCCGCGCTCGGGCGCGGGCGCACCGGCGGTGGGCGCCGGGTCGGCCCACATCTGGCGGGTAAGCGCGAACGCCAGTGCCAGCGCCAGCTGGGCCGCGCCGACGATCGCGAAGCCGACGCGCCAGCTCAGCTGGGCCGCCAGCACCGCCGTCATGATCGCCGGGCCAAGTGTCGCGCCGATGCCGAAGCACGCGTGCAGCCAGTTCATAGAGCGCGGGCTGAAGTGCGCGGCGGCGTAGGCGTTCAGGCCACCGTCGATGGTGCCACCACTCAGGCCAGTGGCCGCGCCGAGCGCCACCAGCACCAGCCAGGTGGGCGCCGCGCCCGAGGCCAGCAGCGACAGCGCGGCCAGGCCGCAGCCCAGCGCCAGCATCACGCCGCCGCCGAGCTGCGCCAGCAGCCGGCCGCTCACGGCGCTGGCCAGCATATAGCCGATTGTGTTGCCGATCAGCAGCACGCCCAGCGCGTCGAGCGGCAGGCCAAACGTGCCGCGGATCGACGGCCAGGCTACGCCCATGAGGCTATTCGCCAGGCCCAGCGCCACAAAGCCGGCGTACGCCAGCACGACGATCAGCAGGGCGGGCCGGCGCGCGGCGGGCACAGGGATGGTTGACTCTGTCATTTCTCACCGTTGGAGCTAGCAGGTTACAGGTTTGCTGATTACACAGCCGCCGGCAATTTCATGCCAGCACGGCCGCCAGGGTGCGCCGGGCCACGTCTTCCCAGCGGCAGTGCTCGATCACGAAGGCCCGGCCACGCCGGCCCAGCTCGGCGCGCAGATCCGCGCTGGCGAGCAGCATGTCCAGCGCGGCGGCGAACTCGCCAAAATCGCGGAAGTGCAGGCCGCCGCCGCTGGCCTCGGCGAACTGGCGCGTCACCGCGCAGCCGGCGTGCACCAGCGCGGGCGTGCCTTGGAGCCAGGCCTCCATCAGCACGATCGAGAAGCTCTCGTGCAGCGAGGGCTGCACAAACACATCGGCAGCGGCGTAGGCGTCGTGGCGCTCTTGCGCGCTCACGTCGCCCAGGTCGATCACCAGCTCGCGCAGCGCCGGCGGCAGCTCCAGCGGGTCGCGGCCGGTGCGAATGAGCCGCAGCGGCGTGCCGCGCCGGGCGTGGTACTCGCGCAGGTAGGCCAGCAGCAGCGGGATGTTTTTGGCAAGCCCGCCGCGCCCGGCGTACATCAGCAGCGGGCCGTGCAGGCCGCGCCGCGCCCGAAACGCCGCGCCATCGCCGGCCGCCGCAAGATCGATTCCCTCGCCGGCCACCACCACGCGCTCGGGCGGCAGGCCATACAGCCGCAGCGCCAGCTCGCGCTCGGCGGGGCTGTTGGCGAGCGCGCGGCGAACCTGGCCGAACAGCCAGCGCGTGGTGCCGTAGCGCGCGTATGGCTCGTCGTGCAGGCAGGGCAGCAGGTGCGCGCGCTCGCCCGCCAGCAGCGCACCCCAGAAGCTGGTGGGGAATGGGTACAGCACGAACAGAAAGCGCCGGCCGGCGCCTTCGGCGGCCACCGCCTCGAGCAGCGCGTCGCTCGAGGCCAGCGATGCCAGCAGCCGCAGCTCGTGCTCGGCGAAGCGCGGCAGCGACCGCCCCAGGCCGCGCCGCGCAACCGCCAGCGGCAGGCGTGGCTCGGCCTGCGGCGGCGTGATCGGGAAGCGGCGGATGGCCACGCCGCCGAGCGCGTCGGCGCCGGCCGGGTAGTAGGGCTCCGGCGGCGCAAACGAGTCGCGGCCGTCGCTGGCCCACACCTCGACGCGCGCGCCAAGCGCGTGAATCGCCTCGGCCAGCTGGCGCGCCTGCGTCTCGGCGCCGCCGGCGGTGTCGCGGCCGTACCAGGGTACGACGATGGTGAGCGTGTCTGTCATCTAAATACCGCCACAGAGACACAGAGA
>NZ_JAXLWP010000028.1:0-93926 GCF_046328425.1 Kouleothrix sp.
CGGTCGCGGCGAGGATCTCGGCGAGATGCACGGCGCGCACTCCGGCACGCTGGCGGTGCAGCGCCCCGCCGATGTGCATGAGGCACGAGTTATCGGCGGCGGCGCATATCTCGGCGCGCGTGTCGAGCACGCAGCGCAGCTTGTCGCCGAGCATGGCCATCGACGTGTCGGCGTTTTTGATCGCGAAGGTGCCGCCAAAGCCGCAGCACTGCTCGGCGTTGGGCAGCTCCACCAGGTCGATGCCGCGCACCTTGCGCAGCAGCCGCAGCGGCGCGTCGCCCAGGTGCAGGACGCGTAGCGAGTGGCAGGTTGGGTGGTATGTAACGCGGTGCGGGTAGTAGGCGCCCACGTCTTCGACGCCGAGCTTGTGCACCAGGAACTCGCTCAGCTCGAACACGCGCGGGATCAGCGCGGCCACCTCGTTGGCCAGCCAGCGGTCGCCCGACACATCGGCGACGCGCCCGTAGAACTCGCGCACCATGCCGACGCACGAGGCCGACGGCGCCACGATCGTCTCGTAGCGGCCGAAGACCTCGGCGAAGTGGCGCGCCAGCGGCACCGCCTCGCGCTGGTAGCCGGTGTTGAAGTGCATCTGGCCGCAGCACGTCTGGCCCTCGGGGAACACGACCTCGTGGCCGAGCCGCTCGAGCAGCCGCACCATGGCCTGGCCGGTCTGCGGGAAGATCGTATCGTTGAAGCAGGTGATGAACAGCGCTACGCGCATCGCTCTTCTTTCTTGTTCTGCATTTCCTCGCCCTGCCCGGCGCTTCCGTGCGCGGGAGAGGGAGGAATTCCCGCCCATGCAGGTGGATGGGCCGCTACTTGGCAGTCCAGCCGCCGTCGATCACCAGGCACGCGCCCGTCACAAATGCGGCCTCGTCGGCGGCGAGGTACAGCGCGGCCGAGGCGATCTCGTCGGGCCGGCCCATGCGGCCGATTGGCTGGCGGGCGTGCAGCTGCTCGCGCACCGCGTCGGCGGTGTCGGGGAAATTGCGCGCCAGGTAGCCCTCGACGAATGGCGTGTGCACGGTGCCGGGGCAGATCGCGTTGACACGCACGCCGCTGGTAGCGAAATCGATCGCGATCGAGCGGGTGATGCTGATCACCGCGCCCTTGCTGGCGCTGTACGGGAAGCGCCGGTCGACGGCGATCATGCCGGCCACCGAGGCGATATTGATGATACTGCCGCCGCTTGGCTGCTGGGCCAGCATGTGGCGCAGGCCCTCGCGCGCGCACAGAAACACGCCGCGCGCATTCACCGCCATCACGCGATCCCAGTCGTCGGCGCTGGTCTCGAGAATATTGCCGACATGGCTGATGCCGGCGTTGTTCACCAGGATGTCGAGCCGGCCGCGCTGCGCTACCTCGGCGAACGCCTGGCGCACCTCGGCCTCGTCGGATACGTCGAGCTGCAGCGCTTCGGCCGCGCCGCCGGCGGCGCCGACCTCGGCCACCACCGCCGCCGCGCCGGCCGCGTCGCGGTCGGCGACGATCACGCGGGCGCCCTGGCCGGCGAACAGCAGCGCAATCGCCCGGCCAATGCCCGAGCCTGCGCCGGTGACAAGCGCGTTTTTGCCGTCGAGCCTGAACATATACCCTCGCTGTGAAACAAAGTGCCCGGCCGCGCGCTAGCGGCTGCGCGGCGCTGCGAAGCGCACCAGCACGCGCTCTTTCATCGCCTGAATATGCCCGTGCATCGCCGCTGCGGCGTGCTCGGCGTCGCGCTCGATCATAGCCCGCACGATCTGCTCGTGCTCGTCGAGCGCCCAGCGCATCAACGAGAGGTCGCGCAGGCCGCCGATCAGGAAGATGCCGATCTGGGCGCGCTGCTGCGCGATCGCTTCGGCCAGGCGGCGGTTGCCGGCATTCGCGGCGATCATATCGTGGTGAAAGTCGATCTCGCCGCGCATCAGCCGCGCGCTGATCGCCGCGTCGGCGGCAATGCCCGCGCGCAGCGCGCCGATCTGGGCCAGCGCGGCCTGCATGCGCGCCAGCTCGACGCGCGGTGTGGCCGCGCGCACCGCCGCGACCTCAAGCACCGTGCGCAGGTCGTACAGCTCGCGAATGTCGTCGGCGCGAAAGATTGTGACGTGAAACCCGCGGCGCGGCCCCGTCTGCACTAGGCCGAGCCGCTGGAGCTGGTGCAGCGCCTGGCGCACCGGCGTGCGGCTGACGCCCAGCTCGGCGGCCAGCTCGGAGTCCGACAGGTTTTCGCCGGGCTGGCGCTCGCCGGCGACGATTTGCTTCCACAGGGCGCAGTACACCGTGTCGACCAGCATGGGCGACTCGCCGGCGAAGTGCACCATGGTCTGCCACAGGGCGTCGCCGATCGACGGCTCGGCCGCTGTCGCCTCGGTCGCGATGTTCATGGCTTCAGGTTTATGCTGGAATGAATACAAAAAGTATAAAGCCTTGAACCGGGCGTGTCAATAGCCGTGCGTGGCGTGGTGACGGCCGGGCTCGTGCAATGTCGGCCCTCACCCCCCTTTCCCGCCTCTCCCGCGCGGGGAGAGGGGAGTATTAACCAACTCTGTTTGATTACTTGTGTTTTCTTGCAGCGCCCGGCTTTGCCGGGCGCCGCACAAGAAAAGAATGGAGGCTTCGCCGCCCCAAAGCCCAATGAACAGCCGGGTAGGCACGAATGCCTACCCGGCTGATATATCAACGCGGGGCGCTACGGGCGCTTGGAGGCGGGCAACCCGCAACCCCCGACGATGACGCTAGGCTGCGTGCTCGAGCACGTTCAGCACGCCCAATGCCACAAGCATTGCTTCGGTCACCTGCTCGATCGGCTGCAAGCCGTCGATCTCGTGCAGCTTGCTCTGGCTGCGGTAGTAGCTGATCAGCGGCAGTGTCTGCGCGAAGTAGACATCCAGGCGGTTGCGCGCGGTGTCGATGTTGTCGTCGCTGCGCTGAATAAGCCGCGAGCCGCAGGTATCGCAGATGCCCGCGCGCTTGGATGGGAAGAAGTAGATGTTGTGCATCGCGCCGCACAGCCCGCACACCTGCCGGCCGGCCATGCGCTTCAGCAGCACATTTCCGGGCACGTCGAGGAACAGCGCCATATCGACCTGGCGGCCGTGCTCGGCCAGCGCCGCGTCGAGCGCAGCTGCCTGCGCCTCGGTGCGCGGGAAGCCGTCGAACAGCACGCCGTCGGCGCAGTCAGGCTGGAGCACCCGCTCGATCACCATGTCGATCACCAGGCTGTCGGGCACCAGCGCGCCGCGGTTCATATACGCCTGGGCCTGCTGGCCAAGCGGCGTGCCCTGCTTGATCGCGGCGCGAAACAGATCGCCGCTTGAGATGTGCACCAGGCCGGCCTGCTGCTCAATCGCGAGCGCCTGGGTGCCTTTGCCCGCTCCGGGCGGGCCGAGCAGAATGATGTCCATAACACCTCGTGAGTGGCAGCCGGCGCTGCATGCGCCGCCCGACCGACCGTAAACGCCATTGTTCCGATCGCCTCCACAATAGCAGCGGAAGCACTGAGACGCCCTACTCGATTGCCGACCCTGGCGGTAAGTTCCCGGTTTGCTGGAATGGTGCTGGCGCTGCGCGCCGCCAAATGAGGATATGAACAGTTTCCATGGCCGAGTTACAAATCAGTTCCAGCCTTGTGAAAAACGGCACGCTAGCGGCACTGATTGTGCTGGTATGGGCCACGAAGCGCCAGGCGCCGCCTGGCCGCGATGGTAGATTGGTATTTGCTAGGGCTTACGCAGCCGCGCTGCTTGGCATCTCACTGTGGCGAGGGTGCAGCCTGCGGCCGAGCGCCAGCGCGCAAGCCCTATGTGTACTACCAAAACGACTTGAACACGCGACACGCAGCAGGAACGGAAGGCAGAATACGAAGGACGAATAGCACAGCCTTCCGTCCAGAATGGCCGATCTAGATTGCTTTGGTATAAGTGGGGGATGGTGGGCGATGAAGAAAACAGCTGCTCAGTCGCGCGCGCGCGTGCACGCCCGCACCAGCGCGGCCCGCGCCGTGACGATCCGGCATATTCAGCATTCCGACGCCGAGCTGCTGCTCGATATGTTTCGCGGCCTTTCGCCGCGCACACACTACCTGCGCTTCATGCGCCCCGCAGCAGCCCTGAGCGAGCGCGCCGAGCGGGAAGAGATGGCGCGGCTGGCCGCGCCCGGCCCGCACCAGATCACGCTGATCGCCCTCGCGGGCGCGCGCGCGGTTGGGCTGGCCCAGCTGGTGCGCGATGCCGGCGACAGCAGCTCGGCCGAGGTGGCGCTGCTGATCCACGACGCCTACCAGGGCGAGGGGCTGGGGACGACGCTGCTCGATCTGCTGGCGCAGTCGGCCATGGCCTGCGGCATTGCGCGCCTGCAGCTGAACACCCTGGCCGAGAACCGGCCCATCCAGCGCGCGGCGCGGCGGCTGGGGCTGCCGGTCGCCAGCCAAACCTCGGCCGGCGAGACAACCCTTACGATCTCGGTGCTGTGATGCGGCGCGGCGCAGGGCTAGCCGCCGACCTCGATCTCGCGCAGCGCTGCGCGGGGAGGGGCGGCCTCGAACTTATAGCCCATGTTCCACACCGTGATG
The DNA here is from genome assembly GCF_046328425.1 of Kouleothrix sp. Taxonomy (NCBI): domain Bacteria; kingdom Bacillati; phylum Chloroflexota; class Chloroflexia; order Chloroflexales; family Roseiflexaceae; genus Kouleothrix; species Kouleothrix sp. Next base: position 4,556 of record NZ_JAXLWP010000028.1, read on the forward strand.
ATATGGCGCGGCGCGGCCGGGTCGGCCTCGATCTTGTTGCGCAGGCGCAGGATGTAGGTCGAGATCACCGAGAAGTCGTTCGAGTCGCCGCGATCCCACACCTGATCGAGGATCTGGCGCGGGCTGAGCACGTGGCCGGCGTTGATCACCAGGTATTCGAGCAGCCGGAACTCGGTGGGCGTCAGCTCGATCGCGCGCGTGCCGAGCAGCACGCGCTGGCCGAACTGGTCGAGCAGAAAACCGCCGTAGCCGAACCGGCCAGCGGAGGCGGCCGGGATGTGGCCCGACCGGCGCAGCACTGCGGCGATGCGCGCCAGCAGCTCGGCGGCCTCGAACGGCTTGGCGACGTAGTCGTCGGCGCCGAGCGAGAGCCCAAGCACGCGCTCTTCGACCTCGGCCCGCTGCGCCAGGAAGATCAGCGGCACGTCGGAGAGGCCGCGCAGCCGCCGGCACAGCTCGAAGCCGCTGCCGCTGTGCAGCTGGGCTTCGAGCAGCACAAGGCCAGGCCGCACCTGCTCGATCGCGCCGATGCAGCTGGCCCAGTCGCTGGCGCTGGTGAACTGGTAGCCAGCGTCGTGCAGCACAAACGCGAGCAGCTTGAGCGTGTCGGGGTCGTCGTCGATGGCAAGAACGTACATAATGTTGTTCCACTAGATCAGGAGAGTCGCGCGGCTGCGGCGCGTGACGGAGGGTGAGTGATGCGAGTGGCAGCATTTGGTGTGCCATGAAACGGGCTTACCTTGCCCAGCGCGATATTTCCGGCTATAGGCGCCGGCTTTGGCGCGTAGCAGAGCGAGAAAGGCGAATGATGACATCTTTCTGCACTTTTTTTCATCTAGCGCGCCAACAGAGCTTCATCCAACCGTGACATGTTTCCTTAATAATGGCGCAAACCAATGCTGACCAGGCTCCACGCTATCCTCGGCCGATACGCGTAGCTACCAATGCCGCCTCACGGCAGACGCCCCACCTTATTTCCATCAGCTGCCTGTCTCGTTCCCCAACCGCCCACCGCGCGACGCTCGCGCCGTGTTTGTGGCGCATGGCCAGCACAGAGAGAGAGAAGAGAAGGAGTTACTACTATGTCGCATCGTGATGCGAATGACGCGCGAGCCGGCGGCGCGGTGGCGCCGGAAGGCGCGACGCCGCGCTACTGCCTGGTGGTAGTGCCGACGTACAACGAGGCCGCGAACATCGGCGCGCTGATCGCCCAGATCCTGGCCCAGGGGCCAGACTTCGACGTACTGGTGGTGGACGACGGCTCGCCCGACGGCACCGGCGACCTGGTGGCCGCTGTGGCCGCCACCAACCCGCGCGTGCAGCTGCTGCGGCGCAGCGGCAAGCTTGGCCTGGGCAGCGCGTATGTCGCCGGCTTTCGCGAGGGCCTGCGCCAGGGCTACCGCTTTCTGTGCGAGATGGACGCCGATTTCTCGCACCAGCCGCGCTACCTGCCGGTGCTGCTGGCCGTGGCCGAGCGCGCGGCCGACGTGGCGCTCGGGTCGCGCAACGTGCCGGGCGGGCGCGTAGAAAACTGGTCGTTTGTGCGCAAGCTGATCAGCAAAGGCGGCAGCCTGTACGCGCGCAGCGTGCTGGGCGTGCCGGTGCGCGACATGACCGGCGGGTTCAAGTGCTTTCGCGCCAGCGTGCTGCGCCAGCTCGATCTGGCGACGGTGGGCTCGAACGGCTACGCATTTCAGGTCGAGCTGAACTTCCGCTGCCACCAGGCCGGCTTCCGGCTGCACGAGATCCCGATCGTGTTCCCCGACCGGGTGGCGGGCGAGTCGAAGATGTCGGGGGGCATCGTGCGCGAGGCCGCGCTGATGGTGCTGAAGCTGCGCCTTTCGCCGAACCCCTACAAGGCGCTTGAGCTGGCGCGGCAGTACGAGGATTAGGGAGTGGTGGCAATGATGGCATTGATGGACGTAGGGGTGATGCGCCTGCGTGGGCGCCAGCTTGGGCTGGCGCTGGCGCTGCTGGCGCTGGCGCTGCTGGCCACTAGCCTGTTCTTCGCTTTTATTCTGCCGCAGTCGCCTGGGCGCATGGCCGACCCCAGCGCGGCGCTGATGCCCAGGCAGCAGCTGTGGGCGTTTGTGCTGGCGCTGGGGCTGCCGGTGCCGCGCAGCAGCGGCAGCCTGGCGGCGGCGCTGCTGGCCGTCAGCGCCGCGCGCTTCGCGCTGTATGGCCTGGCGGTGCTGCTGTGCTGGCAGGGCCGCGGCGGGCGGCTGAGCCTGGCCATAGCGATCGGCGGCGCGCTGCTGCTGTGCCTGGTGGCCGCCTGCGCGCTGCCGAATATCGACCGCGATATCTACAACTACATTTTATCGGGCCGGGTCGCCGCGGTGTATGGCGACAACCCGTACACCGTGCCGCCGAACAACTTCCCGGCCGACCCGATCTACCAGTTCGCAAGCCCGCAGTACACCGGCTTCGCCGGCGACAACAAGTTCCCGGCGTGGGCGCTGCTGAACATCGGGCTGGCGCGGCTCGGCGGCGACGCGCCGACCACGAACCTGCTGCTGTACCGCTCGGCGTTTCTGCTGGCGAACGGCGCGAACATCGGGCTGGTGGCGCTGATCCTGCGCAAGCTCCAGCCGCGCCGCCTGCACGCCGGGGTGGTGCTATACGGCTGGAACCCGATCGTGATCTCGTACGGCCAGAGCAAGGTCGACACGATCATGGTGCTGTTTCTGCTGCTGGGGCTGCTGGGGCTGGCGTATGGCCGGCGCCGGCTGGGCCTGCTGGCGCTGGGCGTCTCGGCCTGGGTGAAGCTGATTACGCTGCCGCTGGTGGTGGTGTACCTGCTGCGCGATCTGCGTATGCGGCGCTGGCGCGAGCTGGCGCTGGGCGTGGCGCTGCTGGCCGGCCTGACGCTGGCGCTGTACGCGCCGTTCTGGGCCGGCCCGGGCATGCTCGGCGGCCAGCTGCGGCTGCTCAGCAGCGGCGGATCGAGCAACCCCGCCGTGCTGCGGCTGCTCACCCAGGCCGGATTTGGCGTGGCAATGGTGTGGCTGGGCTACCGGCGCGACGCCGGACCGCACGAGCTAGCCCGGCGCTGGGCGCTGCTCGCGCTGCTGTTCTCACTGTTCCTGACGCGGCTGGGCTTCTCGTGGTACTTGCTGACGCTGATCGCGCTGGTGGCGGTAGCGGCCGAGTGGCGCCTGGCGCTCGCCACCGTCGTGCTCTCGTGCGGCGCGTTCCTGATGAACGTGTGGGACTCGGCCTCGAACGGGGCGTTTGCCTTGCCCGATCTGTTCGCGCTGCCGCGCTTTGTGATGTACCTGGCGTTTGTGGCCGCGCTGGCCGGCGCGGTGCTGGCGGTGCAGCTGGGGCGGCGCGGCCGGGCCCAAGGCAGCACGTAGTGCCTACCCACGACACACGCGCGCCCCGGGTCACTTCCCGCATCCCTGCGCTGAAAGCGCACGATCGAGGAGCCATGCCGGCCCGACAGCCGAACCTCCTGCGCTACGGCCTGCTGCTGTTTGCCGGCTTTCTGGCGCTGTTCGCGCTGCGCCACGCGCCAACCCCGCAGAAGGTGCCCGGCCTGCTGGCGCTGGACCCGGCCGGCTACCTGGAGCTGGCCAGCCGGCTCAACCCCGTTCTGCTGATCAACCAGTGGCTGGGCGTTGCGCCAATGTGGCTGTACCGCGCCGAGCTGCTGCTGGTGCTGGCATTTCTGTTCGCCGTCGCGTGGCGCGCGATCGAGGCGGCGCGCCGCCGCCCGCCGCGCCCCGCCGACGCGTGGGTGATCGGCGCGGTTGTGCTGCTGTGCAGCCTGCCGCTGCTGCTGCTGCCCTACATTTTCTCGCGCGATGTGTACTCCTACATTGTGTACGGGCGCATCGCGGCCATCCACGGCGCCAACCCCGAGCTGACGCCGCCCAGCGCCTACCCGGGCGACCCATTCTTCCAGTATCTGGTGTCGTGGAGAGACACGCCCTCGGTGTACGGCCCGGCGTGGACGCTGGTGTCGCAGGCGATCACGCTGCTGGCCGAGGCCGCCGGCGGCGCGCTGTGGCAGTACATGCTGGGCTACAAGCTGCTGATGCTTGGGCTGCACCTGGCGAATGCCTGGCTGATCTGGCGCCTGCTTGGCGAGTGGCAGCCGGCGCAGCAAACCTGGGGCACGCTGCTGTACGCCTGGAACCCGGTGGCGCTGATCGAGTTTGTCGGCAGCGCGCACAACGACATCCTGATGCTCAGCTTTGTGCTGCTGTCGGTGCTGCTGGCGTGGCGCGGGCGCTGGCGCTGGGCGCTGGTGGCGCTGGTGTGCGCCGGCATGGTGAAGTGGATCGCGCTGGCGCTGCTGCCGCTGTATGGCTTCATGCTGCTATGCCGCGCGCCGACGTGGCCGGCGCGGCTGCGGCTGGCCGGCGAGGCCGCCGCGCTGGTGGCCGCCACGGTGCTGCTGCTGCACCTGCCCTACGGCCAGGTGGCTCAGGCCATCGCGGCGCCGATCAGCACCCAGACGGCGATGAGGGCCGAGAATACGATCGGCGCGCTGGCGATTGCGGCTGGCCGCCACGCCGCCGGCCGGCTGGGCCTGGGCAGCGCCCACGACCCGGCGCTGCGCCAGGCGCTCGAGGCCGGCCTGGGGACGATCAGCAAGCTGCTGTTCGGGCTGGGCTGGCTGGTGGCGCTGTTCGCGATCGCGCGGCGGCCTACGCTCGAGCGCTACGTGGCGAGCAGCTGCTGGCTGCTGGTGTTTCTGCTGCTGGTTGCGCCGGTGTTCAGGGTGTGGTATGTCACCTGGCCGCTGGCGCTGGCCGCGCTGCTGAGCTGGCGCCATGCCGCCCGGCTGGTGTTCGTGTTCAGCGCCACCGCCCCGCTGGTGTACCTGCACTGGGGCGCCAGCGGCTGGTCCGACGCGCTGGTGTACGCGCCAGTCGTCGCGCTGCTGGCGGCACAGCTGTGGCGCGCGCGCGCTACGGCCTGGCGCTGGCGGCCGCTGGAGTGGCGCGCGCGCGCGTGGCGCGCCGAGTAGGCCCGCTCGGCGCAGCCGCAGCCCTCGCCTGCACAGTTGCATTCTGTGGTATGCTACAGGCCACTTCCGCACCATACCACGGAGACTGTGATGGCTGCTTCCCATGATACCCGGCTGGTGCGCGGCGCCTGCCCGCACGACTGCCCCGATACCTGCGCGACCGTCGCCGAGGTGCGTGATGGCACGGCGGTGCGCTTCTACGCCGAGCGCGACCACCCGATCACCCAGGGCTGGCTGTGCGCCAAGGTGCGCCCGTACCTCGAGCGCGTCTACGCGCCCGACCGGCTGCTGTTCCCGCTGCGGCGCGTCGGCCCGAAAGGCCCCGGCGGCGCCGGCCGCTGGGAGCGGATCGGCTGGGACGAGGCGATCGGCGAGATCGCCGCGCGCTGGAAGGCGATCATCGCCGAGCATGGCGCGGCCGCGATCCTGCCGTACTCGTACAGCGGCACGCTCGGCCTGCTGCAGCTTGGGATCGTGAACGCGCGGCTGTGGAACCGCATGGGTGCGAGCGGCCTCGACCGCGCGATCTGCGGCGCGGCGGCCGAGCGCGCGGTCGAGGCTACGCTGGGCGCGCGCTGGGCGCCCGACCCGCGCGACGTGCTGCACAGCGAGCTTGTGCTGATCTGGGGCCACAACCCCGCCAGCACCGGCCCGCATTTCATGCCGCTGCTGCGCCAGGCCCAGAAGCGCGGCGCGCACGTGGTGGTGATCGACCCGCGCCGCACGCTCACCGCGCGCAGCGCCGACGAGCACATTCGCCCGCGCCCCGCCACCGACGGCGCGCTGGCGCTCGGGCTGCTGCATGTGATCTTCGCCGAGAAGCTCCACGCCGAGGCCTGGCTCGAAGCCCACAGCGTGGGCTGGCGCGAGCTGCGCGAGCGCGCCGCCGAGTACCCGCCCGAGCGCGTCGCAGACATCACCGGCGTGCCCGCCGAGGCGATTGTGGCGCTGGCGCGGCGCTATGCCACCGCCCGCCCGGCGCTGCTGAAGACCGCCGACGGCGTGCAGCGCCACGGCAACGGCGGCCAGACGATCCGCGCGATTGCGTGCCTGCCGGCGGTGGCCGGCCACCTGGGCGCGCGCGGCGGCGGCCTGAGCTACAGCACCAGCGGCTATGTGCGCTGGGACGCCGAGGCGCTGGGCCATGCCGGCGAGTGCCCGCCCACGCCGCGCTCGATCAATATGAACCGGCTCGGCGCTGCGCTGGCCGGCGAGGCCTCCGGCCCGCCGATCCAGTCGCTGTTTGTGTTCGCGGCCAACCCGGTCGCCTCGGCGCCGAACGCCGGCCTGATCGCGCGCGGGCTGCTGCGCGACGACCTGTTCACCGTGGTGCACGAGCAGTTCATGACCGACACCGCCGAGTATGCCGATATTGTGCTGCCGGCCACCACCCAGCTCGAGCACGCCGACCTGCACAAGGCCTACGGCCACCGCAATCTGCAGTACAACCAGCCGGCGATCGCGCCGCTGGGCGAGGCGAAGAGCAACTGGGACGTGGCGCGGCTGCTGGCCGCCGCCATGGGCTACCGCGAGCCGTGGCTGCACGAGAGCGCCGAAGACGCCATTCGCGGCGTGCTCGACGCGACGCGCGCGCACAACCCGCTCCTGTCCGGCATCACCCTCGAGCGGCTGCAGGCCGAAGGCACCGTGCCGCTGAGCTTCGCCCCCGGCGAGGAAGTGCCATTCGCCGACGGGCGCTTCCCCACGCCTTCCGGCAAGGTCGAGCTGCGCTGCGATGCGCTGGCAGCCGAGGGGCTCGACCCGCTGCCGGAGTACACGCCGCCCGCCGAGTTTGCGAACGGCCAACGATCAAAACCCGAGGACGAGAGAGCTTCAAAAGAGCAATCGGCTTTGATCCTGATCTCGGGCGCCTCGCACCACTTTGTCTCGAGCAGCTTCGCCAACCAGCCCAGCCTGATGGCCAAAGAGGGCGTGCCGTTCGTCGAGCTCAACCCGGCCGACGCGGCCGCGCGCGGCATTGCCGACGGCGCGACGGTGTGCGTCGCCAGCGAGCGCGGCGATTGCGAGCTGCGCGCGGTGCTCACCGACGACGTGCCGCCGGGCGTGGCGGTGGCGCCGAAGGGGCAGTGGGCCAGCCGCTCGCCCGGCCGGCGCAATGTGAACTGGACGACCTCCGACGCGCTGGGCGACCTTGCTGGCCAGAGCACCTTCCACAGCAACCTGGTGACTATTCGCCCGCTGGGGTAGCCCGGCGCCGCGCAATCTTTTACCTGGCGTCGCCGCTGAGCCTCAAAGCTTGCGGAAGGGCGACGCCAACGTCAGCCCTCACTCCTTTCCTTCCTCTCCCGCGGGAAGGGGCGTTGGTGCGGTCGCCGCGGCGACCGCACCACAACGCCAGATATGTTTCCGCTTCCCCCGATACCAAATTCCGCTTGATTACTGACACTTTGGTGGGGTCCGGGGCGGCTTCGCCGCCCCCGAAATTTTTTTCTTAGCGGCCCGGCTTTGCCGGGCGCCGCACAAGAAAACACAAGTAATCAAACGGAGTTGGTATTACGAAGCCCTTCCAGCGCTGAGGCGGCTGTGGTACGATAGGCGTAGCTGTGAAGCGAGACGGAGGGCAGATGGACTCCAACACTCTGCTGCTGCTCGGCGCGGCCGTGCTGCTGCTCGCGCTTGTGGCGATCGTGCTGCGGCGCGGCTGGCGCGGCTCGCGCGATTCCACCGGCGTGCTGCGGCTCGATATGCCGCCGGCACCGCCCGCGCTTTCCGACGACGAGCGCGCGGCCGTGGTGGCGCTCGCGGCGGCCGGCAACAAGCTCGAGGCGATCAAGCGCTACCGCGCCCTGACCGGCGCGGGCCTGAAGCATGCCAAAGATTATGTCGATGCGCTGGCGTCCGGTCGGCCCGCCCCCGCCGACGCGCCGGCGCGCCTGGCCGCAGGCGGCGGCATGGACGAGGTGCGCGCGCTCGCGGCGGCCGGCAACAAGCTCGAGGCGATCAAGCGCTACCGCGCCCTGACCGGCGCGGGCCTCAAAGAGGCTAAAGACTTCGTCGATGCGCTTACCTAGATTCGCCACATGCTTGCTGCTGGTGCTGCTGCTGGCGCTGGCCGCGCCGCTGGCCCGGCCGCCGCTGGCCGCCGGCGCCGGCGGCCAGCGGCTGGTGCTGCGCGTGTACTACCACGGCGCCGCCGAGCGCGACCGGCTGCTGGCCACGCTCGCCACGCCCGACCACGCGGTGCAGCCGGCCGGCTACCTGCTGGCCTACGGCGACACGAGCACGCTTGGCAGGCTGCGCGCCGCCGGCCTGCGCGCCGAGATCGACCAGGCGCGCACCGATGACGAAGCGCGCCCGGCGGCCCAGGCCTTCGACGGCGGCTACCTCACCGTCGACGAGCTGTACGCCAACCTGCGCGCCGCCGTGGCCAGCCACCCCGCCATCGCCGAGCTTGTCGACGCCGGCGACAGCTGGTGTAAGCAGCAGGGCGGCTGCCCGCTGCCCTCAGGCCAGTCGCTCGCCGGCGACGACCTGCTGGCCGTCCATATCACTAATCGCAGCATCGCCGGGCCGAAGCCGGTGGCGTTCTGGGTTGCGGCGCACCACTCGCGCGAGCTGCACACCACCGAGATCGCGCTGCGCTATATTCACTGGCTGCTCGACAACTACGGCAGCGACGCCGACGCCACCTGGATGACCGACGACCTCGACATCTGGGTGATCCCGCTCGGCAACCCCGACGGCCGCCGCCTGACCGAGATGGGCGGCGACGCGCCATACTGGCAGCGCAAAAACCTGAACGTCGCCGATAGCGCGCCGTGGAGCGCGTGCGCCTGGCCGCCCACGGCGTACACCCAGTCGGGCGTCGATCTCAACCGCAACCACAGCTTCCACTGGCGCAGCCCGAACGGCGGCTGGGATAGCGCGCCCTGCGGCCAGACCTACCCCGGTGCACTGGCGCGCGGCGCCGCCTCCGAGCCCGAGGTGCAGGGCTACACCGCGCTGGCAAGCTCGCTGCTGATCGACCAGCGTGGGCCGGGCGACGCCGACCCGGCGCCCGATACCGCTACGGGCATCTTCGTCAGCCTGCACAGCGGCACATCCTGGCTGCTGATCCCCTACGACTGGACGTCCACGCCATCGCCAAACCTCGCCGACCTCACGGCAGTGTGGGGGCGCGTCGCGCAGTGGACGCCCGGCTGGCCAGCGTGCCAGACCGGCCCGTGCTATGGCATCACCGCAGGAACGGCGGCGGATTGGGCCTACGGAACCTTTGGCGTGGCCGCATCGATCTGGGAGATCGGCGACTTCATGCCGCCCTACGCCGAGGTGGACGGCTACTACTGGCCGTTTCTGCGCCCGATGATGATCTACACCACCCGGATCGCGCGCGCGCCCTACCGCGAGGCGCGCGGCCCCGACGCGCGCCCGGATGGCGCCGAGCTGCGGCCACAGATCGGCTGGCCCGCCACCGTCAGCGCGACGATCGACGACACGCTGAACGGCGACCGGCCGATCGCCAGCGCCGAGCTGTATATCGATACCCCGCCGTGGGCCGGCGGCACGCCGGTAGCCATGGCGCCGCTCGACGGCGCGTTCGACTCCCCGGTCGAGCAGGTTGTGGCCCAGGTGCAGCTGTGCGCCCAGCCGGGCGTGCGGCATATGCTGTTCGTGCGTGGCGCCGACGCCGACGGCAACACCGGGCCCGTGTTCGCGCGCTTCGCCGGCCCGTGCGCCGGCACGCCGCGCGTGTTCGTGCCGCTGGCTGCCCGTTGAGCAAATGTAGAAAGCGAGAATCCTGTGCAGATTGCGCGCGCCACCAACGAAACATGCGGCGACGCCACCGGTGCTGTGGTGGTGATCGACGTGCTGCGGGCGTTCACCACCGCCGCGTTCGCCTTCGCCGCCGGCGCCGGCGAGATCGTACTGGTCGGCACGGTGGCCGAGGCGCTGGCGCTACGCGAGCGCTTCCCCGGCAGCTTCGTGATGGGCGAAGTCGACGGCCTGCCGGTCGAGGGCTTTGATTTCAGCAACTCGCCCGGCGACCTGCTGGGGCGCGATTTTGCCGGCGCGCGCTTTATCCAGCGCACCAGCGCTGGCACGCAGGGCGTGGTGCGCAGCCGCCAGGCCAGCCTGCTGCTGGCCAGCAGCTTTGTGGTGGCCGACGCCACGGTGCGCTTTCTGCGCCAGCACGCCCCCGCCGGCGTCACGTATGTCGTGACTGGCATCTATCCCGATCGCGACGGCGACGAAGATGCCGCCTGTGCCGACTACCAGGGCGCGCTGCTGCGCGGCGAGCGGCCCGACCCGGCGCCATACCTGCAGCGCGTGCACGACTCGGTGCCGGGCCTGATCTTCGCCGACCCGGCGCGCCCCGAGTTTCCGGCGATCGACCTTGAGTATGCCAGCGAGCTTGATCGCTTCGACTTCGCCATGCTGGTCGAGCGCCGCGACGGCCTGCTGATCATGCGCGCGGTGCCGGTGGCCGCAGGCTGAAGGCGTGGCGTGATGTGATGCCTCGGGCCATTTCCTCTACCAGCCGGTGAGCCGTTCGAGCGCGCCCGGCAGCTCGGCCAGCGTCTCGAGCCGGATGTGCGCGCGCGCCGCCTCGGGCAGCCCGGCCTGGAGCATGGCCCACGGCCCGCGCCGCAGAAAAACCGCCAGCATCCCGGCCGCCGCCGCCGGAGCCACGTCGTTGTCGGCGCGGTCGCCGACGTAGGCGATGCGCTGCGGCGGCACGCCGGCCAGCCCAGCCACGCGCGCGAAGAACTCGGGCGCGGGCTTCTCGACGCCCCAGCTGGCCGATGACGCGATACAATCAACTGGCAGGTTCATGGCGCGCAGCGCCCGCTCGGCGCTGGCCGGGTTGTTGCCGGCCAGCCCAATGCGGTAGCCGCGCTGGCGCAGCGCAGCCAGGCACGGCAGCGCGTCGGGGTAGAAATCGCGCCGATCGAACACCGGCGCCTGCCCGGCGGCGGCGCGCGCGGCCTCCTCGGCGGCTATGTCGATGCCCGGCCGCACAATCTCGAACACCGCGCGGTGATGCTGGCCGCGCGCGATCACCCCGCCCAGCACGCCGAAAAGCGTCAGCTGCGGCACGTTCAGCCATTCGGCCCAGCCGGCCCACAGGCGCGTCTCGTCCACCAGCGTCTCGCCAACGTCGAAGAAGACTGTGTCGATCGGCATGTGCTCCCTCCCGTGTTGCTTGGTACCAAATCCGGCCGATTGCTTATACGCCTTTCGCTTGATCACGTATCGATTGTGTTGCACTACGTGGCTTGCCACGTAGTGCAACACAATAAGAAGTTGTTTGAAATTCGTGGCCGCCACCCGCCAGAAGGGAAGTGCGAGGGGCATAGCCCCTCGCGCACCCTCTTTTCAAACAGGCTCTAAGAAATTTGGGGGCGGCGAAGCCACCCCCAAACCCCCACCAAAGTGTAAGTCGTCCGGAGTTGGCATGAAATTGGCCCGCCTTGAACCGGGCGATTGTCACTGTATGAACCACCTTGTACGTGCTATACTCGCTGAACAATTGTTCATCCGGTACGTTATCACTCTGGACGTATCCGTGCGTCGCAGAGTTTCTTTTATCTATACAAGCTGCACGGCCGGCGTTTTTTCCTTCGGCAGAGCGCCCTATTGTATGAGTTTTCTGCGCGGGGCGCGGAAAATCGCGCTGCCGCAGTCTGAGCCAGCCCACGACGCGAGCACCGCGCCGTATATCTACCGGAACTACGCGCCAGGGGCGTGGGGCGGCCACTTTGCTGAACCCAAAGCCCCGCGCCGAGGCGAGCGCGTACGCCCGGTATGCACAGGAACCGCCCATGACCAGCGAGCCGCTTGGAGTCCAGGCTCAGCCGCACCCGCCCGAGGCGCACGGCCGCGCCGACACATTTCGCGCCGGCTTTCTTGCGACCATGCCGCTGTGGCTGGGGGCGGCGCCCTTTGGCGCGATCTATGCCGTGAGCGCGCTGGCGGCCGGGCTCACGCCCGCGCAGACGCTGGCGATGTCGCTGATCGTGTTTGCCGGCGCGTCGCAGTTTACCGCCGCCGGCCTGTTCGCGGCCGGGGCCGCGCCGCTGGCGATCGTCGTCACCACGCTGATCATCAACGCGCGCCACGCGCTGCTGGCGGCCTCGCTGGCGCCATATGTGCGCGGCGCGCGGCCGGCGGCCAAGGCCGCGCTGGCGTTTCAGCTCACCGACGAAAGCTACGCCATTGGCATGCGCCGCTTTCTGGAAGGCGGCGGCAGCATGGCCTACCAGTTCGGCTCGAATATCAGCCTGTATGTGATCTGGCAGTCGAGCACGCTTGCCGGCATCCTGCTAGGCGCGCAGATCCCCGACCCGGCGGCCTACGGGCTGGATCTGGTGTTCCCGCTGACATTTATTGGCCTGCTGGTACCGCTGCTGCGCGACCGGGTGAGCGGCGCGGTGGCCGCGCTGGCCGCCCTGCTGGCGGTGGCGGGCGCTATGCTGCTGCCGGGCAGCTGGTACCTGCTGCTGGCCGGCATTCTCGCCAGCGGTCTCGGCGCGCTGCTCAGCCCGCGCTGGCGCCGGGGCGGGTAGTTTCGTGCGCCGTGCGAGCCTTGCGAAAAGCCCAACCATCGCATAGGCGTGAAGGAGCATCCCATGCAGATCCCTTTGTTTCGCGATGTGCTGCTGGCGCAGCGCCAGATACGCCCGTACCTGCCGCGCACGCCGCTGCACACCTACCCGGCCCTCGACGAGCTGATCGGCGCGCGGGTGTTTGTGAAGCACGAAAACTACCAGCCTGTCGGGGCCTTCAAGGTGCGCGGCGGCGTCAACCTGGTGTCGCAGCTCAGCGACGACGAGCGCCGGCGCGGGGTGATCGCCGCCTCCACCGGCAACCACGGCCAGTCGGTGGCCTTTGCGGCGCGGCTGTTCGGCGTGGCGGCGCGGATCGTCGTGCCCGAGCGCGCCAACCCGGGCAAGGTGGCGGCCATGCGGGGCATGGGCGCCGAGGTGATCTTTCACGGCGCGAGCTTCGACGAGGCGCGCCTGCACTGCGAGGCGCTGGCGCGCGAGCACGGCTACCGCTACATCCACTCCGGCGACGAGCCGCTGCTGATCGCCGGCGTGGCCACCGAGGCGCTCGAAATGCTCGAAGATCAGCCCGGTATCGACACAATCATTGTGCCGATCGGCGGCGGCAGCGGCGCGGCCGGCACCTGCATTGCGGCCCACGCGATCGATCGCGGCATCCGGGTGATCGGCGTGCAGGCCGAGGCGGCGCCGGCCGCCTACCTTGCCTGGCAGCGCCGCGGGCCTGCCACCGCGCCCGACCAGACGTTTGCCGAGGGGCTGGCTACCGCCAGCAGCTTTGCGCTGCCGCAGGCGATCTTGCAGCGCGAGCTCGACGCGTTCGTGCTGGTGGCCGACGACGAGATCCGCCGCGCTATGGTGTGGATGATCGAGCGCGCCCATACCCTCGCCGAGGGCGCGGGCGCCGCGCCGCTCGCGGCCGCATACCGCCTGCGCGACGAGCTGCGCGGCCACACGGTTGGGCTGATCTGCTCGGGCGGTAATACCTCGCTCGACCACCTGCGCACCGCCTTGGCGCTGGAGTAACCCATGACACACCTGAGCCAAACGGCGATCTGGCTGACGCTGATCGGCATGGCGCTGGCCACATACCTGACGCGCGTTGCGACCATGCTGGCGCTGCGCGGCGATATGGCGCCGTGGCTGCGGCGCTGGCTGGGCTACGTCCCGGTGGCGGTGTTCACCGCGCTGGCGCTGCCGCCGCTGCTGCTGCAATCGCGCGACGGCGCGCGGGTGCTGGCGCTCGGCCCGGCGCTGCCCGCCGGCGTCGCCGGCGCGCTGGTGGCCTGGCGCGGCGGCAATGTGCTGCTGACGCTGCTGGCGGGCATGGCTACCTTCTGGGCGCTGCGCTGGCTGGGCATGTAGCCGGGCGCCGCGTGTGGCGCAGCCGCCTTCGGCAGATTGGACGTGTCCATTTTCCACGCGCAGCGCGAAAAACTGGACACGATGATCAAAAACTACCGTGCTGCCGCAGGCACCATGTACGGCTTTGGGAAGCCGAACAGCGCAACTGCGTGAGTCCATAAAAGAGTAGGAGTATTAGCGTGTACAAGCTACCAGGCGCGCGCCTGCACTACGGCTGGGTGGTGGTGGCGATCACCGCCCTGACCCTGATCATCTCGGCGGGCGTGCGCTCGGCGCCGGGCGTGATGGTGGTGCCGCTCGAGCAGGGCATGCACTGGAGCCGCGGCGCGATCTCGTTCGCGGTGTCGATCGGCCTGCTGTGCTATGGCCTGACGGCGCCGCTGAGCGGCTGGCTGATCGACCGGATCGGGCCGCGCTGGGTGATGTTCGCCGGCCTGGCGATCATGGGCGCGAGCATGCTCGCCAGCGCCTGGATGAGCGCGCTGTGGCAGCTCGACCTGTTCTGGGGCGCGCTCAGCGGCGTGGGCACCGGCGTCGTGGCGCTGGTGCTGGGCGCGGCCGTGGCCAACCGCTGGTTTGCGACCCGGCGCGGCCTGATCACTGGGATCTTCGGCGCCTCGACCTCGGCCGGCCAGCTGATCTTCTACCCGCTGCTGGTGTGGTACGTCGGCGCGTTTGGCTGGCGCAGCAGCGTGCTGATGCTGGCGGCCGTGGCCGGCCTGCTGCTGCTGCCGGTGCTGCTGCTGATGCGCAACGCCCCGGCCGACATGGGCCTGCGGCCGTATGGCGCCGCGGGCGAGGCGCCGGCCGTGGCCAGCGCGGCCGGCGACGTGGGCGTGCTGCGCCGCGCGGTCGCGACTCCGGCGTTCTGGCTGCTGACGATCACCTTTTTCATCTGCGGCGCTACCTCGAACGGCCTGATCGGCACGCACTTCATCCCGCACGTCGGCGACCACGGCATCTCGCCGAATATTGCCGCCGGGCTGCTGGCGATCATGGGCGCGATGAACTTCGTTGGCACGATTGTCTCGGGCTGGCTGACCGACCGCTTTGATCCGCGCAAGCTGCTGGCGTGGTACTATGGCTTCCGCGGGCTCTCGCTGCTGCTGCTGCCGTTTGTCACCAGCTACGCCGGCCTCACGGTGTTCGCGGTGATGTTCGGGCTCGACTATATCGCCACGGTGCCGCCAACCACCGCGCTGGTGGCCGATACCTTCGGCCGCCGCCATGTCGGCACGGTGTTCGGCTGGATCTTCTGCGCACACCAGATCGGCGCGGCGCTGGCCGCCTGGCTCGGCGGCGTGGCCCACGATCAGTTCGGCCACTACGGCACCGCGTTTTTGGTGGCCGGAATCCTGGCCGTCACCGCCGCCGGGCTGGCGCTGCGGATCGGCCGCGCCCCGGCTGCGCGCGCGCCCGAGGCGGCTGTCGCGGGGTAGCCGCCCGGTATTCTGCCGCACGAAGGAAGCGTCTATGACCGAAAACTATGCCGACGCGCTCAACCAGGTGACCAAAGGCACCCTAGCCGAGCTGCTCGGCATCACGATCACGCATGCCGAGCCGAGCCGCGTCGCCGGCCGGATGCCCATGCGTCCCGATCTGAGCCAGCCCTTCGGCTACATCCACGGCGGCGCGGTGATGACGCTGCTCGACACGCTCGCCGGCCTTGGCTCGGCCCTGAATGTGCCCAGCGGCAGCGCTTTCACCACGGTTGAGTTCAAGGTCAATTTTTTGCGCAGCCTGCGCACGGGCACGCTTGTGGCCGAGGCCACTGCCGTGCACATCGGCCAGCGCACCCACGTCTGGCAGGTGGCCGCGCACGACGATCGCGGCCGCCAGGTTGCGCTGGCGACGCTCACGCAGATGGTGATTGAGCAGCGCTTGGAGTAATATGGAAATTCGCACAATCACGGCCGGGGCGCGCGAGGCCGACCTCGAGCGCGTGGGGCGGGCGGCCCAGGCCGCGCGCGCTGCGCTTGCCGCCGCCGGCTACACGGTTCAGACGCTGCGCCTGGCGCTCGCCGCAACCGGCGCGAACCGCTGCGGCGATTTCGCGACGATCGCGCAGGCCGCCGAGGAGCAGGCACTGGCCGCCGGCTTCGACTACGTGTCGATCGGCGTGGTCGACGCCGAGCGCCTGGCGGCGCTGCCCGAGGCCATCCGCGCCACCGAGCGGCTGTTCGCCTCGGCGCAGATCGCCACCGTCGACGGCACGGTTCTGCCCGAGACGATCCGCGCGGCTGCGGCGGCCATGGCCGCGATCGGCGCCGGCACCGAGCTGGGCTTCGGCAACCTGCGCTTCGCCGCCGCGGCCTGCGTCGCGCCGGGCTCGCCGTTCTTCCCGGCGGCCTACCACGACGGCGGAACGCCCTGGATCGCCGTTGGCCCCGAGGCCGCCGCGCTGGCGGTCGAGGCGGCCGAGCACCAGGCTCGCGCTAGCCAGGCGGCCCCTGGCTCTCGGCTCGCGGCTTTGGCGCACCTCACCAGCCTGATCGAGCAGCACGACGCCCGGATCTCCGCCGCACTGAGCGGGCTTGCCGCCGATACCGGCGTGGGCTTCGCCGGCTGCGACTGGTCGCTCGC
The DNA here is from genome assembly GCF_046328425.1 of Kouleothrix sp. Lineage (NCBI taxonomy): Bacteria > Bacillati > Chloroflexota > Chloroflexia > Chloroflexales > Roseiflexaceae > Kouleothrix > Kouleothrix sp. The sequence continues at coordinate 21,011 of NZ_JAXLWP010000028.1, forward strand.
GCCGCACCCCGACCCGGCCCGCAGTGTGGGCGCTGCAGTCGAGGCGCTGGCGGGCGCGCCATTTGGCGGCTGGGGCACGCTGGCGGGCGTGCGGGCGCTCACCGCCGCCATCCGCGACGCGCGCGTCACCCGGCTGGGCTTCAGCGGCGTGATGCTGCCAGTGCTCGAGGATGCGACCCTGGCCGCGCGCAACGCCGAGGGCCGCTACGGCGTGCGCGACCTGCTGGCCTTCAGCGCGGTGTGCGGCACCGGCCTCGACACCATCCCGCTGCCCGGCGACACCGCGCCCGAGCAGATCGCCGGGGTGCTGCTGGAAGTGGCGACGCTGGCGAGCGCGCTGCGCAAGCCGCTGACGGCGCGGCTGCTGCCCATCCCCGGCATGCGCGCCGGCCAGCTCACCACCTTCGATTTCCCATACTTCGTGAATACGCGCGTGATGTCGCTATGACGGGCGCGATCGGCGCGCTGACCGTGGCCGAGCTGGGGCTGGCCGACGAGCTGCTGGTAGCGGCCTATGGCGGCCCCAGCCGGCGCAAGCGCCTCGCCAGCTACCTCGCGCTCCAGCCCGACGGCTGGGTGCTGGCCTGGCTCGATGGCGCGCCGGCCGGCGTCGGCGGAGTGATGCACTACGGCCCGGTCGCCTATGTCGGGCTGGTGGGCGTGGCCCCGGCCTACCGCCGGCGTGGCGTGGCCCGCGCGATCATGGCGCACCTGCTGGGCTGGCTGGCCGAGCGCGGCGGCCCGGTGGTGCTGCTCGACGCCAGCGCGTCCGGCGCGCCGCTCTACGAGCAGCTGGGCTTCACCGACGACGAGAAGACCGTCGTGTTCGTGCAGGACGACTGCGCGCGCCGCCCGCCCGAGCCGGCGCAGGTGCACGCGCTCGCCCCGGCCGACCTTGCGGCGGTGGCGGAGTTCGACGAGCCGATCTTCGGGGCTGGCCGCGCGGCAGTGTTCGAGCTGCTGCGCGCCGAGGCGCCCGAGCGCGCGTTTGTGGCCCGCGACGGCGGCGGCATCGCGGGCTACCTGTTCGCGCAGGACGCGCTGATCGGGCCGTGGGCCGCGCGTACGCCCGCCGTGGCCGAGGCGCTGCTGGGTGCGGCGCTGCGGCTGGAGTACCACAGCGCCCCGACGGTACTCGCGCCCGGCAGCAACCCCGATGTCGCGCGGCTGCTTATGCGCTACGGCTTCAGCCCGGCGCGCTCGCTGCGGCATATGCGCCTCGGCGGCGCCGGGCCGGTGGGCCAGCGCGCGTGGCTCTACGCGCTCACCAGCTTCGCGATTGGCTAGCTTCCAGTGGCAAGGAATACCATGCAAACTCGTAATTTGGGCGCGCTGCTGCTGCTTGGCGCGGTGTGGGGCGCTTCGTTTCTGTTCATCAAGATCGGCGTGCGCGAGATGCCGCCCGAGGTGCTGGTGGCGCTGCGCGTGGGCATAGCTGCGCTGGTGCTGCTGGCCATCCTGTACGCGCGCGGGCTGCGCCTGCCGGCCGCGCCGCGCATGTGGGGCCACTTCCTCTTCACCGGGCTGGTGGGGCTGGTGCTGCCGTACGTGCTGATCACCTGGGGCGAGCAGTCGATCCCCAGCGGCATGGCCGCCATCCTGAACGCCACCACGCCGCTGTTCACCCTGCTGCTGGCGTACCTCTGGACGCGCGAGGAGCACCTGACCGGGATGCGGCTGCTGGGCGTGGCGATCGGCTTTGTGGGCGTGGTGGTTGCGGTGGGCGCCGAGGGGCTGAGCATCTCGAATGCCAGCACGCGCGGCCAGCTGGCCGTGCTGGTGGCCGCGGCGGCCTACGGCGTGAATGGCGTGTACAGCCGGCGCGCGTTTCGTGGCATGCCGCCGCTGCTGCCGGCCACCGGCCAGATGCTCTCGGCGACGCTGATCATCGCCCCGCTGGCGCTGGCGCTGCACGGCCTGCCCACCGCGCTGCCCTCGGCGGGCGCGCTCGGCGCGGTGCTGGCGCTGGCGGTGTTCGGCACTGCGCTGGCGTACATTCTGCTCTACTGGCTGATTGAGCGCCTGGGCGCCACGCGCAGCTCGATGGTCACATACCTGCTGCCGCCGTTCGCGCTGGTGTACGGCACGCTGTTTCTGCGCGAGCCGATCGCGCTGAACGCGCTGCTCGGCCTGGCGCTGGTGGTGCTGGGCATCCTGCTGGCAAATGGCGTGCTCGGCCGTGCGGCGGGTCGGCGGGCAGCTGTTAGAACGATAGAACGGTAGCAGGTTCAGCTCTGCCGAAGGCGAAGCACGCCAACTGCGTTTGTCCTATCGTTGGGAGGCTTGGAGGGCGTAAGCCCTCCAAAATCATCTCTTTTTGGCCAGTCGCGCCACGGCGGTGGCCGCGGCTGGCAAATTTGAAGGCTCATACGCTGTTCGCTTGATCACGTATAGATTGTGTCACGACGTGGCTTCGCCACGTCGTGCAACACAATAAGAAATGGGCGGCTTTGCCGCCCCCAAACCCCCACCAAATGTACGTCATCAAGCACAGCCTGCAACCTGCAACGATGGATCTCGATACCTTCAACTGGCTGCTGTCCGACGACGGCCAGGCGCTGCTGGCGAGCGCCGAGCAGGCCGATCTGAGCGAGCCGGCGCGGCTGCGCGAGCTGACGCAGCTGCGGCGCCTCGCCTCGGCCGAGCGCGCCGCTGCGGCCTACGAGATCGCCCGGCTGCGCGCGCATGCTGCGGCTAAGTTCGCGCGCGCGGGCGCTATGTACTTCACCCGCGAGGCGCTTGAGCAGGCGTCGGGCGAGCTGATCGCCGGCTACCGCGCGCGCCGCTATGCCGCCTATGCCCGCGTGGCCGACCTGTGCTGCGGCGTGGGCGGCGACACGCTGGCGCTGGCGCGCGTGGCCCACGTCGCCGCCGTCGACCGCGACCCGCTGCGCCTGGCCATGGCCGAGGCCAATGCCCGCGCGCTCGGGCTGGCCGGGCGTGTCGCAGCTAGTCTGGCCGATCTCGAGCAGGCGCCGCCGCCCGACGCCGACGCGCTGTTCTTCGACCCATCGCGGCGCAGCGCGGGGCGGCGCGTGTTCGCGCTGGCCGAGTACCAGCCGCCGGTGGCGCTGCTGGCGCGCTGGCGCGCCGCCGCCCCGGCGATTGGCGTGAAGCTGGCGCCTGGCGTGGCCGACGAGGATCTCGCGTGGCTCGGGCGCGCGGTGGGCGCCGAGTTCGAGGCCGAGTTCATCTCGGTCGATGGCGAGCTGAAAGAGGCGGTGCTGTGGTTTGGGCCGCTCGGCGGCGCAACCCGCCGCGCGACGCTGCTGCGCTCGGGCGAGGCGGCGCCGGCTTCATCCGGCCTCGTGGCCGCAACGCTATGCGCCCAGCCGGCGCTCGCGCCCGCCGCGCTCTCCGAGCCGCTGGCCTACCTGTACGAGCCCGACCCGGCGGTGATCCGCGCTCACCTGGTGGCCGAGCTGGCCCAGAACCTCGGCGCGGCCCAGCTCGATCGGCAGATCGCGTACCTCACCGCCAGCCGCCACGACGCTACGCCATTCGCGCGCTGCTGGCGCGTGCTCGAGTGGCAGCCGTTTGGCCTGAAGCGCCTGCGCGCGCGCCTGCGCGCCCTCGACGCCGGCCCGGTGACGGTGAAAAAACGCGGCTCGCCGCTCGACACCGACGCGCTGGCACGGCAGCTTTCCGGCGCAGGTGCGCGCGCGCTGGTGGTGGTGCTCACGCAGGTGTCCGGCAGGCCGGTGGCGCTGGTGTGCGAAGGCCCGCTCGGCGCGCCGGAACACTCCACCCCCGCCGCCAGCCGCAGCGCCTGAAGCTCGGCCTGGAGCTGCGGCGGCAGCGACTCGATATCGATGCTCGCCAGCACAGCTGGCCACTCGCGCACGGCGTCGGCGCCAGTCTGATTCATATACGGGCAGCCAAGCTGGTTGCGCGCTTCGTTTGCTGTGCTCTGAGCGATCATGCCTGCCCTCCCTTCGGGCACTGTGCTGGTGCGGGTACTACAAGCGATAAAACAAGAATCGTGCCACCGCGTAGATCAGACGTTTTGCCCCGCCGCCCGGTGGCGGCCCGGCGCTCGGCCGAAAGTCGTAGCGGCGCGGCGCGATTTACGTGGTAGAGTAGCGACATGACAAGCGCAGTCGAACTTCAGGGCCTATCCAAGACCTTTCAGCTCAGCTCGGGATGGGGCCGCCGCCGCGTGCGCCGCGATGTGGTGGCCGTCGACGGCATCAGCCTCGACGTGCCGGCCGGCCAGGCGGTGGCGTTTATCGGGCCGAACGGCGCCGGCAAATCTACCACCATCAAGATGCTCACCGGCATCCTGCACCCCTCGGCCGGCGAGGCGCGCGTGCTCGGCTACACCCCGTGGAAAGAGCGCCGCGCGCTAGTGCGGCATATCGGCGCGGTGTTCGGCCAGCGCTCGCAGCTGTGGTACCACCTGCCGCCGCGCGACACATTCGAGCTGCTGGCGCGGATCTACAGCCTCGACCGGGCCAGCTACACCCGCCGCCGCGACATGCTGATCGAGCGCTTTGGGCTGGCGCCGTTCCTCGAAACCGCCGTGCGCAAGCTTTCGCTCGGCCAGCGCATGCGCGCCGAGGTGGCGGCCAGCCTGCTGCACGCCCCACGCGTGCTGTTCCTCGACGAGCCGACGATCGGGCTGGACGTGATCGCGCGGCAGGAGCTGCGCGACCTGATCCTCGAGTGGAACCGCGACGAGGGCCTGACGGTGTTTCTCACCAGCCACGATGCCGGCGATATCGAGCGAGTGGCGCGCCGCGTGATTGTGATCAACCACGGCCGCGTCGTGCTCGACGACAAGGTTTCGGCGCTGCGCCGCCAGTACCTTGGCTCGAAGATCCTGAGCGTCAAGTTCCACGCGCCGGTGCAGCCGCTCGTGCTGCCGGGCGTCACAACGCTCAAGGCCGCCGAGTACGCGCTGAAGCTCGAGGTCGATACGCGCGTCGCCCCGATCGAGCAGGTGATGGCTGCGGTGCTGCGCGCCGGCTCGGTGGCCGATATCGCGATTGAGGACCCGCCGCTCGAAGAGGTGATCGCGCATATCTATGCGCAGGCGCCGGCGGGCGCGGGCTAGCTGCGTGTGAATGGCATGATCCAAGCAACCCGAAAGTATAGCTGGATCGCCCTGACCGCCGCGCGCTCGAACCTGGCCTACCTGAGCGAGGTGGCCACGCGCGCGCTGTTCCTCGCGGTGATCCTGTATATCTTCCTGCGGCTGTGGCAGGTGACGTACGGCGAAACCGGCGCCGAGCGGCTGGGCGGGCTGTCGCTGCCGCAGATGCTGTGGTACCTGGCCATGACCGAGGCGCTGACGCTTTCGGCCCCGCGCGTCGCGGCCGAGGTCGACCAGGACGTGCGCACCGGCGCGCTGGCGGTGCAGCTCATCCGCCCGCTCGACTACCCGCTGGCGCGGCTGTGGACGACGCTGGGCGAGCGGGTGGTGCGCTTTGGCCTGAACACCGGCGTCGGCGCGGCGCTGGCGCTGCTGATGGTCGGCCCGATCGCGTTTTCGCCGGGCGGGCTGCTGCTGTTCGCGCTGGCGCTGCCGCTGGCCTTCACGCTTGAGTTCATGGGCCAGTTCCTGATCGGGCTGGCGGCATTCTGGCTGGAAGATACCAGCGGCCTGATGCTGATCTACTCGCGCATCACCATGATCCTCGGCGGTATGCTCATTCCGCTCGAGCTGTTCCCGCCGGCGGCCCAGCCGGCCCTGCGCGCGCTGCCATTTTCGAGCATTATCTACGGCCCGGCGCGCATGTTTGTACACCCCGACGCGGCGTTTCTGGCCGATCTGCTGCTGCGCCAGGGCCTGGCGATCGTTCTGCTGGCGCTGGCGGTGGCGCTGGTGTACCGCGCCGGGCTGCGGCGCATCCACTCAAACGGTGGCTGATACACTTTGGTTGCAGGCTGGCACTCTACAAGCGCCAACTTGCACCAAGAAAGAGATAAACGCACGCGGTTGCTTTGCATCTTGATGCAGCGCTTTTGCCTGCGGCAGCATGGTACTCATAATCCTTGTGTGCGGTTGTTCCGCGCGACGCGCGGCAACAACCGCACACAGATACACAGAAAGTACCGCTCTGCCGAAGGCTGAGCACGCCAGCTGCGTGCATCCAAAGAAATATATGATCAAACGTTTCGCAAACTACCTCGGCCTGGCGGCGGCCTACACCCGCCTGAACCTGGGCGCGCAGCTCGAGTACCGTGGCGCGTTTGTGTCGCAGGTGGCCGCGATGATCCTGAACGACAGCGTGTGGGTGGTGTTCTGGGTGCTGTTCTTCACGCGCTTCCCGGTGCTGCGCGGCTGGAACGTCGCCGACGTGATCACCGTGTGGGCCATGGCCGCGGCCGGTTTCGGGCTGGCCCACGCGATCTACGGCAATGTGCTGGCGCTCGCCACGCTGATCGCGCAGGGCCAGCTCGACGTGTGGATGCTCTACCCGCGCGCGCTGCTGCCGCACCTGCTGCTCGGCCGCATGAACGCCAGCTCGTGGGGCGACGCGCTGTTCGGCTATGGCGTGTACCTGGCGTTTGTACGGCCCGACCTGGCGCACTTCGCCATGTTCGTGGCGCTCACGCTCGCGGTGACGCTGCTGTTCGTGGGGTTTGGCGTGCTCACCGGCAGCCTGAGCTTTTTCGTGGGCAATGCCGCCGGCCTGGCCGACCAGTGGCGCTTTGCCATGATTACGTTTAGCACCTACCCGGCGGTGCTGTTCGAGGGCGCGATCAAGCTGCTGCTCTATACGCTGGTGCCGGCCGGCTTTGTGAGCTACCTGCCGGTGCAGGCGCTGCGCGAGCTTTCGCCCGGCTACGCGCTGCTGACGCTACTCGGCGCGCTGGGCATCACGGCGGCCGGCGTGGCGCTGTTCTACCTCGGCCTGCGCCGCTACGAGTCGGGCAACCTGATGGAAATGCGCGGGTGAGGCCGGCTTGAAAGTTTGAAGGTTTACACCTCGCAACTTGCCAACCTGTAACCGGAACCATGCCATGCAACAATCGAGCGCCCTGGGCGAAGCGGCGCGGCGCCGCGGCCTGATCGCCATCCTGATCGACATCTTCTTCATGTGGGGCGGCTTCTTCATGGTCGTGCCGCTGATCTCGGTGCACTTCGTCGACGACCTGGGCTGGTCGGCGGCGTCGATCGGCCTGGTGCTTGCGCTGCGCCAGCTGATCCAGCAGGGGCTGACGCTGCCCGGCGGCATGCTCGCCGACCGGATCGGCGCGAAGGGCTTGATCTGCGTCGGCATGCTGATCCGCTGCGCCGGGTTCGCCGGCATGGCCTGGGCCAGTTCGTTCCCGCTGCTGCTGGGCAGCGCGGTGCTGGCCGCCGTCGGCGGCGCGCTGTTCGAGTCGCCGCGCGCCGCCGCGATTGCCGCGCTCACCACCCCCGAGAACCGCGGGCGCTACTTCTCGCTGCAGGGCATCGTCAGCGGCCTGGGCATGACGCTTGGCCCGCTGCTGGGCGCGCTGCTGCTGCGCTTCGATTTCGCGGTGGTGGCGCTGGCGGCGGCTAGCTGCTACATCGTCACCTTTCTCGTCACGCTGCTGATGCTGCCGCCGGTGCAGGTGGCCACCGAGCGCCGCAACCTCACCTACGGCGTCGGGCTGGCGCTGCGCGACCGGCCATTCATGATCTTCAATGTGCTGCTGATGGGCTACTGGTTTATGTGGGTGCAGCTGTCGATCTCGCTGCCGCTCGAGGCGCGCGCGGTCGCCGGCACCTCCGACGCGGTGAGCTGGGTGTATACGCTCAACGCCGGCATGAGCGTGCTGCTGCAGTACCCGCTGCTGCGCCTGGCCGAGCGCCGGCTACGGCCGCTGCCGATCTTGCTGCTGGGCGTGGCGATCATGGCGCTGGGGCTGGGCGGCGTGGCATTCGCCGGCAGCACCGCCGCGCTGCTGCTGTGCGTGGCGCTGTTCTCGGCCGGGGCGCTGCTGGCCGGGCCAAGCCAGCAGACCGTAGCGGCCGAGTTCGCCAACCCGGTGGCGCTTGGCTCGTACTTTGGCGTGAACGCGCTGGCGCTGGCGCTGGGCGGCAGCCTCGGCAACTACAGCGGTGGCCTACTGTACGGCCTGGGCCGCCAGTACGCGCTGCCCGCGCTGCCATGGTTCATATTCGGCGCCGCCGGGCTGGCTACCGCCGTGGGCATGCTGCTGCTGCACCGCTGGCAGGGGCGCGCGGCGACGGTGACGGTAGCTCTGGATACGGCCCCGTAGGCCCGCCGCGTCGGCGCGTCATGCGTTAATGCCTTTTACGTTTTATGCACTCCAAGGAGCTACTTATGCCCTTCACCGCCGAGCTCGATCGCTACTTCGAGCAGCGCACCGCGCAGGATCTGTTTTCCGGCGTGGCGCTGATCACCCAAGGCGCACATACGCTGTACGCGCGCGCGTTTGGCTACGCCCAGCGCGGCTGGCACGTGCCCAACACGCTTGGCACGCGCTTCGATACGGCTTCGATCACCAAGCTGTTCACGGCCGTCGCGACGTTGCAGCTGATCGAGCAGGGGCGGCTGACGTTCGACACACTGGTGGCCGAGCGGCTGGGCCTGGTCGGCACCGCGATCTCGCCGGCGGTGACGGTGGAGCAGCTGCTGACCCACACCTCGGGGATTGGCGACGACGCCGACGAGGAGGCCGGCGAAAGCTACGAGGATGTATGGAAGACCAGGCCAAATTACTCGGTGACCGAGACGCGCGACTTTCTGCCGCAGTTCGCGTACAAGCCGGCCAACTTCGCACCCGGCCAGGGCTGCCGCTACTGCAACTGCGGCTACGTGCTGCTTGGCCTGCTGATCGAGACGATCAGCGGCATGAGCTACCGCGACTACGTGCGCGCGCATGTGTTCGCCCCGGCCGGCATGGCCAGCTCGGATTTCCTGCGTATGGATCGGGTTCACCCCAACCTGGCCGAGGGCAGCGACCCGATCCGCGACGCGGATGGCGTGATCAGCGGCTGGAAAAAGAACATCTACTCCTACCCGCCGATCGGTTCGCCCGACGGTGGCGCGCACGTCACCGCCGCCGACCTCGACCGCTTTCTGCGCGCGCTGCTGGCCGGCCGGCTACTCTCGCCTGAGCTGACCGCCGCGTTCCAAAAGCCGCAGGTGCTACGTAAGTCGTACGACGGCTGGAGCCAGATGTTTGGCTACGGCCCGTGGTTTCATGTCACCCACCAGGATGAGGTCGTCTGCTTCGAAAAAGAAGGCTTCAACGCCGGCGTCAGCGGCCTGATCCGGCACTTCCCGGCGCTGGATCTGAACGTGGTGCTGCTGTCGAACATGTCGGCCGGCGCGTGGCAGCCGATCGGGCATATGCACAAGATGGTGGTCGAAGGCAAAATATCTCGATAGCCTTATCTTTTTACCACCAAGACACCAAGATTCTGAATATTTAAAGAATCTTGGTGTCTTGGTGTCTTGGTGGTTACTTTCGAAACTTACTTGTCGACGTTATCCTTGTTATAGACGGTAAACGGCCCCATCAGCACGCGCAGGCCCTTGTCGCGCGTCGGGTCCTTCTCGATGGTGTAGCTGCCCATCCGCCCGGCCTTGAATGTTTCGCCGGCCTCGCCCTTCAGCGCGCCGGTGGCCAGCATGTACGTGGTGTAGTATGTCAGGTAGCCGAGGTCCTTGAACGACCACAGCGCGAACTGCGGCGCGCAGCCGTTCTTGGTGTAGCTGGCCATCTCGGCCGGCAAGCCCAGCCCCGACACCTTCACCTTGTCGCACAGGTTCTCGTCCTGCATCGCCTTGGCCGCCGCCGCGATCCCCACCGTCGTCGGCGCCATGATCAGCTTCATGTCCGGGTACTTGTCGACCAGCGCCAGCGCCTGCTTGTAGCTCGTCTCGCTCTGGTCGTTGCCGTACACCACGTCGAGCAGCTGCAGCTTGCTGTACTTCGCGTCCTTGAGCGCGTCCTTCATCGCCGCGATCCAGGCGTTCTGGTTGGCGGCGTCGGGCGAGGCCGACAGCACCGCGAACTTGCCGCCATCGGCGCCGAGGATGGAGAGCGCCATATCGGCCATGACCTTGCCGGTCTCTTTGAAGTCGACCTGGGCGATGAACACGCTCTCGCCGTCGGCCGAGGGGATGGGCGAGTCCCAGGAGACGACCTTGATGCCGGCGTCGGCGGCGGCCTTGGCGGCAGGGGCGATCTGGTCGCCGGCGTTGTTGGAGATCATCACCGCGTTGACGCCCTGGGTCTTGGCGTTGGTCACGATCTCGATCTGGCCGGCGACGCTGTTATCGGCGGTGGGGCCGGTGAAGTTGAGCGCCTCGGGGTTCTGCAGCTCCTTGGCGGCCTCCTGCGCGCCCTCGTTCGCCTGGTCGAACACCGCGATCCCCAGGAACTTCGGCAGCAGGATCATCTTCAGGCCCTTGCCGGGCGTGGCCTTCACTACGCCGCCGGCAGCCGGCGCGGCAGTGGGCGCCTCGGCGGCTTTGGTCGGCTCGGGCGCGGCAGTGGGCGCCTCGGCGGCTTTGGTCGGCTCGGGCGCGGCGGCTTTGGTCGGCTCGGGCGCGGCGGCCTTGGTCGGCTCGGGCGCGGCGGCCGGCGTGCCGCCGCAGGCCACCAGGATAAACGTGGCGATCACCAGCAGCGAGATCAGCTTCAGGAACCTGCTCATACAGCTATCCTTTCGTATGCGAAGTCCGCGGCGGACTTGTGTCGACAACGGTGCGTTCAGACTGACGTTAGGCCTCCTTTCACCTAAGATTTATTACCAAAATTATCCGCAGATTACACGCATTGCGCAGATTAGCAATCCTATCGGGTTCATAAAAGGGAGGAGGTTTTCTTTAGGGCCGCGCCCCTTGGCCCCTGCTTTTTATGATTCATTTAGGGTTGCTATAATAAAAATGACACAATCCGTGTAATCTGTGCGATCTGCGGAGGTCAAGCTCTACGCTGTAGCGCCCCTCGCGCCGCGCGCGCCCAGTTTGGCACCAGCACCGACAGGATCAGCAGCGCGCCGATCACGCCGGTCTGGGTGTTGCCGGTGATATTCACCAGCGACATGCCGTTGCGCAGGTTCAGGATGATCAGGATCGACAGCAGCACGCCCACCAGCGTGCCGGTGCCGCCGAAGATGCTCACGCCGCCCAGCAGCACCATGGTGATGATATCGAGCTCGAAGCCCTCGGCGGTGTTGCCGCGCACCGCGCCCAGGCGCGCCGCCAGCAGCAGCCCGGCCAGCGCCGAGACAAACCCCGACGCGATATACAGCAGCATTTTCACGCGCTGCACCTTCACCGCCGAGTAGCGCGCCACGTCGCGGTTAATGCCGATCACATAGATGTAGCGCCCAAACGCCGAGCGCTGCAGCACGATCACCGCCAGCACCACCAGCGCGAAGAACAGCACCAGCGCCAGCGGGAACGGGCCGACCAGCGGCTGCTGGCCCAGCGCGTTGAGCCAGGGCGGGAAGTTGCCGATCGAGCGGTCGCCCAGCAGCACGCGCGCCAGCCCGCGGTAGCCGATCAGCCCGGCCAGCGTCACCGCCAGCGAGGGCAGCCCGACATACGCCACCCAGTAGCCGTTGAACGCGCCGCACAGCACGCCCACCAGCAGCCCCGCGCCGATGCCGATCGGCGCGGGCACGCCGCGCTCGTAGAGCGCCGCCAGCACGCACGCCGCCAGCCCCATGATCGACGCCACCGACAGGTCGATCTCGCCGTTGATGATGATCCCGGCCATGATCAGCGCGATGATGATCTTTTCGATCGAGAGCTGCAGCAGATTGATCTGGTTGTCGAGCCGCAGGTAAAATGGCGACTGCGCGATGTTAATGATCACGATCACCACCAGTATCGCCAGCAGCAGCCCTTCCCAGCTGCGCAGGCGTGCCCAGACACGACCCATGACACTATACCTTTCAGCGATCGGGGCGAGCGAATTGGGCGAATAGGCGCCAGGCGCTGCCCGCCACGGGCACGCCGGCCGGAAACGAGCTATGCTCCGCTGCGCCGTTGCGCCGCCGTGGCAGCGCTCTGGCTTATCACTACGATGTCCGGGCGGTCTCTGCCGGCGCGGGCCGTGCCTGGGCGTCGCCGCGCGCCCACAAGCGCCGCAGCCGCTCGACGATCACCGCGTCGGTGGCCACAGCCATCAGGATCAGCAGCCCCTGGATCGCGTCGCGCCAGAACTCGCTGATCTCCGGCCAGCGGATCAGGCTCTGCTCGAGCGTGTTGATCAGGATCGTGCCAAGCAGCGCGCCGAGCATGGTGCCCGAGCCGCCAAACGTAGTGACGCCGCCCACCACCACCGCCGCCACTGCCTGCAGCTCCATGCCCTGCGCCGCCACCACGGTGATCGTGCCGAAGCGCGCCAGAAACATAAACCCGGCCAGCCCCGACAGCGCGCCGCACAGGATGTAGGCCGCCAGCAGGGTGCGCTGCGCCGGCAGCCCGGCGGTGCGCGCCGCGTCGGGGTTCGAGCCGATCGCGTACAGCCGCCGCCCGAAGCGCAGGTAGCTCAGCGCCAGCTGGAACGCCAGCACGATCAGCAGCGCGGCCACCACCATCACGCGGATCTCGATCGCGCCGATCTTCAGCACATTCGCGCTCGATAGGTCGACCAGCCACTTCGGCAGCGAGTCGGTGGTCACCGTCTTGGCCCCCGAGTAGTCGACCAGCAGCGAGCGGTAGATCGCCAGCGTGCCGAGCGTGACGATAATCGCCGGGATCTTGCCGTAGGCCACCAGCAGGCCGTTCAGCAGGCCCATGATCGCGCCAACGCCAAGCGCCAGCGCCAGCGCGGCCAGCGGCGCCATGGCGTTGTTCGCGGCCAGCTGCGTGCCCACGAAGTAGGCTGTGAAGCCGACAATCGAGCCGACCGAAAGGTCGATGTTGCGCGTCAGCACCACCAGCGTCTGCCCGACCGCCACCACCGCGAGGATGGCCGCCCCGGTGGAGATGCGGGTGAAGGTGCGGCCGCTGTAGTAGCCGTCGATCTGCGTGCCGAAAAACAGCACCGCGCCGCCGATCAGCAGCACCAGGCTCAGCTCGCGGATCTGCTCGGGGCGAAACAAGCGCCTGATCGAGTTCATACGTTCTTCCTAGCGGTGCTTCATTTTTATCTGTGTGCAGTTTTTCTGCGCTGCGCGCAGAAAAACTGCACACAAAAGGATGACTAAGTACCATGCTGCCGCAGGCTAACGAGCAGCGGCGCCAGCCGCCTGCCCCATCGCCGCAGTCATCACCGTCTCTTGGTTTGCCTCAGCGCGGCTGAAGATGCCCATCTGGCGGCCCTCGCGCATCACCAGGATGCGGTCGCTCATCGCCAGCACCTCGGGCAGATCCGACGAGATCAGGATGATGCCCATGCCCTGCGCCGCCAGCTCGTTCACAATCTGGTGCACCTCGGCCTTCGCGCCCACGTCGATCCCGCGCGTCGGCTCGTCGAGGATCAGCAGCTTGGGCTTGGTGTTCAGCCACTTGCTCAGCATCACCTTTTGCTGGTTGCCGCCCGAAAGCTTGCCGGCCTCGATCGCCACCGACGGCGCGCGGATGGCCAGGCGCTTGCGGTACTGCTCGGCGATAGCCACCTCGGCGCTGTGCTTGATCAGGCCGAGCCGCGTCAGGTAGTTGCGCAGCGTTGGCAGCGAGATGTTCGCGCTGATCGACATCGGCAGCGAGAGCCCTAGCTGGCGGCGATCTTCGGTCACATACGCGATCCCCAGCCGTAGCGCCTGCTCGGGCGAGCGGATCTGCACGGCCTGGCCGCCAAACACGATCTCGCCGGCGTCGGCTGGCTCGATCCCAAACAGCGCCAGCCCCACGTCGGTGCGGCGCGCGCCGATCAGCCCGGCGAAGCCCAGCACCTCGCCGCGGTGCACCTCGAAGCTCACGTTCGCGAATGCGCCGCTCTTGCCCAGGCCGCGCGCCGCCAGCAGCACCTCGCCGCGCTCGGCCGTGCGCTTGGCGAAAAACTCCTCGACCTTGCGCCCGACCATGTCGCGGATCGCGCCCTCGGGCGTCACCTCGCGCGCCGGCTTCGACGAAACCAGCTTGCCGTCGCGAAACACCGTGATCCGGTCGGCTAGCGCGAACACTTCTTCCATGCGGTGGCTGATGAACAGGATCGCCACGCCTTGGTCGCGCAGGGTGCGCATCAGCTTGAACAGCTGCGCCGCCTCGTGCGCCGAGAGCGATGCGGTTGGCTCGTCCATGATCAGCACGCGCACCTGTAGCGAGATCGCCTTGGCGATCTCGACCGTCTGCTGCGCGGCCAGCGTCAGGCCGCGCGCCTGCGCCCGCACATCCAGCTTCACGTCGAGCTTGGCCAGGATCGCTTCGGCCTCGCGGTACAGCTGGCCCCAGCGCACCACGGCCCCGGTGTCGCGGTGGGTGATGAAGATGTTCTCTGCCACGTTCAGGTCGGGGAACACCATTGGCTCCTGGTAGATCGCCGCGATGCCGTAGGCCTGCGCCTCTACCGGGCTGCCGATCGCCAGCGGCTGGCCGCTGAGCAGCATCTCGCCCTGATCCGGCCGGTGGATGCCGGTCATGATCTTGATCAGCGTGCTCTTGCCGGCGCCGTTCTCGCCCAGCAGCGCGTGGATCTCGCCGGGGTACAGCTCGAGCGCCACATCATCAAGCGCCTGGGTGGCGTCGAAGCGCTTCGAGATGTGCCGCATCTCCAGCACTGGCGTTAGCTTTGGTGTTTCTGACACTATTCGCTCGCTCATCATTGGTGGCTAAGCCGCAACGGCCGCTTCCCCCTGCCGCTCCTCGCACAGAGAGGGAGCGGCACCCAGGCACTAGTCGAGGTGAAACACCTCGGCTAGCTCGTGCATCATCTCGTCGGCGTGGGTGCCGCCCAGGCCCTCGAAGTACGGCGCCATGAACTCCTGCCACTTGGCGTTGATCTGTTCCTGGGCCATGCCCGCGCGCGCCGCGTCGAAGCTCTCGGGCGTCTCGAAATAGCCGAACAGCAGCCCGTCGCCGCGCATGAACAGCGAGTAGTTGTGCCAGCCGGTACGCCGCAGCGCGTCGAGCATCTCGGGCCACACGCGCTCGTGGTGCGCCTTGTACTCTTCGATCTTCTCGGGCTTCACTTTCAGCAGGAAACCTACTCGTTTCATCGCTGTGCTCCCTGGTGGCGCCAAGGGCGCCAGCTGCGTACGTCATATCTTCATCACTCTGGTTTGCCCGTCGGGCAAACCAGAGTAGCCGGGACTGAGGCACGCACATACCTATATCAACGCTGTGCCCTCTGTGCCTCTGTGGTGATATTTATAGCCCGCCCCGAGCGCGGGCGACCTCGGCCAGGTGGTAGAGCGGGTGGGCCGAGAAGGCATGGCAGCGCGATCCATCCGCGAAGTCGACATTCCAGTTCTCCCAGGTGGTCGGCTCGCCCGCGCCGGCCCAGCGCCCCCAGCGCCGCCGGATGATCTCCAGCACATCGGCGCCGCGCCCGCCGCGCCGCAGCGCCTCGAACAGGTAGTGGTGCATGAACGGGCTGGCCAGCACGATCTCGCCGGGCCGGTGCTCGTCGCGCACATCCAGCGAGCGCGCGGCGATTGCGTCGAGCAGCGCGGGCCATTCGCCCGGCAGGGCCGCGCCGGCCACGATCGCCAGCGCCGCCGCCAGCTGCGAGCACGTGGTGCGCGCCAGGTCGTCGTGCCAGCGCTCGCCATCCCAGAACGCCGCCCGCGCCGCTGCGCTTAGCGCATTGGCCCGCGCGCGCCAGCGCGCCAGCGGTTCTGCCGCCAAGGCTCCAAGACTCCAAGATTCATCCGGCGAGGTGCGCGCCAGCTCGCTTGAAGCTTGCCCCGCGAACCTTCGCGCCTTCGCGTCTTGGTGGCCGATCAGCGCTTCCGCCAGCGCGATCGCGCAGCGCAGCGCCAGCAGGTAGTGCAGGTTGTACACCGCGCTCGGCTCGCCGCGCGCGAGCGGCCCCCAGTCGAGAAACAGCCGCCGCCCTGGCTGGCTGATCAGCAGCCCGTCGGCATTCACGTCGCGGTGAAAGCGCTCGAGCAGCGCGGCCAGCGTGGGCCACATGCCCGCGACGAACTGCTGATCGCCGGTGAGTGTGTGGTAGAGCCGTAGCAGCTCGACCCACACAAAGTTGTAATCCACCACGGTGTAGGCGTGCGCCTCGCTCGGCAGCACGCCCGGCAGCACGCCGTCGGCGTAGGCGCCCTGCGCCGCCAGCTCGATCGTGCGCCGCAGCGGGCGGGTGTCGTCGCTCAGCGCGCTCATGATCAGCGCTTGCGGCAGCGCGTCGCCGAGCCACTGCGAGCTTTCGCGCCAGGCGCAGTCGACGAAGCCATCGGCCAGGCAGGCCCGCAGCGTGTTCTCGCACATCGCGGCCACGCGCGCCAGCAGCGGGTCGGCCGGCTCGGGCCGGCGCGCTACCTCCAGCGGGTACTCGCTCGCTCGTACGTGGAAGCGCAGCCGCAGCGCGCCGCCGCCCGGCGCGGCCAGCTGAAACAGCACCAGCCGCCCGCCGCGCAGCGCGAATGTCTCGGCCTGCTGCGCGCCCGGCCGCAGCCTGAAGCGGTCGGTCAGCCGCACACGGCAGTAGGTCGCCGGGTCGGAGATCACCGGCTCGGCGCTGTTATTCACCACAGCGGCGCTGAGGGCGCCGAGATGTGTATGTTCTGGTCGCTCTGCGTCCGCTGTGCCTCTGTGGTGGTCGTGCAGCTTATCCAGGTAGCTGACGCTCAGCAGCTCGCCGCCGCGCGCGCCCTGCACCTCGGCCCAGCCCTGGCAGGTGTAGCCGCGCCCCAGCTCGAACAGCCAGTACACCGCCGTGCCGGCGCTCAGCACTACGTCGAACCAGCCGTCGCGCGTGGCAGCCGGCGCTACGGGCCTGGCCTGCTGCCAGCCAGCGCGCAGCGCGGCGTGCGCGTCGTGCGCCAGCTCGGCCGGGTAGGAGCCGCGCCGCGCTGCCAGCAGCGTCAGCGGCAGCTCGCGCTCGGCCAGCGGCGGCAGCGCCCGCGGCTGCGTGGCCGTCCAGGGGTAGCCGCCTGCCAGCGCCACCACGCGAGCCATGGCCCAGCCGCTGGCGTCGTACTCGGGCTGCTGCCAGGGCTCATCCAGCGCCATGTCGCGCTCTTCCACGCCGCTGCCGTAGATCGACACCCGCGGCACCAGCGCGCCGAACGAGCGGTCGCGGCGCGTGCGCCAGCCCGTGTCGGTTGCCAGCGCGGCCGTGCCGTCGCACTCGAGCCAGGCGAGCAGGCCGGCGGCGGCGCGGTGCACATACGCAAAGTGCGAGTAGCCCGGCTGGTACACCTGCGCCGCGATCGTGTTTGGCCCGGCGCGCAGCAGCCCGGCCACGTCTACGCAGTCCACCACCTGGGCGTGCGGGTAGCCGCGCGCCGGGCCGCGCGCCGCGGGCTGGCCGTTCACCCACAGCCGGAAGCGGCTGTCGGCGCTGATGTGCAGCGGCGCGCGCTCGGGCTGCTGCGCCAGCGTCAGGCTGCCGCGAAAGCACAGGTACGCCTCGTGCAGGTCGAACGGGTGATCCGAGCCGATCCAGAATGCCTGCGGCGGGGCTAGGTTTTGGTTGGCTGGGATCATCGTTCTTTTCGGCTCCGCACTTCCTCTTTTATTTGCGGGCTGCGCGCAGCCCCGAATTTCTTTTTGTGTTGGACTGCGTGGCTTCGCCACGCAGTCCAACACAATCTGTAGGTGGCAGGGCTTACGCGGTCGCCTGCGCTATCGGCTTGTTCTGCCTGCGGCAGCATGGTACTCCGCTTCCTTTTGTGCTGAGATTTTGGCGCTTTGCGCCAAAATCTCAGCACCATCCATGAGCGGAATGACCCGGAACATCTTCACGTAGATGAGCCATACTGGCGCGCCAGCTGGTTCACCAGCCGGTAGGCCCGCACCAGGCGCAGCGGCGGGATGTCGGGCTGGATGAAGTGCCCGCCGTTGAAGATAAAGCCGCCGCCCGGCGCGTAGATCGCGAAACGCTGCGTAATATACTCGTCGAGCGCCTCGCCCTCGTAGGCCAGCAGCCCGTCGATCACGTCGAGCGAGCCGTAGATTGTGATCTTGTCGCCGTAGCGCTCTTTGATCGTGCGCGGATCCATGCCGGCGCTCTCCTGCAGCGGGTGCAGCGAGGTGTAGCCGATCTCCACCAGGTCGTCCATGATATCCATGATGTAGCCGTCGCTGTGCAGGTTCACCGGCAGCCCGCGCGCGCGCGCGTGGCGCACCACCCGGCGGGCGTATGGCGCGATCATGCGGCGCCACATGCGCGGCGAGAACAGCATGCGCCCGTTGCTGCCCCAGTCGTCCGAAAGCGTGATCATGTCGACGCCCGCGTCGGCTACGCTGTCGACCAGCCCGCACATCCAGTCGGCGTAGCGGTCGAACCAGGCGATCATGCGCTCGGGCTCGGCGCCCAGGTTCATCCAGCAGTTCTCGATGCCCAGAAACGAGCTGGTGCCTTCGACCATGCCCCACATATGCGCCACGATCGCGCGCTTGCCGCCCTGCTGCTCGATCGCCTGCCGCACGTTCAGGCCGGCGAAGTCGTCGTTCCAGCTGGTGTGTTCCAGCCACATCGCGTCGCGCGGGTCGCGCAGCGCTATCTCGGCCAGCTCGCTCACGTCGAAGCGGCGCCCGTACTGGTTTGGCCAGGGCACGAAGCCCAGGAAGATGTCGATATTGAATTCGTCGAGGAACTGCTCGCGCGGGCCATACTCGGCCGCCAGCTTCTCGACGAACTGCTTCTGGTAGAGCCAGCAGTCGATCGGCGTGCGGTCGGTCGGCTGGTGCGCGAGCGTCGCGAGTACGCGCTGTTTCGCATCCATATCGTCACCCAAGGGCGTAGGGGCGCAGGAAGCCGCGCCCGTGCGGTATCATGGCATTTGGCGATATTCTGCGGCTTTGCGGTTTCCCATCGCTGCCTGCTGCCTCCTGCCTCGTGGTTTCTGCCGGGTGGCTACTCGCCCGTGGTTTCTGCGCGCAGATTCAGCAGCCCCTGCCACGTCGGCATGTCGAGCGTCGCGACATAGCTGCTGTGGAAGCTTTCCCAGTGCACCTGATCCCACACCGGCACGATCGGCGTCAGCTCGCTGGGCAGCTGCTTCAGGATCTCGGCGTAGGCGCGCTCCATCAGGCGGTAGCCCGACGACTCCGAGCCTGCCAGCGGCGGGTGCGGCGCGATGGTTCGATCTTCGACCATGGCCTGGTCGAGCACGTCGGAGATCTGGTCGAGCAGCGCCAGCTTGCGCTCCCACGACGTGCTCAGGCGCACCGCCTCGCTTACCAGCGTGCCCATGCGCCCGGCCATACGCGGCAGCTGGTTGAAGCTGTGCAGCAGCCATTTATCGTACGGGAAGTAGGTGCGGTCGAGCAGAAACGCCAGCTGCACGCCCAGCCGGATGGCCCGCGCAAAGGTGATCGTGGCGTACAGCTCGTTCTCGCGCAGCAGCGCGCGCTTGAGCGCGTAGGCGCCCATGCCCGAGTAGTAGCGGCACCAGTGGGCGATCCGCCGCAGCCGCACCGGCTCGGGGTAATACGCCTGCAGCGCGGCGCGCACTGCGCTGAACTGGCCGGCTGGGTCGTGCCAGACCTCGCCGGCCACAACGTGCGTGATATCTTCTTCGGGGATGCTCAGCCACTCGGCGTAGCTCGTGGGCGGGTGCGCCAGCCCGATCGTGCGCTCGAGATGCCCCTCCAGGCTGGTCAGCTCGAGGCCGCCCCATTTGGTGTAGCCTTCGCGCAGCGAGTGGCCGCGGAAGCTGGCCGGAAGCTGGGCGCTGAGCGCCTGCATCAGCGGCTCGGCGCGGCTGCGGTATAGCGCCTCGGGCATCAGCGCGTTGATCCGCAGGCCCCAGTGGTGGTCGCGCGAGTGCTCGTCGTCGAGCCGCAGCACCTCCGAGCCGTAGCCGAACACACCGAACACCATCTGCGCGGCCTCGTCGGCAAACTCGCGCGCCAGGATCGGCATGACGATCTCGTCGAAGAACTCGTGGCTGATATCGATGATCGAGTCGCCCATGGGGAACACCTCGTCGTGTTGGCAAGTGCGCGTGTCCGGTGGTAGTTCGTATGCCGGCGGCTAGCCGCACAGCGTAAACGCGATCCCGGCCTGCCGCAGCCGCTCGGCCCAGTCTGGCGCGAGCGAGCGGTCGGTCAGCAGCATCGAGATCTGCGCCATGCGCAGCGAAGGCGTCAGGTCGAGCTTGCCGAACTTGCTGGCGTCGATCAGCGCCACCACCTGCGTGGCCGACTCAACCGCCTTGATGCGGAATTGGGCCTCGTACACATCGACCTCGGTCATGCCGTTTTCGGGCGTAAAGCCGCTGCACGAGACGAACGCGGTTTTGATGCGTATGTCGTGCAGAAAGCGCTCGCTCCACGGCCCGATCACCGAGTCGATCCCCGCGCGCACGATCCCGCCCACCAGGTTCACGGTGTTGGTCGGGTTCTGCGCCAGCATGCAGGCCACCTCAATGCCGTTGGTCACGATCCGCAGGTTGCGCCGGTCGAGCAGGCAGCGCGCCAGGTGGTACACCGTCGAGCTGGCGTCGAGCAGCAGCGCGTCGCCGTCGCCGACAAGCTCGGCCGCGCGCGCGCCAATCATGTGCTTGGCGGCCTCGTTGGTTTTCACGCGCCCGGCAAACGCCGCACCGCGCGGCAGGCGGCTGCTCGTCGGCACGCCGCCGCCATGGACGCGGATCACCTGCTTTTCTTCCGCCAGCGCGTTGAGGTCGTTGCGAATGGTGCCCTGCGATACGCCAAGCTGTTCTGCCAGCTCGGGCACGCGCAGGGTTGGCTCGCGCTGCATCAGGGCCAGAAGCTGCTGCCGGCGGTCAATGGCTTTCAAACAATCACCTGCGATTGCTCAAACGGCGGATCGTGCGGGCGCAGCAAGGCGGCGCGCTGGTGTGCTGCGTCTCGCACTACCGGGGATGCCAGGCATCCGGTAGATGTATGAATTTACTTTGGTTTAACGAGGGAACAGTATGCGCGGATTATACGGACTGTTGTAGATTTTGTCAATAGCAACAAACTCGCCCGGCTCGATCATGGCGATTTTTGTTGTTTGGTTGTCGATTTCGCTAAAACTGCTGCGGCGCCGTAGAAGGCCGCCTGTGCCTTCGATTGGCTGGCGCCAGCATACGCGCTGTTCTATGGTATCTTACTGCTGGTCATTATTCTGAATGCGCTGGCGGCGCTGATCCTGCTGATCCCGCAGCCTTGCGCCGGCCGAAGTAGCAGCCGCGCGGCTCGCGCGCTACCGAAGGAGCAGTGCTATGCTCGTGCGCGATATCATGACGCAGGAAATTACCGCGCTCTCGCCGGCAGTGTCGATCGCCGACGTCGCCGCGATCATGCGCCAGCTCGACATCGGCTCGCTGCCGGTGATGCAGCAGGACGCGCTCGTCGGCATCATCACCGACCGCGATATCGTGGTGCGCGTTGTGGCCGATGGCCTCGACCCGCACATGGAGACGGTCGAGTTCCACATGACCCGCAACCCGATCGTTGCCGCCCCCGACTGGACGCTCGAGCAGGCCGCGCAGCTCATGCTGAGCCGCCAGTTCCGCCGGCTGCCGGTGGTCGATCAGGGCAAGCTGGTGGGCTACCTGGCGCTGCGCGATCTGGCTGCCCGCCCCGCCGGCGCCTGATGCCAACTCCGCTTGATGACGTACACTTTGGTGGGGGTTGAGGGCGACTTCGCCGCCCCCAAATTTCGTATTGTATTGCACTACGTGGCTTCGCCACGTAGTGCAATACGATCTATACGTGATCAAGCGAACAGCGTATAATACCAGCTCCGTTTGATTACTTGTGCTTTCTTGTGCGGCCCGGCAAAGCCGGGCGCCGCACAAGAAAAGAAATTTCGGGGTGGCTTCGCCGCCCCCGAACCCCACCATAATCCAAGCGATCAGCCGGATTTGGTATAAAGTCCTAAAGAAATTCGGCGGTGGCGCAGCCGCCCCGAACCCCACTGCAGAGCATGTGGCATAAAACATCCCCCGATCCTCGCGCGAGGATCGGGGGATGGTGTGTGCGCCGTGCTACGGCTGAAGGCGCATCCTATGGTGAAGAGCAGCGCCCGCCGAAGCCAGGCACCGCAGCCGAAGGCCGCTCGGCAGCCAAGCCGCGCCGGGTGCTATTCCTCGCTCTGCTGCAAGATCACATACAGCAGCTCGAGCAGCACCTGCTTGACGCTCTCGCGATCCGAGGCAATGCACGGCAGCACCTTCACCTGCGGCGGCAGGCGCAGCGCCAGCCGCAGCTCGTCGGGCGACCAGGCATTCGGCTTGTCTTGCTTGTTTGCGGCTACCACATATGGCGTATCGCGGTACGAGACGAAGAACTCGATGATCCGGTTGGTCTCGCGGAATGTCTCGGGCCGGGTGCTGTCGACCAGGATCACCAGGCCGAGCATGCCCTCCGACAGGATCTCCCACATGAAATCGAAGCGCTTCTGCCCGGGCGTGCCGAACAGGTGCAGCACAAGATCATCGGCGATCGCGATCCGGCCGAAATCCATCGCCACAGTGGTCTCTTTTTTGATCAGCTTGGTGTCGTCGGTCGCCTTCCGCTCGGTCGAAACGACCTCGATCTCGCTGATGGCCTTGATGAACTCGGTTTTGCCCGCGTTCACCGCGCCGCTGATAACCATTTTTACCGTCTGCACACCGGCCCTCCGCTGCGGTGTAGTGCCTTAAACGACCGTTGCCGGCCAGAAAGACATACGGCGCTCTATTCGCATACCTTGGCGCTCGGGCGAACGCCGCGGCGAGCATCACATCCCACGAATCCGATTGATAATCCGCGAAACCAGCCCGCGCTTCACCTTGGGCGCTTCGGCGATAGGCCGGCCGCCGGCAGGCACCGGCAGCGGCTTGGGCTTCCTGATCACATCGACCAGGCCGGCAGTCAGGAAGCCGTACACAATACGGCAGACATCAAACTCGCTCAGGTTGGTCTTCTGCGAGATCTCGGCCAGCGTGTCTTTGCCATTGATACGCGCGAACACCCGCCACTCTTCAGGGGCGAGCTGCACGCCTTTGGCTTTATCGCCGGGCTGCTCGACAAATTTAACGATCATGTCGGTGCTGGGGATGCGATCTTTGATGCGCCCCCACTCGTCGATCCGCCGCACCCCTTCCATGATCAGGTGCTCGACCGGCAGCGGCACCGGCATGATCGGCGCCGTCGGGTCGGGGTGCTGGTTCTGCTCGAACTTAAACTCGCCGTCAGGCCAGCCGAACAGCCCATACACCGACTCTTCGATGTGCTGTTGCAGGATCTTCTGCAGTTCGTCGCGGGTGATGTAGTGCAGCTCGGTGAGCACCTGCGAAAGGCTGGCCCCGCCATCGTTGCGCTGGGTATCGAGCGCCTGCTGCGCCTGCGAAGGCGAGAGCTTGCCCTTGCGCAGCAGCAGCTCCGTCACCGATGCGGCTTGATCCTTGCGCGAGGCAGTGATCAGCTTGCCCTTCTCGAAATACAGCGAGGCTGCCTCGTCGAGCCGACTCAGGTGAAGACACCCGGTTTTGTAGCCGCGATCGACGAGGTACAGAAAATCTGAAAGGCCGAAATCCCGGATGTTACCGACCAGCGCCATTGTCGTCCTCCGCTCACAGGCGTGAGTGGTTAGTGTGCATCGTATGAGTTGGCGCGTTCGCCGCAGGTGCAGGTTATACGAAGGCGCCCTGCGCCTCGGCCAGCTCGGGCGTGCCCGCCGGCAGGCCGCCGGCAAGGGCAGCGTCGTGCTCGCCCAGCGCCACGCCGTCGGCCGCCAGCACCGGCAACAGCGCGGCAATCGCCACAGCGATCATGGTATCGTCGGGCTCGCGGGTGGTGAGCTTCTGGAACGCCAGTGATGGCGCGACCAGCACTCGCACCCAAGCCCGGTGGTAGTTTGCCGCCGAGAGCCGCAGCAGCTCGTAGCTCACGGCCGCGATCAGCGGGATGAGCGGGACGTGCGCGAGCACACGCCAGATCAGCGGCAGATCGCGAACGAGCAGAAACGACGCGACGAAATTGATCAGCAGCACCACCAGCAAGAAGCTTGTGCCGCAGCGCGGGTGAATCAGCGTAAACTCGCGCACATGCTCGACGGTAAGCGGCGCGCCGGCTTCGTAGGCGTTGATGGTTTTGTGCTCGGCGCCGTGGTAGCCGAAGAGCCGCTTGACATCGGGCAGGGTGCCGATCGCCACGATGTAGCCCACGAAGATCGCTAGCTGTAGCACGCTCTTGATCGCCTCGCGCAGCGTCGGCGACGCGCCAAAGCGGTCGGCCACGCTGGCGATCAGCGTCGGCAGCACGAAGAACAGCCCGACGCCGAACAGCAGCGAGATCAGCATCATGCCGGTGGATGCCGCCTCGGAGAATGGCTTGGCTGCGGCCGGCTTGCCGCCCGCCGCCGCCTCGGCCTGCGCTTCATCGCCGATTGCCACTGAGGCTGAAAAGTTCAGCGCGCGCGTGCCGAGGCCCAGCGCGTCCCACAGCATCAGCACGCCGCGTAGAAATGGCAGGGTTTCCCATATATGGCGGCGCCGTACGTCGAGCCGCTCGTGCCGAAACACGATCTCGCCGGCGGCATTGCGCACAGCAACCGTAGCCTGGTGGAGGCCCCGCATCATCACGCCCTCAAGGACGGCCTGGCCTCCGTATGGGAACCGCTTGATACTCATGAAACTACCTGTTTGTCCAGCCGCCCGAGCGCATCCTGGAGCGGTAGGAGCATGCCGACGCTAGGTATGATACCACGTAGCAACGCTGGCGACAATAGCGATCGGGTACCGGATGTGGGGGGGCCAAAGGGGATATTTTGCTACTTTTCGCCACGGCGCGCCAGGAATGTCGCGGCCGCGCGCACGCCGGCCAGCAGCCCCGACACTCGGATCACCGGCGACACGACCTGCTCGGCGACATACGAGGTGGTGGTGCCTACCGATGCGGTGGTGTCTTTGATATTCGTGGTGATTGCCTGAGTTGTGTCGATCACGCCGTCGAGCTTGGCGCTAAGCACGTCGATCTTGGGAACGATCGTGTTGGTGGCTAGGCGCTTGATCACAAACACGGCGTAGAGAATCGCCAGCAGCAGCGCGGCCGTGAGCAGCGCGCCGATCATCTGGAATACCGCAAGGATGACGACGGCGATATCGCGCGTGGCCTCGCGAAAGTTGGGGTACAGGTACGCGGCGACAATAAAGGCAATGGTAATGATGGCTATCACGGCCAGGCCAATGCCAATCCACTTTTTCAATGCAACGCTCCTCTGCTTGGCGATAGCGCGGCCCAGCGGCAAGTTTAATCGGCGCTCGATCGCTTCGGGAAGGGCTAATCGGCGCGATTATATCATACTCGTAATCGTGAGGCAACAATCAGCAAGATCCACGCCCCAAGCACTGCCTCGAGCACCGGTACGCCGGCGGGGGCCGGCAGCGCCAGCGGCAGCCGCAAACCCAAGGCGTAGGCGATCAGGCAACCGGCGCAGGCCGCCAGCCAGAAGATTGGCAGCTGGAGCAGGCGCCGGCCCCACAGGACGTGCGCGAGTGCGGCGCTGGCGCTGGCGAGCAGAAACAGAAGCAGCAATGCTGGCGACATAGGCTCAGGCGTTGGGCGCAGCGGGCTGGCTCTGCACTGCGGGCTTCTCGGCCGAGATGCGCCCGCCGCCGAGCACAACCTCGCCGTCGTACAGCACCACCGCCTGCCCTGGCGTGACGGCGCGCTGCGGCCGGGCGAACTCAACGGTGACCTGGCCGGCGGCGCCGGGCGTAACCTGCGCTGCCACCGGGTCGGCGTGCGAGCGAATCTGCGCCAGGCACTCGAATGGCGCCTCGGGCCACTCGCCGCCGACGAACGTGACCTGCGTGGCTTCGAGCGAGCGCCGCTCGAGCGCGGCGGCTGGGCCTACCACCACGGCATTGCGCGACGCGTCGAGCGCGGTGACATACAGCGGCTCGCCTGCGGCGACGCCCAGGCCGCGGCGCTGGCCGATGGTGTAGAGCGGCAGGCCCTGATGGCGGCCGATCTCGCGCCCGGCGAGGTCGACGATCGGGCCGGGGCGCAGGCTCTCGGGGCGCTCTTCGCGCAGCAGGTTGCGGTAGTCGCCGCCCGGCACAAAGCAGATATCCTGGCTCTCGGGGCGGTCGGCGCTGGCCAGGCCGCGCTCGGCTGCGAGGGCGCGCACCTGCGGCTTGCTATACTCGCCAATCGGGAACATCAGCCGCGCCAGGTCGGCCTGGCCGAGCATGTGCAGCATGTACGATTGGTCCTTGTCGCGGTCGCGGGCGCGCAGGAGCTGGAAAGACGAAGGAGCAAGGACGCAGGATGAATCAGCTGCGCCGACACGCCTTTTGTCTTCCATATTTCGTCTTTCGTCGACTCGCCTGATACGGGCGTAGTGCCCGGTGGCGACGTAGTCGAACCCCAGCGCGGCGGCGCGCGTCAGCAGCGCGCGAAACTTGATGTCGCGATTGCAGGCCAGGCAGGGGTTGGGCGTGTAGCCCTGGGCGTATTCGTGCAGAAAATATTCGATAACGTGCCGGCGGAACTCTTTCTGATAGTTGAACACATAGTAGGGAATGCCAAGCTGCGCGCAGACCCGCCGCGCGCTCTCGGTCATTTCGAGCGAGCAGCACAGGCTCTCGGCCAGGCGCTCGTCGTCGCCATCCCACAGGTGCATTGTCACGCCGGTGACGTGGTGCCCGGCCTCGTGCAGCAGCGCGGCGACAAGCGAGCTGTCGACGCCACCGCTCATGGCGACCATGATCTTTGCCATAGGTTTGCCTGATGTTCCGTAAAAGGACGGTCTTCAAGGGCCTGCGGCCCTTCGGCCTCCCGCGCGGGAGGCGGCGGCGCAAGCCGTGCTGATACAGCGCATTATACCGCAGCGGCGCCGCTGTGCGCCTCGACAGTGGTTTCGATCACGCGGCAGGCGCCGGCCGCGCGCAGCGCCTGGGCAACCGCAGCTTTGTGCTGCGTGTCGGCGAGCGCGAGCATCACGCCGCCCCAGCCCGCGCCCGAGAGCTTGGCGCCCAGCGCGCCGGCGTTCAGCGCGGCCGCAACCAGCGCGTCGAGCTCGGGCGACGAGACGCCGATCTGCTGGAGCAGCGCGTGGTTCTGGCTGAGCAGCGCGCCCAGCGCCGCGATCTGGCCACCGGCCAGGCAGCCGCGCGCGGCCGCAACCAGCGCGCCAACCTCGTCGAACAGCGCCTCGTAGCGCGGCGGGTCGGCCTGCCAGCGCCGGCGCACCTCGCCCACAGGCGCGTGCGTAGCGCTGCGCACGCCGGTGTCGCCGATCAGCAGCGTGAATGGGGCGGCGATGGCGATGGGCTCGATCAGCGGAGTAGCGCTCGGGCCGGCCGAAGGCCGCGCGTCCGGAGTGCCGGCGTGTGCCGCTGGATGTTCGGCCCGCGCCCGCTGGAACCAGATCGGCTGCTCGTAGGCCACCACGGTGTTGTCGATGCCGCTCGGCGTGCCGTGGAAGCGCCGCTCGCTGGCGTACACCAGCGCCGAAACCTCGGCGGGCGCGAGCTGGCGGCGCTGCTGCTCGGCCAGGGCGCGCACCAGCGCCGTAGCCACGGCGGCGCCGCTGCCCATGCCGCTGGCGATCGGAATGCCCGAGGTAATCGCCACGCGTATATCGGGGAAGGGCGGCGCGCAGCCGAGCCGCGCGAGCGTACTGGCAATCAGCTCGTTCAGCGGGTTGCTTATGTCGTCGCCGAGCGCCCAGCGCTGGCGTAAGTCGTGCGCGACGACGACGACGCCGCTGCGCAGCTGGGAGGGCGCGATGCGCGCATAGGCGCGGATGCTCGCCAGCGGCAGGGCGATCGCCGGGCGGCCGTACACCACGGCGTGCTCGCCGCAGAGGATCAGCTTGGCAGGGGCGCTAGCGATGATCGCAGGCATAGCTACGAGGCCGGGTCGACGATCGAGCCCATGAACAGTATCACGCCGGTTCGCTCGTCGCGGATCGCGCAGAAAAACGGGCGATCCACCACCATGCTGAACGACTTCTGGGGCATGAACGAGGCGCGCAGCATGCCGACGGACGTGGCGGCGGCGGCCTCGGTGCCCTCCTCATTCACCTCGACAAAGGTTTTGTGGCGCACCTCGTCGATCTTGAGGCGCGTGCCGTCGCGGGCCATCGCGCCGAAGTCGGCGCGCGGCTCGAAGGCGATGCCCATGCCCAGCGCTTTGAGTGCGTCGTTGAGCTTGGCGGCGTACTCGGCGCGGAAGCGCGGCAGCGCCAGCCGGCCCTCGGCTTGGGCGAAGCGGCCCATCCACGCATCCCAGCTTTTCGCCGTCAGGCTGCGCGAAAACGCGCCCAGGCTCGATTCCGGGCGCGGCAGAAAGACGTACATGCACACGCGGCCGCCGCCGTACGGCAGGCTCACAGCCTGAAACGCGCGGTCTTCGTAGTAGCGAAAGCGGCCGCGCTGCGCCATGAGCGGGTGCTGGATCTGGCGGCCGTCGCCGCAATTGAATGGCGCCTCGTGCGTCAGCTGCCGGCTGAATGGCTCGGTCCAGCTGCCTTTGAAGTAGATCGCATTCACCAGCAGCAGCAGCGTGTCGCGGTCGAGCTGCTCGACGATCTTGCTGATCTTGCCGCGGGTATGCTCGGCGACCCAGCCATTCACCACTGCGGCGGCCGGGCCGTGTGCGAAGTCGAGCGGGCGGATGGCGGCCTGGTAGGCGCCCTCGGCGGCGCTCACGAACTCGCCGCTGAGCTGGAATGCGTCGCTGACCCACAGCGCGTTGGCAATCGCCAGCTCGACGTGCGGGTCGATCTGGCCGAGCTGGTGAGCCAGGTCGGCATTCGCCTGGTTGATGTCGTCGGCGTCGGCGTCGCCGAGCGCTAGCGCGCCGGCCATGGCGCGGCGCGTCTCGCCGCGCGCGCCGTTGTACACCATGGCCAGCGCCAGCGCCACGCTGGCGGGCGAGATGAACAGATTTTTGCCGTGGCTGTGCTCGGCCAGCTGCGCGAATAGCTTGCATGCGAAGGCGGTTCCGGCCGATGCGACCTGGCTGCCTTTGATCATCGCGAACCTCCCCGCGACGCCGGCGAACGATACGGGCGACAAAGGCGGCCCGGCGGGCCGCCTCTGCGGGCGTATTGTAGCACAGAATAGGGGTCACGCACTTGCGTGATTCGGCTTCCTCACGGTGCGAGTTTGAGCCTGCGGCAGCATGGTACTTGGTCATCTTCTGTGTGCGGTGTTTTCGGGCTCCGCGCGAAAAAACCGCACACGATACGGAGGAGGGCAGCGCTCTGCCGAAAGCTGAGCGCGCCAACCGCGTTTGCCCTAACAGAAATTTAGTACAGCTTGCCCTCGCGCTTGGCGCCGGTGTAGTCGACATACACCACCTTGGTTTCGGTGTAGAAGTCGAATACCTCGGTGCCCTGCTCGGTGGGGCCTACGGCGGTGGCCTTGGTGCCGCCGAACGGCACCTGTGCCTCACCGCCGAGCGTCGGCGAGTTTACGTGGGTCATGCCGGTCTCGATCTCGTCGATATAGCGGAACATGCGGATGGCGTCGCGGGTGTAGATGCTCGACGTGAGGCCAAACGGCGAGTCGTTGGCGGCGGCCATGGCCTCGTCGAAGTTTTCGACACGGATGACCGACAGCACCGGGCCGAAGATTTCTTCCTGGGCGATCCGCATCTCGGGCCGCACCCGGTCGAACACCGTCGGCTCGACGAAGTAGCCGTTCGCCAGCGCCCCGGCCGAGGCGCGCTGGCCGCCGCACAGCAGCTCGGCGCCCTCGCCGCGGCCGATGTCGATGTAGCTCAGCACGCGCTCGAGCTGCGACTCGCTGACGATCGGGCCTATGTCGACATCGGCGTCGAGGCCGCTGCCCAGGCGCAGCTTGGCGGCCGCGTCGGTAAGCCGCTCGAGAAATGCGTCGGCGACGGGGTGTACTAGGATCACCCGGCTGGTAGCGGTGCAGCGCTGGCCGGTGCTGCCGAACGCGCCCGACACCACGCCGGCCACCGCCAGGTCGAGGTCGGCGTCTTCCAGCACGATCACCGGGTTTTTGCCGCCCATCTCGCACTGCGCCGCGATGCCGCGCCGCGCAGCCTGGGCGTAGATCGCCATGCCGGTGGGCGTCGAGCCGGTGAACGACACGCACTTCACGGCCGGGTGGTCGATAAACGTGGTGCCGACGTCGGCATCGCCGTGCACCATGTTCAGCACCCCGTCCGGCAGGCCTGCGTCGGCGAAGCACTGCACCACCAGCCCGGATGTCTCGGGGGTAAGCGGCGAGGGCTTGAACACCACGCTGTTGCCGGCCACCAGCGCCGGGGCGATCTTCCACACCGGAATGGCAACCGGGAAGTTCCAGGGTGTGATCAGCGCGGCCACGCCGCGCGGCACGCGGATGGTGTAGCCAAAGTTGTTTGCCAGCTCAAGCGGAATGGTCTGGCCGCTCAGGCGCCGGCCGTGCGCGCCGCTGAACTCGGCCACATTGATCGAGCGGTTCATCTCGCCCTGGGCCTCGCTGAGCAGCTTGCCCTCTTCGCGCGCCAGCGCGCGGGCGATCGTGTCGCGGCGCTCTTGCATCAGCTGGGCCGCGCGGGAAACGATCGCGCCGCGGCGGGGCGCCGGCACGCGCCGCCACTGGCGGAACGCCTCGGCGGCGACGGCGCATGCGGCCGCGGCCTCGTCGCGCGTCGACATCGGCGTCTCGCCCAGCACGTCGCGGGTGTCGGCCGGGTTGATGTTTGGCACGCGCTTTTTCGAGCTCGAGGTGGTCCACTCGCCGCCAATATAGTTTTGGTATGTTTTCATTTGTCCTCCTCTGTGAGGTGTTGTTGGCGCAATTGGCTGCGGCCCCGCCCGCAGGCCGCTGCGGCAGAGCGGTGCTGCTCATAATTTACACAAGCTACGCGGTGCGGGTTCGGGGGCGGCAAAGCCGCCCGCGAAAACTTCCTTTTGGCAGGTCGCGGCTACGGCGGTGGCCGCGACCTGCCAAAAAGAGTGATTTTGGAGGGCTTGCGCCCTCCAAACCTCCCACGTGGGAGAACACTGCGTAACTCCTGTACTTTAGGGCTTGCTTGGCGCGCACTGCCGCAGGCTGGGCGTTCCGCGCGGCAAAACCGCAGACACGACGATGGCAGAGTACCATGCTGCCGCAGGCGAACGGCAGCGCCGCGCGCGAGAGCTAGGCGACCGCCTGATCCACAATGTCGAGCCCGCGGTCGATGATCGCCAGGCCTTCGCGCAGCTGCTGCTCGGTGATGCACAGCGGCGGGTTGACGAAGAAGGTGTTCCAGCGCACGAACGTGAACAGGCCATTCTCGCGCAGGAATGCGTTGAAGGCCGGCATAGGGCCAAGCTCGCTGGGCTTGGGGTTGTAGGGCGTCAGCGGCTCGCGCGTGTCGCGGTTTTTCACCAGCTCAACCAGGCTGAACAAGCCGATCGCGCGCGTATCGCCAACGCTGGGGTGCTTTTCTTTCAGCCTGGCTAGCTCGACCTTCAGAATTTCGCCCATGGCGCGGGCGTTTTCGATCAGCTTGTCTTCTTTGTAGATATTGATGCACGCGACGCCGGCCGCGCAGCCCACCGAGTGCGCGTTATACGTCAGCCCGGCGTAGAGCGGGTGATCCTCGAAAAACTCGGCGATCGTGTCGGTGACCATGGTCGCGCCCAGCGGCACGTAGGCCGATGTCAGACCCTTGGCCAGGGTCATGATATCGGGCGTGACGCCCCAGTGATCGACCGCGAACCACTCGCCGGTGCGGCCGAATCCGCTCATCACCTCGTCGCAGATCAGCAGGATGCCGTACTTATCGCACAGCGCGCGCAGGCCGTGGATGTAGCCGGCCGAGGGGATCAGGATGCCGTTGGTGCCTACCACGGTCTCGATGATCATGGCGGCGATCGTGTGCGGCCCCTCGAACTGAATAATATCCTCGGTGGCGTTCAGCACCGACGCGGTGTACTCGGCGTCGTCGAGCGCCTTGCCGGCGCGGTAGGGGTAGAAATCGGGGATGCGCACTACGCCGGGGATGCCCGGCTCGGCAGCCCAGCGCCGCGGGTCGCCGGTGAGCGTGATCGCGCCGGCGGTGGCGCCGTGGTAGGCGCGGTAGCGCACGAGGATCTTATGGCGGCCGCTGTACATGCGCGCGATCTTGACCGCGTTCTCGTTGGCTTCGGCGCCGCCGTTTGTGAAAAACGCTTTGCTCAGGTTGCCGGGCGTGATCTCGTTGAGCAGCCGGCCCAGCTCGGCGCGCGGCGCGGTGGTGGCCACGGTTGGCGCGATATAGGCGACCTTCTGCATCTGCGCGGTCACCGCGTCGATCACGCGCGCGTCGCCGTGGCCGATGTTGACGCACATGAGCTGCGAGTTGAAGTCCATGTAGCGCTTGCCGTCGGCGTCCCACATGTAGATGCCCTTGGCGCGGTCGATCACCAGCGGCTTCATGGCCTTCTGCGCCGTCCACTCATACAGCGTGGTGTCGCGCGAGATGTCGAGGATCTCCTGGCGGGATAGCTCGGTTGCCGTCATTGGTCGTGTTCTTTCTTTTATGTATAGAGCGAGCATCCACAGATGGCGCACATGCACAGAAGATGATCGTGCCTACGCCAACGAATCGGTGTGGATTGTACAGCCTCTATCTGATCGCTCTATGAGGTTTTGCGACGACATTGTGGTGGGGGGGCGGCGGAGCCGGCGCACCAGCATCGTAGTAAGTTTCCCCGCCCCGCGAGGGAGGGGCAGGGGTGCACCAAAATAAGCAGGCGCCAGCCTAGATCTTGAAGCGATTGCGCCGCACGAACTTGCCTGCGCCCTGCTCGCCCTTCCACTCGCCGTCCTGCACCAGCACGCGCCCGCGCGAGAGCACCACGCTGGGCAGGCCCGTCACCTCCATGCCCTCGTACAGGTTGTAGTCGGTGCGCTGGTGCTGCTTGGCGGCGGTGATCGTGTAGCTGGCGTTGGGATCCCACACCACCACGTCGGCGTCGGCGCCCGGCGCGATCGTGCCCTTCTGCGGGTAGCAGCCGAACAGCTTGGCCGGGTTGGTGCAGCACAGCTCAACCCAGCGGTTGAGCGAGAAGCGGCCGCCGCGCACGCCGGCAGTGTACAGCACCATCATGCGATCCTCGATGCCGGGGCAGCCGTTGGGGATCTTGGCGAAGTTGCCGATGCCCAGCTCTTTGCCGGGGGTGCGGCCATCCTTGCCGCCCTCGAACCAGAACGGGCAGTGGTCGGTGCTGATCACCTGCAGCGCGTTGCTGGCCACCGCGCCCCACAGGGCCTGCTGGTCGTGAACCTCGCGGTAGGGCGGCGAGCAGACCCACTTGGCGCCCTCGAAGCCGGGTCGCGCCAGGTCGTCTTTGGTGAAGAAGAAGTACTGCGTGCACGTCTCGCCGAAAATCTGGCGGCTGCGGCCGCGCGCGCGCGCGCTCTGGATCGCCTCCATCGCGCCGGCGTTGGTGACGTGCACCACGTACAGCGGGCTGCCGGCCACCTCGGCCAGGCGGATGGCGCGCTCGGTGGCCTCGGCCTCAAGCTCGGGCGGGCGGGTGAGCGCGTGGTATTTTGGCTCCAGGTTGCCGGCGGCGATCGCCTCGTTCACCAGAATATCGATCGCATCGCCGTTCTCGGCGTGCACCATGATCAGCAGGCCGTGCTCGGCCGCCTGCTGCATCGCGCGGAACAGCGTCGCGTCGTCGACCATGAGCGCGCCCTTGTAGGCCATAAACAGCTTCAGGCTGGTGACGCCGTAGTCGGGGCACTGCTTGATCTCGTCCATCACGCTGTCGGGCAGGTCGGTGATCGCCACGTGGAAGCCGTAGTCGACGGCGGCCTTGCCGTTGGCCTTGCCGTGCCAGATGTCGAGCGTCTCGCGCAGCGTGGCGCCCTTGGGCTGGATGGCGAAGTCGATATGCATGGTCGTGCCGCCGAAGGCCGCGGCCCTGTGGCCGGTGAAGAAGTCGTCGGACGACACCGTGCCGCCAAAGGGCATGTCGAGGTGGGTGTGCACGTCGATGCCGCCGGGGATCACATACTTGCCGCTGGCGTCGATCGTGGTGTCGCCGCTAAGCCCGTGGCCGACGGTGGCGATCTGCTCACCCTCGATCAGCACGTCGGCCTGGTAGGTGTCGCTGGCGGTGACGATCGTACCGCCTTTAATGACTGTGCTCATTGTTTCCTCCTCGAATTGCGGATTATACACTGGAGATTGGAGATTGCGGCCTAGCCGAGGCGCAACCTGCAATCTGCAATCTACAATCAAATCACCCGGTGAACTACTCGCTCGAAAACAGGCTGTGCGCGGCGCGCTCGAAGGCCGCCAGCGCGGCATGGTTCCACAGCACAAAGCGCACCAGCCCAAGCACGACGCCCTGCGCCAGAAAGGCTTGTACAGCGCCGAGCGCGACCGGCGCGGCCTCGGCCAGCGGGTAGCCATACGCGCCCGTGCTGATCGACGGGAAGGCGACGCTGCGCAGGCCGTGGGCGGCCGCCAGCACCAGGCTGCTGCGATACGCGCTCGCGAGCAGCGCGGCATCCTGCGGCCGCCCGTGGTATACCGGGCCGACCGTGTGGATGACATAGCGCGCCCGCAGCCGGTAGCCCCTGGTGATGCGCGCCTCGCCGGTGGGGCAGCCGCCCAGCGTGCGGCACTCGGCCAGCAGCTCGGGGCCGGCCGCGCGGTGGATCGCGCCATCGACGCCGCCGCCGCCCAGCAGCGAGCTATTTGCGGCATTCACGATCGCGTCGACGTCCTGCTCGACGATGTCGCCCTGTACCAGCTCGAGAGCACAAGAATGCACGGCAAAGCGCATGGCTGGGCTCCTTGCCTACTGCGCAGCGTGCGCAAACTCCGGCACGATCTCGTTTCCGTACACCGCAAGCGTCGCTTCCTCGTCGCCGCTCATCAGGTAGATGTTGAACTGATCCACGCCCGCGTCGGCCAGCTCGCGCAGCTTGCGGCGGTGGTCGTCGGCGGTGCCGACAATGCAGAAGCGGTCGGTGACTTCATCCGACACGAACTCGGCGTTGCTGCTGCCGACCTCGGCGTGGTGCAAGTAGTTGTAGCCCTGGCGATCGCGCACATACGTCGTCAGCTCGGGCGGCAGGTCGGCCGGGTCGTAGCGGTTGATCAGATCCATCACGTGGTTCGACACCAGCGCCGGGAACCAGCGCACGTGCTCGCGCGCCTCGGCCAGGTTGTCCGAAACCCACACCGGCGCGGCGGCCATCACCTTGATGCTCTGAGGGTCGCGGCCGGCCTGGCGTGCGCCCTCGTGCACGAACTGCAGGCACCACTTGATCAGGTTCGGGTCGGCGAACTGCAGGATCACGCCATCGGCCACGCGGCCGGTCAGGTTCAGCGCCTTGGGGCCGTAGCCGGCGATCCACACCGGCAGGCTGCCGCCGGCCCAGTCGAGGCGGATCTGCTCGCCGTCGTAGTCGGTAGCGCGGCCTTCGGCCAGGTCTTTGATGATCCGCACGGCCTGCTCGAGGTTCGCCAGGGTGGTGGGCTTTTTGCCAAGCACGCGCCGCGCGCTATCGCCACGCCCGATGCCCAGGTCCATGCGCCCGCCCGACACCACGTTCAGCGTAGCCAGCGTGCTAGCGGTGACGCTCGGGTCGCGCGTGGCCGGGTTGGTCACGCAGGTGCCCAGGCGCATGCGCGTGGTGCCGAGCGCGATCATCGTCAGCAGCGGGTAGGGATCGAGCCAGAGCACGTGCGAGTCGAACAGCCAGCCATAGCCGAAGCCGGCCGCCTCGGCCTGCTGCGCCAGCGCCACCGCGCGGCCAGGCGTCATGTCGGGCTTGAGGGTGATGCCAAAGTCCATACGCTTCTCCAGTCGGCAGTAAGCAGTAGGCAGTAAGCAGTAGGCATATATGCCTACTGCTTACTGCCTACTGCCTACCGCACAGGCGCTGCTACTACTTGCTCGTCGCCATATCCCAGATCTCGTGCGTGTAGGCTGCGTCTTCGGCGGGCTTCTTGATCACGCCGAACTTGAGCGCCGTCTCGGCGCCGCGCTTGAACAGATCCGGCTCCATGTAGCCGATCTTCGCGGCCTTATCGACTGGGTCGCCCCACACCAGCTTGTTGACCTCGACCATCTGCCACTTCTGGGCCTCTTTGGTCATCACGCCCGAGGCGTCGTTCTTGAGCACAATATCGACGCACGCGTCGACGTTGTCGCGGCAGTACTCCCAGCCCTTGAACGAGGCCCGCAGGAAGCGCGCGGCGATGTCCTTGTTCTTGGGATCTTTGCCGAGCCACTCCTGGCTGGTGAAGATGCCGTCCTCGGGCATCGCGGTGCCCTCTTTGTTGTAGTCGATGATGTTCAGCTCGTCGATCTTGTGGCCGGCGCTGAGCACCTGGTACAGCTCGTTGTAGGTCATGGCTGCGGCGGCGTCGACCTCTTTGTTCAGCAGCAGGTTCATGTCGAACGGCTGCTGCACCAGCGTGATGTCCTTGTCTTTGTCCAGGTTGTACTTGGCCAGCGTCGCCAGCAAGTTGAACTCGTTGCCGAAGAACCACACCGCGACCTTCTTGCCCTTCCAGTCGGCCGGGGTGTTGATGTTGGTGCTCTTCCACGAGAGCTCGCGCATGCCGGCGAACTTGAACACCTGCGCGATGTTCACCAGTGGCGTGCCCTGCTCGCGCACCGACAGCAGGCTGGCCAGCCAGTCGAGGCCGAACTCGGCCTGGCCGCTCGCCACCACCTGCTCGGGGGCAATATCGGGCCCGCCGGGCTTGATCGTCACGTCGAGGTTCTCGGCCTTGTAGAAGCCCTGGTCGAGCGCGGCGTAGTAGCCGGCGAACTGCGCCTGGGCGACCCACTTGAGCTGCAGCGTCACTTTGTCGGGCGTGCCGCTGGCGGCCGGGGCGGCGGTAGGCTCGGGCGCCTTGGTCGGCTCGGCCGGTGCGGCGGTAGGCTCAGGCGCCTTGGTCGGCTCGGCCGGGGCGGCGGTGGGCGCTGCCGGTGCGGCGGTGGGCGCTGCCGGTGCGGCAGGCGTGGCGGCGCCGCCGCAGGCGGCCAGCAGTGCGCCGAAGATGATCATCACAATCGCGGCGCTAAGGAATTTGTGGATGCGCATGCTTTCTCCTTGATCAGTGCTTCACATTCGCCCAGCTCGCCATGCTGGCATACGGGGTGGGCGCGGCGCTCCTTTCACACGTTTGCCGGGTCTACACAGGTGCGCGGCGCCACGCTACGCCGCGCGATCTTTGCGGAACGACACATGCCACGGCATCAGCCAGCGCTCGAGCGCGACGATGATCAGGTAGAAGCCGATGCCCAACAGGCATGCCATGAGGATGCCCGACCACGCCTCGCGCAGCCGCAGGATGCCGGCCTGGCTCTTGATATACACGCCCAACGCGTTCTGCGTGCCGCCGAAGAACTCGGCCACCACCGCGCCGATCATGCTGAGCGTCGAGCAGATCTTCAGCGCGTTGAACAGGTAGGGCAGCGCGGCCGGCAGGCGCAGCTTCACAAACACCTCGCGCTGGCGCGCCGCATACGAGCGCATGAGCTGGAAGGCGTCGGCGCTGGGGCTGCTCAGGCCGCGGTACACGTTCACCAGCGTCGGGAACAGCGTCATCACCGCCACCACGCCGATCTTCGAGGCCGCCGAGGTGGCGCCGAGCCACACGCCCAGCAGCGGCGAGAGCGCGACGATCGGCACGGCGTTGGAGGCGATCGAGAATGGCACCAGCCCCTCGGCCAGGCCGCCGAAGCGCACGCACACCGCCGCCAGCAGCGTGCCGAGCGTGCAGCCGATCAGAAAGCCGGCCAGCGCCTCGCCGAAGGTGTACAGCCCGATCCGCACCAGGTAGCCCGGCTGCTGGAAGAACACCGCCAGGATGCCGCTCGGCGCCGGCAGCAGGTAGAGCGGCACGTTCAGGCCGCGCACGGCGGCCTCCCAGAGCGCAATCCCGAGCACAAACGTCAGCGCAGGCGGCAGGAGCGAGCTCTGGGTTCTGAGCTTTGAGCTTTGGGTGAGGGATGTCACTTTACTGAGCGCCATAGCGTACGTGCCTCCTGGCTTGGTAGGTTCTGCCGGCTCAAAGCTCAAAATCTCGGCGATTTAGCTTTCGCGCAAGCTCTCGCGCACCTCGGTCACCAGCTCGAAGAACCGTGGCGACTCGCGGGTGACAATATCGCGCGGGCGCGGCAGGTCGATCGTCACCACGTTTTCGATCCGGCCGGGGCGCGGCGACATCACCACCACCCGATCCGAGAGGAACACCGCCTCGGGGATGCTGTGGGTCACGAAGATCACCGTGGTGTCGGTGTCGGCGCCGCCCCAGATCAGCAGCAGCTCGGCCTGCATGCGCTCGCGGGTAATCTCGTCCAGCGCGCCGAACGGCTCGTCCATCAGCAGGATCGATGGGCTGAACGACAGCGCGCGCGCGATCGATACGCGCTGCTGCATGCCGCCCGAGAGCTGCCAGGGGTACGCGTCGCCAAACTCGTGCAGCCCCACCAGCCGCAGCATCGCGTCGGCGCGCTCGTGGCGCTCGGGGGCGCCGCGGCCCATCACCTCGAGCGGCAGCTCGACATTCTTGCGCACTGTGCGCCAGTCGTACAGCACCGGCGCCTGGAACACAATGCCGTAGTCGCGGTCGAGCCGGGCGCGGTGCGGCGGCTTGCTTTTCACCTGGATGGCGCCGCTGCTGGGCTGCTCGAGGTCGCCGATCAGGCGCATCAGCGTGCTCTTGCCGCAGCCGCTCGGCCCGATCAGCGAGATGAACTCGCCCGGCGCGATCGAGAGGCTCACATCGTGCAGCGCGTTCACCGTGCCGCCGTTGCTCTGGTAGAGCTTGCTGACGTGGTCGATTGCGATGATTGGTGCTGTTGTCATTGCAGGTATATCATAGCTAGGCACGGTTCAAGCCGTTACTCGGCTTTCCGCTCGCGAATAATCAGCCGCTCGGCCAGCGCGACGATGCCGTAGAACAGCAGCCCGATCGCCCCGGCCACCAGCACTGCCGCATACAAAACCGGCGGGCGCGAGTTGTAATACTGCGTGGCGTTGAGGATGGTGACGCCGATGCCGTTTTTCGAGCCAGCCGGCAGCTCGGCCACAATCGCGCCGATCACGCTGGCGGTGGCGGCGACCTTGAGCGAGGTGAACAGGTAGGGCAGGGCAGCAGGCAGCCGCAGCTTCCAGAACGTCTGGCCGGCCGAGGCGGCGTACGAGCGCATCAGCGACAGCGCGTCGGGCGGCACCGACCGCAGCCCGCGCAGCATGCCGATCGTCACCGGAAAGAACGTCAGGTACGCCGCAACCACCGCCTTCGACAGCAGGTCGGGCGCGCCAAGCCGGCCGAGCCCTACCACCACCATTGGCGCGATCGCCAGGATCGGCACCGTCTGCGAGCCGACGACAAACGGCAGCAAGCCGCGCTCGAGCAGCCGCGACGACGCGAACACCACCGCCAAAGTGCACCCCAGCAGGCCGCCCAGCGCGAAGCCAAACAGCGCCTCGCCGAACGTCACGACGGCATTTTCGAACATCGCCACCGCCAGCACCGGGCCGGCGCCGCCGCGCGTGCGCGTGCCGAACTCGCCGAAGATCGCCAGCAGGTGTGGTAGCTTCTGGTCGGAGATGCCAAACAGCGCCTTGGCGCCCTCCCACACCAGCGCCAGCGCTAGCAGCACCAGCAGCGACGCTACGCTGCTACGCTTTGGCAGCAGCCGCCGCGCGCGCGGCGCGCCGCGCGGTGGGGTGGTAGCCGCGAGTGTGAGATCGTCGCTCAATGCGCGCCTCCTGGCCGCCCGCTGCGGCAGCACGTAGGGATGCGTAGCGCGAAGCCGGGGCAGCCTGGTCGCCGGCCAGGCGCAGTTCGAGCTTGTGGCAGCAGCATGGCCCCCGCTCCGGAAATGAATGTTACACTGAGGCGGCGCAGTGCCAGTAGCGGCATCGCAAGAGTGACACATCCGCACCGATCTGACGTGTGACCCAGTGCGCCAACGAGGAGCAAAACCGAGATAAGGATGCCGATACTATAGGCCAGGCGGCTGGTTTTGTCAAATTGAAATGGTACAACCATACACCATTCTGCCGAAGACTGAAACGCGCACCGCGTAGCCCTCATAATACACAATACACAAGTTACGCGGTGTCCTCGCGCGTGGGAGGCTTGGAGGGCGCAAGCCCTCCAAAATCACTCTTTTTGGCTGGTGGCGGCCACGGCGGTGGCCGCCACCAGCCAAAAAGGAAGTTTTCGGGGGCGGCTTTGCCGCCCCCAAACCCCCACCGCGTAACTCGTGTCATAATAGAGCGCATGGCCTGCGCAGCGGCCGGTTTTCCGCACTACGTACCCACAGTAGCCGAG
The DNA here is from genome assembly GCF_046328425.1 of Kouleothrix sp. Classification (NCBI taxonomy): domain Bacteria; kingdom Bacillati; phylum Chloroflexota; class Chloroflexia; order Chloroflexales; family Roseiflexaceae; genus Kouleothrix; species Kouleothrix sp. Next base: position 61,246 of record NZ_JAXLWP010000028.1, read on the forward strand.
GATCGGTTGCTTTATGGAAGATGCGCGTAGATTGTCCATCCCGCAGTGTTTAAGGAGGAAGCATGCTTGCCCACCGCCGCCTGTGCCTGTTGATTGCAATGCTTGCCACTGCGGCCACACTGGCCGCGTGTGGTGGCTCACCCGCCGCCGAAGCCCCGACGGCCGCGCCCGAGCCTACCGCCAAGCCAACTTCGACGCCGCGCCCAACCCCCACGCCAAAGCCCACCGCCGCGCCCACTGCCGAGCCTACCGCCGCGCCCACCAGCGACGCGACGCTGAAGCTGAGCGATGTCGAGGTTGGCAAGCTCAAAACCTACTCGCATACCGGGAAACTGTTTACACTCGACGTGCCCGAAAACTGGACGCTGAAGGACACCAGCAAGCCTGGCGAGGCGATCGCCGTCTGGACCGACCCGGCCGAAAATGCGTTTATGCAGGTCGATATCTTCGAGAGCGCGCAGCAGCAGAAGCCCGCCGAGCTGGCTACGCTGCTGAAGAGCTACCTGGAAAAAACATTCGGCAAGCAGCTTGATTTTACACAGGAGGAGGCCAAGGAATCCGGCCCGAGCATGCTGATCGTATGGAGCTACACCGCCGAGGGCAGCAATAATGTCAAGGCCAAGCTGCTCGGCAATAGCTTCATCAAGCAGGTTGGCGATAAAGTCTCGCTGTTTACGCTCGTCGTGCCCGACGAGCAGTTCGACCGGCTGCAAGAGTCGTTGAACCAGATTCTCGCGAGCTACAAGGTCAACGACAAAATCTCGCTGAAAGCCAACGGCAGCAGCGCCACCGACGCGATTAGCATCGGCGACCTGAGCACCTATAGCTATAAAAATGGCCTGTTCTCAATCGACGTGCCGAAGGAGTGGGAGGCGACCGACAACAGCAAGCCCGGCGAGGCGATCGTGCTGTGGGGCGAGCCAAGCGGCCGCGCCACGATCGTCGTCGATATCTTCGAGCAGCCGAAAAAGCAATCGCAGGATGAGCTGACCGCGTTTCTGCGCGATTTCCTGACGAAAACGTTCGGCGCGGAGAGCGAGTTTGCGATCAACGATCCCAAACCGCAATCCGACGGCAGCGTGCTGCTGGTGTGGACGTATACCGACAGCAACCTGAAGATCACCGCGCTGGGCAACAGCTTCATCGAGCAGCGCGGCGATAAGCTCTCGATCCTGTCGACGGTGGTGCCCGACGACCAGTTCGATCAGCTGCTGCCCAAGACGAACGAGATCATTCAGAGCTACAAGATCGACGAGTCGGTCAAGCTGCCATAGCCGGGCGGCTAGGGGAGTTGCGCTGGAATACGGCAGTGCCGGGTGGGGTTGCCCCACCCGGTACTGAATTTACGCGGCGGGGCGCACGCGGCGGGGTGGTGGCGCGTCGCCAGCCTGGCCGGCCTCTGCGCCGAATGTGAGCGTTTTCCACACCAGCGCCAGCAGCTTGCGCGCCAGCGCAACATTGGCGCGCGCCGCGCCAAGGCGTTGTTCGAGCGGGGCGTAGCGCGCATGCCAGGTGGCATCCTGCCGGGCGGCGCGCGCGGCGATGTCGATCATGGTGGTGCGTAGCTCGCGGCGGCCGTCCGCGCCATCGCCGGGAGGCTGTGCGTCGCCGCCTGTGAGCCCAGCATAGCTGGCGAGCTGGGCGGCGCCGGGAAAGCGCTCGATCGCGCCGATCGCGCCCAGCAGCACCAGCGCGCTGAGCCGGTCGATCCCCGGTATCGCCAGCAGCCGGCCGACCGGCTCGTGCCAGCGCTCGCCCTCGCTCAGAGCCAGCAGGCGCTGCTCCAGCTCGCGCAGCAGCGTGGCGGCGCGGTTCAGGGCCGCCAGGCTATCGCGGGCGCGCTGCGCCTCGGCGGGCGGCAGCGGCTGGCGCGCCCACCAGTCGGGCCGGTCGGCGCCGACGCGGCTGCGGCCGGGGGGCGTTGCGCCGCAGCGCCGCAGCAGCTGCTCAAGCGCGGCGGTGGCGGCGGCGTGCTGCGCAATCAGGCGGTGGCGCTGCGCCGCCAGTGCGCGCACCGCGCTGGTATCGGCGTCGGGCGCCCACACGGTTGGCGCCAGGCCGGCGGCGTGCATCCGCGCGAGCTTCAGCGTGTCGCGCGGGTCGTGGCCGGATTGAAACGTAGGAATGAGGTTGCCGATCTGCGGGTGCGCAATCGCCACGCTCGCCACCAGCGGGGCGATCTGGTCGTGGAATGGCCAGGGGCTGGCCGGCGCGCCGATCAGCACCGCGTCGCTCGGGCGCAGGTTCGCGCCGAGCCAGCCAGGCAGATCGGCCAGCGCCACGGCTTGCGGCTGGAGCGCGATGTTACCGGCCGCGTCGACGCCGCCGACCAGCGCGCGCTGCTCGCGGATGTCGAGCGCGACAAAGCGGGCAGGCGATTCCGGCTGTTTGTCCACGCGCGGCCTCCTTCCAGCTCGAACGCCAGTTCATCACAGCGTACTGGTGGGGTATGGAGGAACTATACGCAATCGCGGCGTGGAAATGGTTAAATAGTTGCAAACGCTTGGTCAAGGATGTAAAAACTTGGCTAGGGCACGATCAGCGCTTTCACCACGCGTTGGGCGGCAACATCTTCGAGCGCGGCCTGCGCCTGGCCGAGCCCATAGCGCCCGCTGACAAATTGCGCCCAGGGGAACTGGGAGTGGTAGCGTGCCAGCACCTGCACCGCGCGATACACATGGCCCACGTCGCTGCCCCAGCAGCCGCGCACATCCAGGTGCTTCTGGTTCAAGTCGAGGTGTGGGTTGAACGGCACCACGCCGGCGTTGGTGTACTGGCCCACCACCACGTAGCGCCCGGCGTCGCGCGTGAGGCGCATGCCCTCGGGCACGGCCGCGGCCACGCCGGTGGCCTCGATCGTCACATCCGCGCCGCGCCCGCCGGTCAGCGCGCGCACCTGCTCGCGGCGCGCGGCCTCGTCGGCGGCGCCAATGTCGATCGCCGCATCGGCGCCGAGGCGGCGGGCCATGTCGAGGCGCACCGCCGGCCCGCCGATCACGATCACGCGCCCGGCGCCGCGCAGCTGCGCCAGGATCGCCGCGCTGAGCCCCACCGGGCCGCTGCCCTGCACCAGCACCGTGTCGCCGAACGCGACCTCGGCCAGCGACACCGCGTGCAGCGCGGTTGGCAGGCCGCACCCTGCCGCCAGAAACGTTTCCCACGGCAGCTCGGGCGGCAGCGCCACGATATGCACGCCGGGGCGCAGGTAGATGTACTCGCCCCAGCCGCCCAGCAGCCCTTCCTCGGCCGGGAGCGTGATGCCGTAGACCTTGCGCTGCGGGCAGCGGGTGGTGGCGTGCGCTACGGTGCAGTACCAGCAGCGCCCGCACGAGCCGTAGACGTCGAGAAAGGTCACCACCTGGCCAACCTCGAGCGGCCGGCCGTCGACATCGGCGGCGGCCCCGCCAATCGCCGCCACGCGCCCGACGCTCACATGGCCGGGGATGATCGGGTAGGGCACGCCGGCGAGCTGGCCGTGCCACAGGTGCACGTCGGTGCCGCACACCTCGCTGCCAAGCGTCTGCAGCAGCACCGCGCCGGGCTCGAGCTCGGGCACGCCGAACTCGCGCAGCTCGAGCGGCTGGTTTGGCCCCGGCATTATCACCGCCTTGATCATGGGTTGCTCCTTGGCTAGCGCAGCCCGCCGCGCAGCACGAACAGCAGGTTGGCCGGGCGCTCGGCCATGCGCCGCATCATGTAGGGGTACCACTGCTCGCCGTAGGGCACGTACACGCGCAGCCGGTAGCCCTCGCGCACCAGCTGCTCCTGCAGGTCGCGCCGGATGCCGTAGAGCATCTGGAACTCGAAGCGATCGGGCGCGATGCCCTGCGCCCTGGCGTACTCGCGCGTCGCGGCGATCATGGCTTCGTCGTGGGTGGCGATGCCGGGGTAGTTGCCCTCGCTGAGCAGTAGCTGCATGAGCTTGACATAGTTCTTGTCGGTATCGGCCTTGGCCGCGAAGGCCACGCTGGCGGGCTCGTTGTAGGCGCCCTTGCACAGCCGCACGCGCGCGCCGAGCTTGTTCAGCGCGCGGATGTCGGCCTCGCTGCGGTAGAGGTAGGCCTGGATCACCACGCCGACGTTCTGGTGGCGCGCGTACAGCTGCTCGAACAGGTCGAGCGTGGCCTGGGTGTAGCCCGAGCCCTCCATATCGATGCGGATGAAGTTGCCGAACTGCGCCGCCTGCGCGACGATCCGCTCGACATTGCGGGCGCACAGCTCGCGGTCGACGTCCAGGCCCATCTGGGTGAGCTTCAGCGAGGCGTTGCACTGCGCCCCGGCGCGCTCGATCGCGTGCAGGATCGCGATATACTGCGCGGCCGCCGTGCCGGCCTCGGCGGCATTCCCCACCGACTCGCCCAGGTAGTCGAGCGTGGCGGTCATGCCGGCGGCGTTCAGCTTCTGCACGTTCGCGATCGCCTCGGGCAGTGTGATACCGGCCACGAAGCGGCTTACCAGCGGCTTGGCCAGCGGCCCGCCAAACACGCGCCTGGCGAGCGGCTGCTCGGAGAGAAACAGCAGCGTACCGCGTAACATAGTCTCCTCTTTCATAGCTAGAACTTACGCAGTTGCCTTGTTCGGCTTCCTGAAGCCGTGCATGGTGCCTGCGACAGCACAGTACTGTTTGATCTTGGCTCGCCGCTCTGCGGCCGGGGTGTTGCGCGGCATAGTATAGCACGAAGCGCGCGCCAGGCCCGATCCGGCGCGAAACCCCATGCTGCGCTCGCCGCGCCCATATGCTATACTACGCGGAAGAATGCACGCAATGCAACAAGCGGCGCCGATCGAGCGTCGCAGGTAGCGACGAGCCGCGCGCATGGCCGCGCGCTCGAGCGCTCGTGGTGTGTTGAAAGGAGCCTACACAATGGCCGGTGAGATCAATCTGCGCGCAACGCTGGCGCGGCCTTTTCTGTCGGTCACCGGCACGCCGCAGGTAGCGTATCTGCTGATCGAGACGCTGCCCAGCCAGGTGGTGGCGCAGGTTCGGATGCCCGTCAATGTTAGCTTTGTGCTCGACCGTAGCGGCTCGATGAAGGGCGAGAAGATCGAGCGGGTGCGCCGCGCGACAGCCCGCGCGCTCGAGCTGCTCGGCGCCCAAGATATTGCCTCGGTGGTGATCTTCGACCACCGCACCGAAGTGCTCATCCCCGCCGCGCCGGTGCAGAACCAGCGCGAGGTGCAAGATAAGATCAGCCGCATCCGCGACGCCGGCGGCACCAAGATCGCGCCGGCCGTCGAGAAGGGCCTGCGCGAGATCGAAAAAGGCAGCGCCAATGCGATCCGCCGCCTGGTGCTGCTGACCGACGGCCAGACCGAGAATGAAAAGGAGTGCCTGGGGCGCGCCGACGACGCCGGGCGCATGGGCGTGCCGATCACCGCGCTGGGCGTCGGCAAGGATTGGAACGAGGACCTGCTGATCGACATGGCCAACCGCTCGGGCGGAACCGCCGACTATATCGACCAGCCCGATAAGATCATCGCGTATTTCCAGAATACCGTGCAGCGCGCGCAGGCCACCGCCATTCATAACGCTGCGCTGACGCTGCGGCTGGTGCAGGGCATTACGCCGCGCGCGGTGTGGCAGGTGATCCCGCTGATCAGCAACCTGGGCTACCGGCCGGTCTCCGATCGCGACGTCAGCGTGCCGCTGGGCGAGCTCGAAACCGGCAGCGGGCGCACGCTGCTGATCGAGCTGCTGGTCGACCCGCGCCCGGCCGGGCAGTACCGCATCGGCCAGGTCGAGGTTACCTACGACGTGCCGATGCTCAATTTGCAGGCCGAGCGCTCGCGCGCCGACGTGATGATGACCTTCACCGCCGACGCGAACATGGCCGCGCAGGTGAACGCCCCGGTGATGAATATTGTCGAGAAGATCAGCGCCTTCAAGCTGCAAACTCGCGCGCTGCAAGATCTGCAGTCGGGAGATGTCGGCAGCGCGACGCAGAAGCTGCAGAGCGCGGTGACGCGCCTGCTCAACCAGGGCGAAGTCGACCTTGCGCAGACAATGCAGCAGGAGATCAACAACTTGCAGCAGACTGGGCAGCTCTCGAGCGAGGGCCAGAAGACCATGAAGTTTGGCACGCGCAAGACGGTGCGGCTCAGCGACCTTGATGTGCCCGAGGATCTGCGCAATAAGGCCGGCTAGCCTGGCGCACGCGGCCTTATCGTTGTCCTACGTCGTTCCCAAGAGGTGCCGCTATGATTCACCTCATCCGCCGTGTGTTTGTGGCCGGGTTGGTGCTGCTGGTGCTGATCCAGCTGCTGCCGTTTGGGCGCGGCCGCACCAACCCGCCGGTGCTGGCCGAGCCACCCTGGGACAGCCCGGCCACTCGCGCGCTGGCCAAGCGCGCCTGCTTCGACTGCCATAGCAACGAGACGGTCTGGCCGATCTATGCCTATGTTGCGCCGGTGTCGTGGCTGGTCGAGCGCGATGTGGCTCGCGGCCGCCACAAGCTTAACCTTTCCGAGTGGAATACCGGCGACAGCGAGCAGGAAAGCGACGACATCCCCAAGGTGCTGCGGCGCGGCTCCATGCCGCCGAAAAAGTACCTCCTGCTGCACCCTGGCGCCCAGCTCTCCGACGCCGAAGTCCAGCAGCTGCTGGCTGGCTTGCAGGCCTCGCTGCGCTAGCCGGCCAGGCGCTCGCGGAAGAAATCGACGATTCGATCGGGATGCTCGGCCACATACAGGTAGCCGCCGAAACGCTCGTCGCTGGGGTGAACCACCAGCGGCAGCGCGTTGGGCGTGGCCCAGGCGATCGCCTGCGCATCGGCGAGGCTGCCCCACTGATCGCCGCTACCCTGGATGTAGAGCATGCTGGTGGCGCGCAGGTGCTCGGCCGCGCGCACCAGATCGATCTGCGCGAGCGGCGGGCCGCCGAATGCACGGTACAGCGGCTCGGCCGCGCGCACCAGCGCCGGGCCGGCCGGCCCAAGGAGCTGGCGGGCCAGCCGGGGCGCGAACACCGCCGGCGTTGTCGGCTGCACCGCCACGGCGGCGCGAATGGGCAGGCAGCGCGGGATGCCGTAGATCAGCGTGTTCGCGCCCATCGAGAAGCCGATCGCGCCAATGCGCCTGCCATCGACGTCGGGGCGGCGCCGCAGCTGCGACACAGCCGCCGCGAAATCGCGCGCCTCGTTCACGCCAAATGTCACAGGCCAGGCCGCGTCGCTCTGGCCGTGGTTGCGCAGGTCGAACAGCAGTGTGTGAAAGCCGGCCTGGCTCAGCGCGGCGGCCAGGCCAAGGAAGTCGACGGTGCGATCGGGCAGCAGCGAGCCGCCGGCCCGGTTGCCAAGCCGGTTCCAGGGCCAGCCGTGCACGAACACTATCGCCGGCGCGGGGCGCCTGTCGCCGCCGCTATGGCGAATAAACCAGCCGCGCAGGATCACGTCGTCGGCTGTGCCAAACACCACTTCCTCGGCCGATAGCCCCAGATCGGCCGGGGCGCGCCACAGCGGCTGGCGCTGGCCGGCGATCATCATGCGGGTCAGGTCGGCGGCGGGGTAGCCCACTCGCCCGGCGGCGAGGCCCAGCGCCAGCCCCAGCGCAGTGGCGCTACTGCGGCGGAAGTTGCTCGCCATAGATTGCTCCTGTTGCTCCTGTTGCTCACGCTGATCTGTTGGCCTATCTTACCACTTTTGCGCGCCCGTTCGCATCCGGCTGATCGCTTGCATTCTGGTGGAGTCCGCGGCGGCTTCGCCGACCCCGAATTTCTTTAGGGCTTACGCAGTTGCGCTGTTCGGCTTCCTGAAGCCATGCATGCTGCCTGCGGCAGCAAGGTACTTTTTGATCATCGTGTGTCCAAAATGAAAGTACCGCTCTGCCGAAGGCTGAGCACGCCAACTGCGTACATCCTATCTGCCGAAGGCTGAGCATGCCAACTGCGTACGTCCTATTCTTTTTGTGTTGCACTGCGTCGCTTCGCCACGCAGTGCAACACAATCTATACGTGATCAAGCGAAGAGCGCAGGATAGAGCACGCGCGGCGCGCCGCCCCTGGGCTGGCGCCTAGCAGCTGTGGCCGGTTCGTGTGGGTGCGGGGAGTGCGAGGGAGGCAGGTTTGGGGCGCTACAGGCCGATCGTCTCGATGATGACTTCGCGGTCGGGCAGGCGGAACGTGAGGCGGTAGGTGCCAGGAATGAGGTTGTCGAGCACAAAGTTGCCCAGCTCGTCGACCTCGGCGGCAAGCATGTGGTGCTGCGCGTCGGATAGGTAGGCTGTCGCGGCGGGAGTATTGCCGTCGAGCAGAAACGAGCCGGTGACGACGTGGCGGTCGTCGCGGTTCGCGACCGGGCGCACGCCAATGGTGATGCGCACATTTTCGGCCTGAAAGGCGTACTGGCTGATCGGGGCCGAGCTGCGGGCGGCGCCATAGAAATCGAGCACCGGCGCCGACGCGTGCGTATACTGGCAGGTTGCGAACACCTGGCGCAGCGCCGGGCCAGGGCGATCGGCGTGGGCTTGGTTGCGCAGCGCTGTGGTGGTGAAGGTGTACCACTGGTCGGGCGGCGCGCGCCCGCTGAGCGCACTGCTAGCGAGCTGCTCGAGGAATCGCAGCTCGCGGCGGCAGTGCGGGCAGTCGTCGGTATGGGCGCGCGCGTGGGCGTACTGGGTGGGGTTGAGCGTGCCCTCGTGGAGGGCGACGAGTGTATCGGTGGAGGGGCAGAACATACGGAAGAACTGCTTGCGGAGGATGCCCTGGAGCTCGGCATAGTGGCGGGCACGCGCGGCGCAGTGTTCACAAAGCAGCAAGTGCGATTCAACCTCCGGGCTGGCTTCCCCATCGATCGCGGCTATCAGTGCAAGATCGTCGAGCTCGGGCGGGTAGATGCACCGCGTGGCATCCGAAGGTGGTAGATCCATAAAAAACTCCGCTGGTGTTAGCCGGGCCTCGGTTGTCTACATTACTGAACGGTGCAGCGAGTGAATTTTGCACATACTTTTTATTAACTTTTTTGGGTGATTCTCGCGCATCGGCTATAATTGCCGCTTCTGGCCGCCTATAGCCGAGGTTTGAGCATGTCTGCCGCTTCCATTGGGTATATCGCGCTGCTGCGCGAGAATCGCGCGTTTCGCCGGCTGTGGTACGGCCAGGTTGTCAGCCAGCTGGGCGATTGGTTCGACTCGATCGCGCTGTTCGCGCTGCTGTACAAGCTCACCGGCTCGGGCCAGGCGGTCGGGGCGCTGCTGGTAGCGCAGTTTCTGCCGGCCACGATTGTGGGTATGTGGGCCGGGGTGATCGTCGACCGGCTGCCGCGAAAGCTGGTGCTGATCGCCACAAACCTCGGCTGCGCCGCGCTGGTGCTGCTGTTTTTGCTGGTGCGCAGCCCCGGCCAGGTGTGGCTGATCTACGCCGCGACGATACTGAAGATGTCGTTGGTAGCATTTTTTGATCCGGCGCGCACCGCTGCCATCCCGAATGTGACGCGGCGCGAGGAGCTGATCGCCGCCAATGCGATCAGCGGCGCCACGTGGTCGGCGATGCTGGCGATCGGCGCTGGGCTGGGCGGGATTGTGGCCGGCACGCTGGGCACCGACGCTGCATTTCTGATCGATGCGGCCTCGTTCGTGCTTTCGGCGCTGTGTATCTGGCAGGTGCCTATCCCCGAGCCGCACCTGCACGAGCGCCAGCCCACCAGCCGGCTGCAGGAGTTTCGCGAGGGCTTTGCGTTTGTGTTTCACCGCCGCGATATCGCGGTGTATACGCTCACCAAGACGCTGTGGAGCTTTGGCGGGGGCATTCTGCTGCTGCTTACGGTGTTTGGCCGGCAGGTGTTTCCGCTGGGCGTCGATGGCGCGCTGAGCATCGGGCTGCTGTACGCGGCGCGCGGTGTGGGCGCGGGCATTGGCCCGCTGCTGGCGCGGCGCTGGGGCGGCGATGGCGAGCGCTTTCTGCGCCGCGCGATCGGGCCGGCGTTTTTGTGCACCGCGCTGGGCTACGCCGTGGTAAGCGGCGCGCCCTCGCTGCTGGTGACCTGGCTGGGCGTGATGCTTGCGCATGTCGGCGGCAGCGTGCAGTGGGTGTTCAGCACCGCGCTGCTGCAGATGAACGTGCCGAACCGGCTGCAGGGGCGCGTGTTCGCAGTCGAGGGCGCGCTGCTGACGCTGGCCACCGCGCTATCGAGCTACTCGGCCGGGCTGGCCGCCGACGCGGGCTGGCCGCCGCGCGCGCTGGCGCTGGCGCTGGCCGGCGTGTTTGTGCCGACGGGGCTGCTGCTGCTGGCGCTGCTGTGGAGCGCGCCACGCCCGGCCCGCCCGCGCGCGTGAGGCTGGGGTGGCGCGCTTGATCGGCCGCTATGGCAGCCAGGCAACCGGCGAGGCGAAATCGACGCGCGTGGCGAGCTGCTCGGCAGGGTCGGCGCCGGGCTGCCAGCGCCAGATCTCGCCCGGCTCGCCGGCGTGCCCATACGGCTGGTTCGGGTCGAGCCCAGGACGCCAGCCGGGCGGCAGCAGCACGGCGAGGCTCTGGCCGTCGGGCGCCCAGGCGGCGGCCTGAGCGCGCGGCAGCGCCTCGGCGCGCTGGCCGATCGCGCGGATCGGGCCGTCGGGCAGCGCCAGCTCGCGGCTGCCCGCCAGCCACACCACCGTCGCCGACCAGTCGTCGTAGCCGCCGAAGCCGCGCGCATCGCTGAAGTTGTTGCCAACCACCGCCACCGCCGCGCCGCTGGGCGCGAAGCGCGGCGGCAGCAACCAGCCCGCCCCGCTGGCAAACACCTGGCCCTTGCCCTCGAACGACCCGCCGATCTCGCTCAGGTCGATGTCGACCAGCGCCTGGTAGCCCAGGAAGCGCTGGTAGGCCAGCTGCGTGCCATCGGGCGACCACGCCGGCGCGTACACCAGCAGGCCGCGCTTTGCGGCTGTGCCGGCGGCCTCGGCAAAGCTCCAGCCGTTCTGGCCCTGGCGGTTGATCAGCCGGATGGCGTTGCCGGCATTGGGCGAGCTGGCGTTCTCCTGGCGCGTGGCCGGCGGCGTGGCATAGGCGATGCGCTTGCCGTCGGGCGAGATCGCCGGGTCGCAGCCAGGGCCGAAGCGCTGCAGCGCGCCGCTGGCAAGATCGACCACGCGCACCTCGCTGGCGCCGCACCACGCCGCCCACTCCAGCCAGGTACGCGGGTATGGGTCGGTGCTATCGGCCGACGAAAATGCCAGCGCGGCGCCGTCGGGCGCCCAGCTGAGCGTGGCCTCGACGCGCGTATTGCCGTCGGTGGTGAGCTGGCGCAGGCCGCTGCCGTCGCGCCCCATGATCCACAGGTCGATCTGGCCTTGTGTGTTGAGCACCAGCGCGATCGCTTTGCCGCCGGGCGCGGCGGCGAACTCGGCCACACCTTTGGCCAGCACGCGCTCGCTGCGCGTCGCAAGATTAAGCGTGATCAGCTGGCCGCCGCGCAGAAATAGCAGCTCGGCGGCGGGCGCGGCGGCGCTGGTGGCGGTGGGGGCCTCGGTAGGCGCGGCAGCGCTGGTAGCTGTAGGCGCCGGCGCCTGGGTTGGCGGCGCAGCGGTAGGTGCCGCGGCGGTGGCGGTAGGCGCAGCGGTGGGCGCCGGCGCCTGGGTTGGCGGCGCAGCGGTAGGCGTGGGAACGGCGGGCGCCAGCGTCTGCGGCGGCTGGGTTGCGGTGCCGCAGGCAGCCAGCAGCGCGGCGATCAGGCCGATCGCAAGCGAGCGTCGAAGAGCCATAGCGGCCTCGTAGCTAGGCGCGAGTGAGTGGCTAGTGTGCGGGCTATGATGCGCCTGTATTGTAGCACGGCCGGCAGGCGGCGGGCTGACATCCGCCTGACGATCGGGTGAGTGCTGGGTGCCAGGCGCGCGGGTTTGTTGGCAAGGGAAATCGGGCCCGTGGCGGTGCGAGCGCGGTGGCGCATGCCTCAGGGCGCGCCGGCAGGTGTAGCTGCTGCCTGAGGCATGCGCCACCGGCGCGGCGTGCGCGCAGGCTTGAATGCTCTCAGCGCATTAGCCGGCATCCTGGCCGCCGAGCAGCTGCTGGAAGCGCGCGAAAGCTGCGTCCCATGGCTCGGCCGGGCCAGGCGCGTAGTGCTGCTGCTGGGCCGACGCAGCGATCGCCTGGCGGCCGGCGGCTAGGTCGGGCAGCTCGCCGCACGCGATCGCCTGGATCATCAGGTTGCCCAGCGCGGTGGCCTCGACCGGGCCGGCCACCACTGGGCGCTGGCAGGCGTCGGCGGTGAACTGGCACAGCAGCGCGTTCAGGCTGCCGCCGCCGACGATCCGGATCGTCGCGATCGGCTGGCCGGCCACGCGCTCGAGCGCCTCGATCACCCAGCGGTAGCGCAGCGCCAGGCTCTCGAGGCAGCAGCGCACCACCTCGCCGATGCTCTCGGGCGCGGGCTGGCCGCTGCGCCGGCAGATAGCGCGCACGCGCGCCGGCATATCGCCGGGCGGCAGCAGCTCGGGCGCGTCGGGGTCGATCAGGCTGCGGAACGGCGCGGCGCGCTCGGCCTGGCGCAGCAGCGTATCCCAATCGTAGGTGCGGCCCTCGCGCTGCCACTGGCGCTGGCTTTCTTGCACCAGCCACAGCCCGCCCACATTTTTCAGCAGCCGGATGCTGCCGGCCACGCCGCCCTCGTTGGTGATATTCAGCGCCAGCGCAGCCGCGCTCACAATCGGGGCGCGCGCCTCGATGCCCACCAGGCTCCAGGTGCCGCTGCTGATATAGGCGCTGCGCGCGTCGAGGCCAGGGATGGCGGCCACGGCGCTGGCGGTGTCGTGGGTGCCTGGCGCGATCACCGGCACCGGCCCGCGCAGCCCGGTGTCGGCCAGCACATCGGCGCGCACCTCGCCGAGCAGCGTGCCGGGCGCCACGAGCGGGCCGAGGAAGTGCGCCGGCAGCCCGAGCCGGCCGATCATGTCGGTGGCCCAGCCGCGGGTGTGGCAGTCGAGCAGCTGGGTGGTGCTGGCATTGGTGTACTCGACGGCCTTGGCGCCGGTAAGCCAGTAGTGAAACAGGTCGGGCATCAGCAGCATGGTGTCGGCCGCGTCGAGCTGCGGGTCGCCGGCGAGGCTCATCAGCTGGTAGATCGTATTGATCGGCATCACCTGGATGCCGGTGCGCGCGAACACCTCGGCGCGCGGCACGCGCTCGAACACGCGCTCGATCATGCCGTCGGTGCGCGGGTCGCGGTAGATCACCGGGTTGTCGAGCAGCCGGCCGGCCTTGTCGAGCAGCGCGAAGTCGACTCCCCAGGTATCGACGCCAATGCCGGCGAGCGGCGCGTCGAACTGGCCGGCGTAGCGCGCCAGGCCGGCCTTGATCTCGCCCCAGAGCCGCAGCACGTCCCAGTGCAGGCGGCCGAGCACGCGCACCGGGTCGTTGGCGAAGCGGTGTAGCTCGTGCAGCTCGAAGCGCGCGCCGTCCCAGCGGCCGAGCATCACCCGCCCGCTCGACGCCCCGAGGTCGACGGCGAGGAAGTTTGCGCTTGTGCTCATAGTTTCTCCTGCCGGCCGGTCGGCTCCTGGGATTCCTGCTCCTCCCCCTGCCCTCCACGCCTGCCACGCGCGAGGGGCCGCGTTTCTTACTGAAAGCCGCCGCTGGCGTTAGCGGTGCCGCGCGCCGCGCGAATCTGCTGCTCGTAGCCGCTGGCCTGGTAGGCCGCGATCGGGTCGGCCGGCACGCCCAGCTCGGCGCGCACCTGCGCCAGCAGCGGGCGCACGTCGGTGCGGAACGCGTCGGTGAGCAGCCGGTGAGCCGCCAGCACGTCGCCGCTGGCCTGCGCCTCGGCCAGGCGCGCGCGCGGCACGATCAGCGCCTTGGCGTAGGCCTCCTGGCAGTTCAGCACCGAGTAGATCACCGGCGCGATCTTGCCCTCGATGTTGTGGCACTGGTCGAGCATATAGGCGACATTGCGCGCGGTGGTGTGCGCCGGCTCGTCGGCCGCCAGCTCGGCGCCGGCCAGCTCGTTGTAGATCAGGAACAGCTCGTAGGGGTTGACGCTGCCGACGATCAGGTCGTCGTCGGCGTACTTGCGGTTGTTGAAGTGGAACCCGCCCAGCCGGCCTTCGTCGAGCAGAAACGCGACGATCTGCTCGATGTTGACGCCGGCGGCGTGGTGCCCGAGATCGACCAGCACCTGGGCCTGCGGGCCAAGCTTGAGGCACCATGCGTAGGCCGTGCCCCAGTCGGGCAGGTCGGTGCTGTAGAACGCCGGCTCGAAGAACTTATACTCGATCAGCATGCGCCCGCCGGGCGGCAGGTGGCCGTACACCAGGCGCAGGCTCTCTTCGAAGCGGCGCTTGCGCCCGCGCAGGCTGTCCTGCCCGGCGTAGTTGGTGCCGTCGGCAAACCACAGGCTCAGCGCGTCGCTCTTCACCTTGGCCATGATCTCGCAGCACTCGAGGATATGGTCGAGCGCCTGCTCGCGCACGCCGCCGTCGGGGTTGCCAAGCGACCCGAGCTTGTAGGCGTCGTCCTGAAACACATTCGGGTTGACGGCGCCGATGCGGATGCCCTGGGCCTCGGCGTACTGGCACATGGCCGCGTAGTCGCCATCCTCGGGCTTGTCCCAGGGGATGTGCACCGCCACCGACGGCGCGATGCCGGTGAGCCGGTGCACCACCGCAGCGTCGTCGAGCTTCTGGCGGGTGGTAGTGGCGGCGCCGGGCCAGGCGAATGCTTTGAAGCGCGTGCCGCTGTTGGCGTAGCCCCAGCTGGGTGTTTCGATGCGCTGCTGCTTGAGCGCCACCTTTGTGGCGTCGATGTCGATCGCCTGGGCGGCCAGCTGCTCGGCAAGCAGCTCGTACGCGGCGCGGTGGTTTGTCATCGGGTGCCTCCGTCAGGGTGCGTTCGGGCGGTGTTGCTCGAAAGGCGGTTCGAGGGTTCAAGGTTCCGAGAGGCTGTTTGAAAGGACGAAAGACGGCGCTGTTTTGTCTTCCGTCTTCCGTCCTTCAGATCGCTTCTCAGTGCAGGCTGTCACTCATCCGAACCGGGTTTGACGAAAGACGGCGCTGTTTTGTCTTCCGTCTTTCGTCCTTCAGATCGCTTCTCAGTGCAGGCTGTCACTCATCCGAACCGGGCTTGATGAAAGACGGCGCTGTTTTGTCTTCCGTCTTTCGTCCTTCGTTCTGAAAACTCGGATCAAACCTGCGGGAGCCTGTATCAAGGTTCGCAGGCGCCTGCCGGCTCACACCAACCAGCAGTAGGGCGCGGCCTGCCTGCGTTCGCGCGGGCTGGGTTCAAACCGGGCATGGGACGGCCTGATTATATGCTGGCCGGTGAGTTTGTCAATATTGGGCGCCGCCGCCGCCGGCGCGGGCCGTGGCGCTGGCGCGCATCACTAAAAAGCGAACGAAAACCTTTTTTTTAGCTGCAAAAAAGCGCCCCAGCAACGTTTACTATATATCTACACACACTGCGAATTAAAGAAATCGGTCGAGCGGCCATCCTGGAGTCGTACCAGGCCTTGTTGGAAGGCGCCTGGAGCTACTGCCGCCCTGTGAGCGGCCTGGAGGAGATATGATCGACGAGGGTATTGAGCAGACGATCAAAGGCTACGAGCTGCGCGCGCCGCTCGGCGAAGGCGGCTACGGCCTCGTCTTCCGCGCCTGGCAGCCCCAGGTCGGCCGCGACGTCGCCATCAAGATCATTCTCCCCCAGCACGCCAACCGCCCCGAGTTCATCCGCCGCTTCGAGAGCGAGGCCCAGCTCGTCGCCCGCCTCGAACATCCCTACATCGTCCCGCTCTACGACTACTGGCGCGACCCCTCCGGCGCCTTCCTGGTGATGCGCTTCCTCCGCGGCGGCAGCCTCCACGACGCGCTCCACCAGCAGCCACTGCCTATCGAGCAGCTACTGCAGCTGCTCGACCAGGTCGGCGGGGCGCTCGCCGCCGCCCACCGCCGCGGCGTCATCCACCGCGACCTCAAGCCCGCCAACATCCTCCTCGACGACGACGGCAACGCCTACCTCGCCGACTTCGGCATCGCCAAAGACCTCGGCAAGCAGCTCTCCCCTACCAGACCGACCAGACCAGCGTCGTCGGCGCCCCCGCCTACATCTCCCCGAGCAGGTCCGCGCCGCCGCCATCACCCCCCAGACCGATATCTACAGCTTCGGCGTCATGCTCTACGAGATCCTCACCGGCCAGCTGCCCTTCCAGGCGCCCACCCCCATCGCGCTTATGTTCAAGCACGTCCACGACCCCATGCCCCCGCTCGCCCGCCCCCCCCCCCCCCCGCCCCCGCCGTCACCGCCGTCATCCACACCGCCACCGCCAAGAACCCCGCCGACCGCTACCCCGACGTCCCCACCCTCATCGCCGAGCTCAAGCGCGCCCTCGGCGCCGCCGCCACCACCACCGCCTGGCCTGCCGGCGCCCACGGCGCCACGCCCTCGCCCACACCCCGCCGCACCAGCTACGAGACCGCGCTGCTGCAGATCCCCGCGCCGCTCGTCCCGCCCACGCCGCTCGACAACCCCTACAAGGGCTTGCGCGCCTTCCAGGAGGCCGACGCCGCCGAGTTCTTCGGCCGCGAGACCCTCGTCGAGCGCTTGCTCGAGCGCCTGCGCGAAACCGGCGAGTACGCGCGCTTCCTCGCGGTGGTCGGGCCGTCGGGCTCGGGCAAGTCCTCGGTGGTGCGCGCCGGGCTCGTCCCCGCGCTCAAGCGCGGCGCTGCCGGGCTCGGAGCGCTGGTTCGTGCTGGAGTGCTTCCCCGGCGCGCAGCCGCTGCAGCAGCTGGCGCAGGCGCTGCTGCGCATCGCCGTGAACCCGCCGGGCGACCTGCTGGAGCCGCTGGCGCTGGACGCGCAGGGGCTGCTGCGGGTGGTGGACCAGGTGGTGCCGGGCGGGGACGAGACCGAGGTGGTGCTGGTGCTGGACCAGTTCGAGGAGCTGTTCACGCTGGTGGAGGACGAGGGGTGCGGGCGCACGTGCTGGGGCTGCTGCTGCGGACGGTGAGCGACCCGTACAGCCGGGTGCGGGTGGTGGTGACGCTGCGGGCGGACTTCTACGACCGGCCGCTGCGGTATGCGGGGTTCAGCGGGCTGATGCGGGAGCGGACGGAGGTGGTGGTGCCGCTGGCGGAGGAGGAGCTGCGGGCGGCGATTGTGGGGCCGGCGGAGCGGGTGGGGGTGCGGGTGGAGGGGGAGCTGGTGGAGGCGATCGTGAGCGACGTGGGCGAGCAGCCGGGAGCGCTGCCGCTGCTGCAGTACGCGCTGACGGAGGTGTTTGCGCGGCGGAACGGGCGGACGCTGACGCTGGAGGGGTACGCGGCGAGCGGGGGGTGGTGGGAGCGCTGGGGCGGCGGGCGGAGGAGATCTACGGGGGCTGAGCGCGGCGGGGCAGGAGGCGGCGCGGCAGGTGTTTCTGCGGCTGGTGACGCTGGGGGAGGGAGTGGAGGACACGCGGCGGCGGGTGCGGCGGAGCGAGCTGGCGGGGACGGGGGGAGAGGCGAAGGTGCTGGAGGAGGTGCTGGAGGCGTACAGCGGGTACCGGCTGCTGACGGGGGATCACGACCCGGAGACGCGAGCGCCGACGGTGGAGGTGGCGCACGAGGCGCTGCTGCGGACGTGGGGGCGGCTGCGGGGGTGGCTGGAGGCGAGCCGGGAGGACGTGCGGGTGCAGCGGCGGCTGGGAGCGGCGGCGGGGGAGTGGGCGGGGAGCGGGAAGGAGCGGAGCTTTCTGGCGCGGGGGGCGCGGCTGGAGCAGCTGGCGGGGTGGGCAGCGGAGACGCACCTGGGGTTGAACGAGGAGGAGCGGGAGTACCTGGCGGCGAGCGTGGCGGCGCGGGAGGAGGAGCGGGCGGGAGAGGAGGAGCGAGCGTTGCGGGAGGCGCGGCTGGAGGCGCGGTCGCGGGGGTTCTTGCGGGGGCTGGTGGGGGTGGCGGGGGCGGCGGCGGTGCTGGGGGTGGTGCTGGCGGTGTATGCGTTTGGGCAGCGGGGGCTGGCGGAGGCGAATGCGGCGCGGGCGGACGCGAAGGCGCAGGAGGCGCAGGCGAACGCCGACACGGCTGCCACCGCCCAGGCTATCGCCGAGACCGCCGCCGCGAGCGAGCGTCAGCAAAAGCAGTCGGCCGAGCAGAGCGCGGCCGAGGCACGCAACCTGGCGCTGGCGGCCGAGGCACAGGCCGCACTGAACAAGGGCGATACCGACCTGGCGCTTTCGCTGGCGCTGGCCGCCAACAGCAACGACACGCGGGTGCGCCAGTCCGAGGTGGTGCTCTCCGAGGCGGCCTACGACCGCGGCACGCGCCAGGTGTTCCGGGGGCATAAGGCCGGCGTGCAGGCGGTGGCGCTCAGCCCCGATGAGCGTACGTTTCTCTCGGGCAGCGACGACAAAACCCTGATCTTGTGGGATCGCGCAACCGGCAAGCCGATCCGCACGTTCAGCGGCCACACCGGCAAGCTGCTGAGCGTGGCCTTCAGCCCCGACGGCAAGCTGGCGCTGTCGTCGGCCGACGACAAGCGCGTGATCCTCTGGGACGTGGCGACGGGCGCGGCGCTGCGTGATCTGGCTGGCCACCAGGATCTCGTCAACGAAGGGGCGTTTAGCCCCGATGGCAAAACCGCTGCGACTGCCTCGAAGGATACCACGCTGATGCTGTGGGACGTTGCTACCGGCCAGCCGATCAGAACCTTCAGCGGCCATACTCAGTCGGTGCAGAGCGTCGCGTTTAGCTCCGACGGCTCGCAGCTGCTCTCGGCTTCGCTCGACACCAGCGTGCGGCTGTGGGATACGAATACCGCCGCGCTGATCCGCGAGTTCGATGGGCACAGGCGCAGCGTGTGGGACGCAAATTTCAGCCCCGACGGCAAAAAGATTGTGTCGGGCTCGGAAGATCGCTCGATCATTCTGTGGGACAAAGACAGCGGCAAGATACTGTTCCAGCTCAGGGGCCATACCAACGACGTCTGGAAGACCAAGTTCGCCAGCGATGGCCGCACGGTCATTTCGGCCTCGCGCGATACCCGGCTAGGCCTGTGGAACGCCGACACCGGCGACCTGGTCGGCTTTCTCAGCGGCCACGGCAGCTCCGTGCGCGATGTGACCGCCACCGCCGACGGGAAACAGCTGCTCTCGGCGTCGATCGATAGCAGCGTGCGCCTGTGGGATCTGGCGACCGGCGCCGAGGTTGGCCGCTTCAATGGCCATAGCGACGGCATCAACCGGCTGGTGATCGGCCGCGATGGCAAAACCGCGATCACCGCCTCGACAGATGGCCGCCTCATGCTGTGGAAGGTCGACACCGGCGAGATAATACGCACATTTACCGGCCACAACGGCGCGGTGTTCGGCGCCGATGTCAGCCCCGACGGCACGCTGCTGGTCTCGGGTGGGCAGGATAAGACGGCGATACTCTGGAATGTGGCCGATGGCACGGTGCGCCATGTCTTTAACGGCCATACCGACGGCATAAGCTCGGTTGCGTTCAGCCCCGACGGCAAGACTGTGCTGACGAGCAGCGTCGATAAAACCATCCGGCAGTGGGATGTGGAGACCGGAAAGCAGGTGCGAGAATTCGACGGCCACAAAGATCAGGTGTTCCACGTGGTGTTCAGCCCCGACGGCAAGACGTTTCTCTCGGCCTCGGGCGATAAGCAGGTGATCCTGTGGGATATCGCCAGCGGCAAGCAGCTGAGCACCTTCAGCGGCCATACCGCCGTGGTGCGCCAGGTGGTATTCAGCGCCGATGGCACCACGGCGCTCTCGAGCGGCGACGACAAGCTGGTGCTGCTATGGGATGTCGCAAGCGGCAAAATCCTGAAGCGCATGCTCGGCCATACCGCTGCGGTGCGCGCCGTGGCGTTCAGCCCCGACGGTAAAACCGCAATCTCTGGCTCGAGCGATACCGACGTGATCTTGTGGGATCTGGAGACCGGCAGCGCCATCCGGCGCTTCTCCGGGCACTCGGGGGTCGTGCGCACGGTGGCGTGGTCGCCCGACGGCCGCACCGCGTACTCGGGTGCGACGGATGCGAGCGTGCGATTCTGGCGCATCGATAGCTTCGCCGAGCTGCTGAGCTGGGCCAAGGCGAACCGCTACCACCCCGACCTGACGTGCGACCAAGCCGCGTACTACCGGCTGAATATCGCGGGCTGCGGGTCGGCGCAGTAGGCGGCTGCCTCACTTTCTTTGTGCGATGCCCTGCCTGGCAAATCCAGGCAGGGCGTGAGGACTGGGGGCGGCTTCGCCGCCCCCAGACTTCTTTGTGTGTGGCACTGCGTGATGCGGGCTGCCTCACGGTACGAGCCGGATGCAATTTTACTCTGGCGATGAGAGCGCGGCGTACTGCTCGATCATGCGGCGAGCGTGCGCGGCGACCTCGTCGCGCAGCGCTGGCGGCGCCAATACCTCCACGTCGCCGCCCCAGCTGAGCACCCACGAGCGCACCTCGCGGATGCCGCCGACGCGCATGCGCAGGTCGCAGCCGCCGTCGAGCGTATCGTGCAATTCCTGGCTGTGATGCCAGACACTCTCGCGCACGCGCGGCGCCACCGCCGGCGAGAAGCGCAGCCGCACCTCGACCTCGACCTCGTCCATCACGCCCCAGGCTGCGGCAAGGTGCGCGTAGGGGTCGAAGTCGTCGGGGATCGCGTAGCTGCTCTCGAGCAGGCTGGCCTCGGCCACGCGCTCGAGCTTAAAGGTGCGCAGCGCCGCGCGCAGGTCGTCGTAGGCGATCACATACGAGGCTGGCTCGCTACGCGAGACTTCGAGAAAATACGGGCAGATCACCCGCTCGGTCAGCTCGCCGCTGGCGGCGCGGTAGCGAATCGCAACCTTGCGCCGGTCGGCCCAGGCGCGGGTGATTGTGTCGAGCACGCGCACGTAGTCGGCGCGCAGCGGGCGGGCGCGGATGATTTCGGCCACGCGGGCCATGTGGCTGGAGATCGTGGTGTCGGGCAGGCCGGCCGCCAGCTTGTTCAGCGCCGAGACGACATTTGGGTTGTGCTCGTCGCTGTGGTGGGCCAGCAGGCGCGCCGCGAAGAACAGCGCCACCGCCTCGTTGAGGTTCAGGCGAATAGTCGAGAGGTACGACTCGCGGTCGATGCCGTAGCGGCCCTCGGCCTCCCAGATCGGCGCGCCCATCTCTTCAAGCGCCTGCAGGTCGCGGTAGATCGTGCGCCGGTCGACGCCGCAGTACTCGGCAAGATCGGCCACGCGCATGCCGCGCGGCGCGTTGTAGAGGCGATGCTCGAGCCGTTGCAGGCGCGCGGCTTTGCTCTGGATGCGATCCACGGATCCGTTTGGATGTTGGATGTACGACGTTGGATGAGACCAGCACGCGTAAACCCAAAATCCAGCAGTCGGCTAAACAATGCCCGAGAACTTCAGCGCGATCATGGCCACGAAGAGCAGGATCGACCAGATCGCGATCCAGCGCAGGTCGCGGCGGGCCGCGCCGTAATCGGCGGTGTAGTCGACGGGCTCGGGCGCGACGCGCGAGATCACGCGGCGTGCGTTGCGGGCCGGCCGCGCGGCCGGGGGTACCGGCGGCGCCGGCAGCTCGGGCGCGTCGAGCGACGTGGTGGTGCCGGTATACTCGGGCGCCTCGGCGCTCACGGCGGGGCGCGGCTGCTGGCGAGCGCCCTGGCGCCGGCGCTGTGAGCGGGTGTGCGGTGGCATTGGTCTGTCCTCCGATGTGCTTGCGAATATGCTGGCTGGCCCGGCGCGCGGGCGGCCACTAGCCACCCATTATACCATAAGCGCCCGGCCCGGCGCGGAACCGCCCGCAGGTTGCCCGGGGTGGCCCTGAGGCATGAGCCACCCAGGCTGCGGCCGGCCACGCGGCTATTTCAATATCATCAAACCGATCGGCTTTTGGTTACGAACCGAGTACGCCCAACGGCATGGCCGCCTGCTATAATCAGCTCAACTCTAGCCACTACACCCCAGGAGAAGCGCGCATGGCATCATTTGATCGTTTCCGCCCGAGAAGGCGCAAGGGCGACTTCGACCCGTTTGCGTCGATCGAGGAGCTGCCGGGCTATGTGCGGATCGAGCCGCGCTACCGCGCGGGCAGCCTCGCCGCGCTGCTCGATAGGCTGTCGCTGTCGTTGCAGAACGAGATCGTACTGCAGCACAAGCTCGATCTGGCGCGCGCCGAGCTGATCGAGGCCCAGTGGGATCTGCACGAGGCGGTGATCAGCATCAAGCGCGCGGTGGTCGAGCAGTATGGCATCGACTCGCCCGAGGCTGCGGCGCTGGGTATCGAGCCCGGCTGGGACAGCGAGCTGGAGGAAGACGACGACAACCAGCCCGAGGCATAGGCGCGCGGCGGGCAGCTGCTGCTGGCTTTGGCTGAAGACATAGACCCTGGCGGGTTCGGGGGCGGCGGGCACCACAGCGAGGGTGCCAGGCCGCCCCCGACTTTCTTTAATTCGCTTATGGTGGGGGTTTGGGGGCGGCGAAGCCGCCCCCAAAGTTCTTGTGTTGCACGACGTGGCCGCCACGTCGTGCAAAATCGATACGTGATCAAGCGAACAGCGTATAATACCAATTCGCTTGATGACTTACACTTTGGTGGGGGTTTGGGGGCGGCTTCGCCGCCCGTCTTTTCTTGTGCGGCGCGCGGCAAAGCCGGGCGCCGC
Source organism: Kouleothrix sp. (assembly GCF_046328425.1). Classification (NCBI taxonomy): domain Bacteria; kingdom Bacillati; phylum Chloroflexota; class Chloroflexia; order Chloroflexales; family Roseiflexaceae; genus Kouleothrix; species Kouleothrix sp. Next base: position 83,777 of record NZ_JAXLWP010000028.1, read on the forward strand.
CAAAAAACACAAGTAATCAAACGGAGTTGGTATAATACGCGCGGGACAGAACGGAGCGAGAAAGCGAACACAATGATCCGAGTGCTGCGCGCGCTGTTCGATGGGCTGATCGGGCGCTGCCCGCGCTGCCATGCCGGCCGCATGTTCGAGCGCGGCTTCCGCATGCGGCGCGCCTGCCCGCGCTGCGGGCTGGAGTTCGAGCGATCGGTGGGCGAGATCACCGGCGGGATGGGCATCAACACCGTCGCCACGCTGCTGCTGATCACCGTTGCGTCGCTGGTGTTCGGCCGCGACCCTAGCATCCCGCTGGCGCCGCTATTGCTGGCCCTGGCAGCCTTCGCGATCGTCTTCCCGATCGCATTCTACCGCTCGTCGCGCGGGCTGTGGGCCAGCTTTCTCTTCCTCACCGGCGACAACGCCGAGCCCGACCAGGCTGGCCGAATGAGGTGACGCAGCGGAGAGTGCGCCGCGCTTCACCTGCGCAGCCGCGCCACCGCGTCGCGCACGTGCCCGGCCAGCACCTTCCAGTTGGCTTTGTTGGCCAGCCAGGCGCGCTCGCTTTTCAGCGGCTCGCCGAAGCGCACATGCACCTTCACCGGGCGGGGGATGGGCAGGCCGTTCTTCGGCAGCACGCGCGCGGTGCCGCCGAGCCACACCGGAATGATCGGCACATCGGGGAACTCGGCCGCGATCCGCCCGACGCCACTGCGAAACGGCCCGAGGTCGCCATTGCGGCTGCGCGTGCCCTCGGGGTAGAGCAGCACGCCGTAGCCCTCGCGCAGCGCGCGCACCACGTGGCGCAGCGGGTCGCTCGAGGGCGTGACCTTGCGCGGCACCGGGATGGTGTTGAACAGCACTCGCGAGATAAACTGGCGGAAGCCGTTGTCGAAGAAGTAATCTTGCGCGGCCGCGGCCACCACCCGCGCCCGCAGCGCGCGCGGCAGCGCCGCGAAGATCACCGCAGTGTCGGCGTGGCTGGCGTGGTTGGCCGCGAGCACAAATGCGCCGCTGGACGGCAGGTGCTCGATCCCATCAACTTCAAGCCGGCAGTAGAACCGTACAAACGCCAGAAATAATCGTGAAGGCAGGCCGATGCGCGCGATCGGATGGCGGCTGGTATACAGGCCCATGCTTGCTCCCACTGGTCGAACTGCGTCGTGTTCGAGTGCAGCATTATAGCATCTCGCGGCACTCGGCAGTGCCAATTCGAGCGTGCTATAATGGGCGCCAGCCACACAGGCGCCCCGGCGTGCGATGCTGGCCGGCGCAGGAGGTTCAGGCATGGAGCCACGCAGCTTTGAAGACCCGAGCGCCGAGCTTGAGCGGCTGGCCGAGGAGCAGATCAACGATCTCGACAGCACCGGCGACGAGCGCACCCGCCGCGGCCGCACCCGCCGCGAGCGCGTGCTGGCCCTGTACGGCCAGGGCGCGCTCCGCTCGGCGCAGGACAACTACCACGCCGCGCTGGTGATGCTCTACGGCGACGATGTTGCGCATTTCGAACTGGCTAAAACGTTCGCGCAGCGCGCTGGCGCGCTTGGCGAGCCCCGCGCCTGGTCGGTGATCGCCGCCTCGTGGGATCGCTCGCTGCTCGGCCGTGGCCAGCCGCAGCGCTTCGGTACTCAGTTTATTCGCGAGCACGGCCGCTGGTCGCTCGGCCAGGTCGATCCGCGGGTTACCGACGCGCAGCGCGCGCTGTATGGCGTGCCGCCGCTCTGGGTTCAGCAGCAGAATGCCGACCAGCTGCAGCGGCGCGAAGAGGAAGGCTCATGAGTGTTTGTTCACGGTGCGATGCACCTATTCCGGCCGGCGGCAGCTTTTGCATCGAGTGCGGCGCGCCCGCGCCCGTGGCCACCGGCCCCACCGAGCGCCTGGCCGAGCCGGCCGCCGGCCCGGTGTGCGCCAACTGCGGCACCCGCAACCCGGCCGGCGCCGATTTCTGCGTGAGCTGCGGCCGCCCGCTGGCCCCGCGCCCACTGGCTAGCCCGCCCCCCGCCGTGCCCCCGCCGCTCGCGCCCGAGCCGCTTGCCACGGCGCCGGCCGCCAGCCCCGCCGCCGCGCCTGCCCGCACGCGCGCCTTTGTCAACTGGGATGGCCTGACCGGCGGCGTCTGGCTGATCGGCCTGGCGGTGCTGTTTATGACTGGCTGGTGGTGGCCGGGCATCCTGGTGCTGGTGGGCCTATCGGCGCTGTTTAGCGGCCTGGCGCACGCCAACAGCAGCGCCGAGCGCCTGGGCGCCATCCAGGGCGCCGCCTGGATGCTCGGGCTCGCGGTGATCGCCGCCTTCGGCTGGTGGTGGCCGGGCATCCTGGTGCTGGTGGGCATCAGCGCTATGCTTGGCGCGGTTACGTTTCAAGAGCGCCGCGGCTAGCGTGTGCGCTGCCGTGCGAGCCGTTGACATCAAACTGTAAACTGGCGCGGTTGATCTTGGCTACCGTGCGGCATACCATAGCACTAGCTTTTATTGTGCAATGGTGTCTTCACTAGGCCAGGAGAACAGATATGTTCGGACGCCGTAACCCCGATCGGCCGCTCGACCAGCCGGCAGTCGCGCCGAAAAGCGATATCGACCTTGGTATGCTCGACGACCTGCCGACAATTCCCCCCGCCGAGCCGGCCAAGCCCGCTCCGGCCGACGATCCCTGGAGCGCTCGCACTGCCGCGATGCTCGGGCCGTCGGTGATGCAGCTGCTGCGCGCGGCCGAGGTGTCCGGCGAGCCGGCGCTGGTGGCCGAAGCGCCTACGCCGGCTGTTCCAGCCCCGCCCGCGCCTGCGCCGGTGGCGCCTGCCCCGCCGCCCGCCGCGCCTGCGGTTACCCAGCAGCTGCCCGCGCTCGATTTCGACCCGGCGATTGAGATTGTGCATAGCCAGCTGTGGCAGTCGCAGCACGTGTATGCCGAGCCCGAGCCGCCGGCGCCGCCCACGCTGAGCGACGAGCTGGGCATTGCCGCCGATTCGCTGTGGGCGCCAATCGCCGAGCCCGAGCCGCCGGCGCCTGCGCCCGCCGCACCTGCGCCTGCGCCAGCTGCACCTGCGCCCAAGGCCGCCGCGCCCGAGCTTCCGGCGGCGGTGGTTGCGCCGGTGCCGGCCCGCCCGAACGCCGAGAGCGTGATTGGCCCCGACGACTTTTTCGACGGCCACTACCGCTCGGAGCGCGGCGTACGCATCCAGGGCGCAGCGCGCGGCGCGATCGAGTCGCGCCAGTATATCCTGGTCGAGGCCGGCGCGCAGGTTGAGGCCGAGCTGGTAGCCGAGGCGATCACGATCGCGGGCACGTTTACCGGCAAGATCGCCTGCCGCGGCCGGCTCGAGATCGCCTCCACCGGCACTGTGCAGGGCGCGGTCGAGACGGTGGCGCTGGTGGTATACGAGGGCGGCTCGCTTGACGGCGAGCTACATATGGTGCGGCCGGCGGCCTGATCCGGGCGCCTTGCAGTATCGTAATCTACGGGCAACGGGGGTGGCGAAGCCGCCCCCGTTTTCTATTTGCAGCGCAGAGCCACTTAATGCTACAATACTCGGACCCGTAAGTTAGAGCCTGCCTGAAAAGGGGAGTGCGAGGGGCGATGCCCCTCGCGCATCCTTCTCTAGCGGGTCGCGGCCACGAATGTGGCCGCGACCCGCAAAATACCGACGTTTGGAGAGGCGAAGCTCTTCCAAACCACGCTTTTCAAACAGCTAGCTATTGCCGATTCTGCCATGTGTGCTGAGAACGATTGGCGACGAGCGGCGCCCGCGCGCCAGTGAGCGACGCACTGCTTGAAGTTCGCGATGTCGCCAAGGCCTACGATGGCACGCCGGCCCTGCGCGGCGTGAGCTTGCGCGCCACACAGGGCGCGATCGTTTGCCTGCTCGGCCCCTCGGGGTGCGGCAAGACAACCCTGCTGCGGCTGGTCGCGGGGATCGAGCGCGCCGACAGCGGCTCGATCCGCTTCGAAGGCCGCGCGATCGACGATCTGCCGCCGCACCGGCGCGGCTTCGGCTTGATGTTTCAAGATTACGCGCTGTTTCCGCACCGCGATGTGGCCGGCAATGTGGCATTTGGCCTGCGCATGCAGGGCCTGCCGCGCCAGTGCGTGGCCGAGCGCGTTGCGGCAATGCTGGATCTGGTGGGCCTGGCGGGCTACGAGCGCCGGCGGGTGTTCGAGCTGTCGGGCGGCGAGCGCCAGCGTGTGGCGCTGGCGCGCAGCCTGGCGCCCAGCCCGCGCCTGCTGATGCTCGACGAGCCGCTGGGCGCGCTTGATCGCACGCTGCGCGAGCGCCTGCTCGACGAGCTGCGCACTATTCTCAGGCGCGTGGGCGTCACCAGCCTGTACGTGACGCACGACCAGGCCGAAGCGTTCGCGCTGGCCGACTGGCTGGTGCTGCTGCGCGACGGCCGGATTGCGCAGCAGGGCTCGCCCGAGCAGGTGTACCACTGGCCGAGTAGCCCGTTCGTGGCGCGCTTCCTGGGCCACGCCAACCTCGTGGAGGGCCGCGTAGCCGGCGTGGAAGATACGACCGCCGTGGTCGATACCGCGCTTGGCCGCTTTACTGGCGTGGCGAGCTTGCCGGGCGTGGCGCGCGGATCGGCGGTGGTGCTGGTGCTGCGCCCCGAGGCTGCCGCACTTCTGCCAGCGGCCTCGCCGGCCGGGCCGAACCGCATCGCCGGTACGCTGGCCGAGCGCTCGTTTCGCGGCAGCTACACCCAGCTTACGCTTCGGCCGGCGGCAGGCCCGCCGCTGGTGTTCGAGCTTGGCGGCGCCGAGCTGCCACCCGCTGGGGCGGCGGTGACGCTCGAGCTGCGGCCTGGCGCAATCAGCATGATACCAACCTCCGAAAATACGTAGTTTATACGATGCGCACGCGGAATATTACGTATATAATGCCGCCAAGCAACCACACATCGAACAGCATATCTGCTGGTGGGCCGTTGGTATCGGGGCGGCTTGTATGCGCATAAAGCCCGACTTCGAGCGTGCTCGCCAGTATGCAATTCAACGGCTGGCGTCCGAGCTGGCGCCGGCGCTGGTATACCACTCGATCGCGCATACCTGCGACGAAGTGGTGCCGGCGGCCGAGCGGCTGGCCGGCCTGGCGGGGGTGCGCGGCGATGAACTATTGCTGCTGCGCACGGCGGCCTACTACCACGATCTTGGCTTTATCACACACTATGCCGGCCACGAGGCCGCCAGCGCAGCGATCGCCACAGCAGTGCTGCCGGAGTTTGGCTACCAGCCACGCCAGATCAGCCGCATCCACGGGATGATCATGGCCACCAAGCTGCCGCAATCGCCGCATACGCTGCTGGAGCGCCTGCTGGCCGACGCTGACCTGGACGTGCTGGGGCACCCGAATTTCTTGGCGCGGAACCAGGCGCTGCGCGCCGAGCTGGCGAGCTACGGCGGCGCGATGACCGACGAGGGCTGGTATTCAAACCAGATCAAGTTCATCGCAAACCACCACTACTGGACGCCCGAAGCCGCCCACGAGCGCGATGCGGGCAAGCTCGCCAGTATGGCGCTCCTCGGCGATCTGCTGGCGCGCAGCCGGCGCGACCGATACGATTAGGCGCGTTGTGTTGCAGGAATAGGCCGGGTTCTATCGGCGCGAGGCGGGCAGCGCTGCACCGATCCTCTTGTTGGCCGCACTACGCCCGAACGGCGATGCTGATTACGGCGGGCTTGATGTTCTTCTGGCCTCGCGCCAGGCAGGCGGCCAAGTATACCTTGTCGGAACCGATAGTCTCACCAGTAGCACGACCAAAGGCCGGTCGGGCTGCTGGTATATGCGTATCTAGCCTACGTACACGCATAGTTCTATGGCCCGTCGTTCGCGCTGGAAGCGCAAGCGATGTGCGGCCTACGATAATCCTGTTCGAAACCAAACAGTGGCGCGTGGAGGGGGGGCGCGTACGAAGAAGGGGGAAAAGATGGCCCGGTACGCAGCACAGGCGGCTGGGAAGGCGTCGTAGGGCGGTGGAGCGGCTTTGTTTCGGTTCATCTCGCAGGTATCGAAAGGACTACTCGATGCGTGTACGTTTGCTTGGCTTACCAGCCGCGGTGCTGGTGGCGCTGCTGCCAATCCTTGTATCAGGAGCGCTGCTTGGGCCAACCCTAGTGAAGGCGCAAAAAGTTCAGCAGGGGCGCCACCCGGCGCAGTTTGCGCGAACGCTGCCACGTAGCCCGAGCCGCGCCCGGCCACAGGTAGCCGGCGCAGCGACTCAGGCGGCCACTTTCCCGGCGAACTTCAACGAGGGATTTGAGGGCGCGTGGCCGTCCGCAGGCTGGACGCTGCAGGATTTCGGCAATAGCGGCGGCGAGTACTTGCTTGGCAAGCGCGGCTGCAACCCGCTCCAGGGCGCCTTTGCCGGCTGGACGGTTGGCGGCGGCGCGAATGGCTCAAACCTCTCGTGCAACGCCAACTACCCCGATAACGTCTACAGCGTAGCGGTCTACGGCCCGTTCGACCTGACCAACATGGTCAGCTCGGTGCTGACGTACAATTTCATTGGCTCGAGCGAGGCCGACTACGACCAGCTGTTCGTCGGCGCCTCGATCGACGGCAACTACTACTGCGGCAACTACCAGAGCGGCGCGCTGAATGACGCTTATCACCAAGACTCGGTCGACCTGAGCAATTTGCAGTGCTCGGGCGTGCCGTCGTCGCTGCTGGGCCAGACGAGCGTCACGATCGCGGTGATGTTCATCAGCGACGAGAGCAACAACGACATCGGGTTTACGATCGATAACCTCCGGCTGGTATCGCAGGGCGCTGCGGCGACGAGTACGCCGACCATCCGGTCGACGAACACGCCCACCATTCGGCCGACAAACACGCCCACCAGCATACCCACCGACACCCCGGTCGGCACTGCTACCAACACGCCAGTTGGCCAGCCGACGAACACACCCACCAGCATCCCGACGGATACGCCCACCGACACGCCCACCAGCATCCCGACGGATACACCCACCGATACGCCCACCCAGCTGCCCACCAGCACGCCGACAACACCGGCTACCAATCTCAACCTGACGGTGAGCCAGATCGAGACGACCCAGGCGGTGCAGACTGGCCAGAACAATGTGCCGCTGATCGCCGGGCGGCCGGTGGTGGTGCGCGTGAGCGTTGGCGTGCAGAACAGCGCCACTGCGGTGCTGAACGTCACCGGGCGGCTGCACGGCGTGCGCAATGGCGTCGAGATCACCGGCTCGCCGCTTTCGCCATTCAACGCGCGCGACAGCATTGTGGCCCAGCTTTCGCCCAACCGCGCAAACTTCGACGACACGCTCAACTTCCAGCTGCCGATCGACTGGACCACCGGCGGCCCGATTACGCTCTGGGCCGAAGTCAACCCCAACCACACGATCGACGAGGCCACCTTCGCCGATAACCGCAGCGCCGACCTGCCGGTGAACTTCCGCACCGTGCCGACGCTGCAGATCATGCTGGTGCCGATCGCCTACCAGCCGGGCGGCCAGGGAACGATCCTGCGGCCCGATCTGACGCAGAACAACCAGGGCCTGAGCAACCTGCAGAACCTGTACCCGATCGCCGACGTGCGGGCGACGCTGCACTCGGAGTACCTGTTCACCGGCAACCTGAACTCGAACGGCTGGGAGAAGCTGCTCGACGAGCTGACCGCCGTGCGCAACCGCGAGCTTGGCGCCGCCGCGCGCACCTCGAAGCTGGTGTACTACGGCGTGGTGCCGCAGGGCGTAGTTGCCGGCCAGAACTCGTTCACCGCCGGCATCGGCTGGGTTGGCGGCAACCTGCTTACCAGCGTAGGCCTGGAAGCCTCGAACGGCGTTGCCGCGCACGAGATCGGCCATAACCTGGGGTTGAACCACGCGCCCTGCGGTGTGGCCGGCGACCCGGACTACCCGTTCGCCGACGGCCGCACTGGTGACGTGGGCGTCGACGTGTACCAGCGCCAGCTGCACTCCGACGGCGAAAAGGATTTCATGAGCTACTGCCGGCCGATCTGGGTGTCGGCGTTCCACTACCTCAAGATGCTGCAGGCCTTGACCCAGGCCGCACCGCCGCCGCCACATGGCGCCATCCCGGCCCAGGCCGGCAATGGCCTGCTGATCGCCGGCAGCATCTACAGCGACACTGTGAGCGGCGCGTTCACCTCGAACGTGCCGGTGAACAACGTGACGGCCGACACGGGCGACGCGAGCGGCAGCTACCGCGTAGACCTGCGCGACTCCGGCGGCGTGGTGCAGTACAGCTACCAGTTCAGCCCCACCACGGTCGATTCGCACACCACCGCGCCGTCGTTCGGCTTTAGCTTCACGGCGCCGCAAGTTGCCAACCTGGCCTCGATCGAGCTGTACAAAGGCAATACGCTGATCTCGTCGCAGCAGGCCTCGCCGGCGCCGCCCAGCCTGACGGCCACAGCCACCAGCACGGTCGACGCGATCACCGTCACGTGGCAGGCCTCCAGCTCGGATGGCGTGCCGGTGCAGGTCGCCATGCGCTACAGCCCCGACAACGGCCTCTCATGGCGCCTGCTGGGAACCAACATCGCCGGCAACAGCTTTGTGCTCAGCAAGCGCAACCTGCCGAGCAGCTCGGGCGGCCTGCTCGAGGTGATCGCCACGAACAACGGCCAGTCGACCACCAAGCAGCTGAACACTGGCTCGATCAGCAACAAGCCGCCGGTGGTCAGCATCGCGGGTAACTCCTCGGTGCAAACCTACGTCGGCCAGCCGATCGTGGTGCAGGCGACGGCGCTCGACCTCGAAGACGGCTACCTCCAGGGCAATAGCCTGGTATGGACCGACGAGAACGGCACGACCCTGGGCGTAGGCGAGAACCTGGTGCTGTCGGATGGCCTGCCGCGCGGCAGCCACACGCTCACCATCACCGCCACCGACAGCAATGGCGCGCGCACGCAGGATGCCGTCAACATCAGCGTGGTGAATCCGCCACCGGTGCGCGTGAACGTGACGTACAGCATCTACATCCCGGTGGCACGCCGGCCGTAGCGCGCACTCGCTCGCTATCCGGCTGATCTCTTGCTTTCTGGTGGAGGTTCGGGGGCGGCGAAGCTGCCTCCGAACTTTCTTGTTGGGATGCCTTTGCTTTCTGGTGGGGGCCCGGGGCGGCGAAGCTGCCCCTGACATTTCTTTTTTTGTTAGGACTTACGCTGCGGTACTTTCTTTTTGGATGTGTCCATTTTCCGCGCTACGCGCCGAAAATGGACACACGATGATCAAGAAGTACCATCTATACGTGCTCAAGCAAAGAGCGCATTAGTACGGTAGCTTTTTCGGGGCGCGGCGATGCTGCGCCCCGGTTTTGTTTCTTGGCCGCCGAACATACCGAAAATCGTACAATTGGCACGCTATTTGCTGAGAGAAGCCCGTGAAGCGCGGGATTGAAAGTCTGCCTGCGTGGAAGTGGCACATACTGGATGTGCCGGTTAGAGAGGAGTGAAAGAATGCGAACCCTTGCAGCGCTCGGAACTCTGTTTGCTGGCGCGATCCTGATCGTGCTGATGATGGCGCCGGTTGTTTCTGCGGCGAACGTGGCCAGGCCCGCGCTCCAGACCACCGAGACGGCGGTGGGCACTGCGGCGCCGACAACTGCGGCCACTGCTGCCGCGACTACGGCCGCTACCGCCGATGCGACTGCCGTCGCGACCACGGCGGCGACAGCTGCCGCAACTACCACGGCGGCGACTGCCACCACCACCGCGCCGGGCACCCTGCCGAACACCGGCGACGACAGCGGCTTCAACCCGATCTGGCTAGCGGCCCTGGCGCTAGTGATCGTCGCGGTCGCGGCCGGCATGGTCGTTTCGAGCCGGCGCAGCGCGCGGCTGTAGGCTTTATTGCAATAGGCCGTACACCGAGGCTCGGGGGCTGTAACGCCGCCCCCGAGCTTTTTTGCGCGCTCGCGGCGGCCGGTGGCGCCGCTAGAAAAATGGCGTAAGCCACTCGGCTTTGATCTCGAGGCCGAAGCCGGGCGCGTCGCTGGGCGTCAGCCAGCCGTTCTTCGGCACGGCCTGGCCTGGCAGCCGCCAGCCATCCTCGAGCGGCACGCCAGGGTCGGAGCCGACAAAGAACTCGCACCAAGGCGTGCTGGCGCTGGCGTAGCTGAAGTGCTGGCCGAACACGGTGTTCCCGCCGGCGTGCGGGATCACGCTCAGGCCGGCCG
>NZ_JAXLWP010000029.1:0-93715 GCF_046328425.1 Kouleothrix sp.
AGCACCGTGCGGGCGGCGCGCGTCACGAGCGCCTCGCGCGCCAGCTGCTCGGTGGCCGGCTCGTTCGCCAGCGTCATCAGCAGGCTGCGTGGACCCGGGTTATACGCGGCCTGCCGCGCCAGCGATACGGCCAAACGGTTGGTGCGTGTGTTGCCTGGCATAGGTGTGCCCTCCTGGCTGATAAGCGTCGTGCGGGCTTGAGCGCCGCGCCTGTATTGATGTGAACGGGCGCGCGGTGGCGTTTAGGGGTCGGCGCTACGTGCCGCGCTGCGCAGAATACGAGGCGCCGCCGTAGCCACGGCGGGCAAGCCAAGACGCCGCAGGAGCTATCTCCTGCGGCGTCCGGCTGTGGTGGGCCGTCGCGCTCGTGTGCAATTGCATCAGGGTCGGTATCGTCGAACTGGTCGTCGACATCGACGCCCAATCGCCGAAGTTCGGCTTTCAGGCGACCGATGTCGCGGCGCTTGTCTTTGATCTCTAACAGAACGCCGATGTTTGTCGCCGAGCCATACCGCGCGTGATCTTTGAGAAAGTAGCGCAGCGTTCGCCGCAATTCGTACAGTCGCTCGCACAGGTCGTTGAGCAGGGTTTCGTCGTGGCAGATCATTGGGGTGCGCTCCTTTTTTGCTTTGCTTGACAGCAAAAGGCCACGACACCCCGACACCGGGGCGTTTGATGGCCCTGGTGAATGAAAAGAGGGGTTTTGCCCGCGTTGCCAGCTGTGGCGCATGCCTTATGGCATACCCGCGCAGGTTGGCGGCAGGCGCCAGCTGTTTTTTGGCGTGTGTGCTTGGCGCACAAACGCCGAAAACAGCAGCGGAGAAGCACGCCTGGCGCGAAAGCTCCCGCCAGGCGGATGAAGCTATGCAGTTTGAGCGTGCGTCCGGCGATACCCGCGCGGCCTGCCGATTGAGCGCGGGGCAGCGCCGGCCAATCAGGGCGTTGGAGCGCGGGCGAGCGGTAGGCTGCCGAGCCACAAGGCCGTAATTGAGAGGCGCTGCTCTGCGATGTCCCGGCACACCGTGTTGGTGTCGCCAATTGAAGTATAGCTTTTTGGCCGGCCTGTGGCCGCGCATCGGGTCGCAATTCGCGGCTGATCGGCCTACTGCCGGGGTAGTACTGTCGGCCTACGCCGCGACCCCCAGCTGCTTCGGCGGCTGGGGTCGTGTGTAGGCCGAGGGCAATGGCGTTCCGGCGCCGCCTACTCGCGGGTGGCCTCGCCATGGGCATTGTGCGGCGAGGCGCGCGCGCGGCGGGCAGGCCGGCGTCGCGCGCGCGCTGGGCGAACGCGCGGCGCAGGCGGCGGGCTTGCGCGAACGACACCGCCTGCGCGCCCGGCAGCGGCACGATCGTGTCGACAAGCACGCTGGTGTGCGCCTGGTACAGCAGCGCGTCGCGGCGGGCACGGTAGCGCCAGGCCGCACGGCGCTGCTCGTCTTCGGGGGCGTGCTCGAGCGCCGCGCGCTGCTCGTCCCACTCGCGCTGCAGCTGCGCGAGCGCCTCGTCGACGCGCGAGCCAAACTGCAGCGTGGCCATGCGGGTGATATCGCCGCGCAGCTGCAGGCGGTTGCCGGCGCGGTAGAGCAAGCCCGCAGAGTCGTGCTGGGTCGAGATCGTGCAGGCGACCTCGTAGGTCACCTGGTGCGGCCCAACCGTCGTGCGGATGTGCGTGCGGCCAAACTGCGCCGAGCGAATGGCGGCGTGGCGCACGAAGACCGCTGGCTCGAGCACCACGCCCTCGAGGCTGGCGTGAGCCTGGCAGCGCTGCTCGCCCGGCGCCGGCTCGCGGATGCTCGCGGCGCGCACCACCAGGTCGCGCACCTCGTGGCCGGCCTCGCCCTCGGCGGCGCCGCGCCGCTGAAAGGCCGTCGCCAGCGTCAGTGTGCCCTCCACCGCGATCCAGTCGCCACACCCGGCGGCTTCGAGCGCGGCCATCCCGGCGGTGGCCGGGCTCGCCTCGATCGTCAGGTCGAAGGGCTCGCCCAGCGGCGTGGCAAGCTCGATCAGAAAGCGCGTGCCGCGCCCGAACTCGCCGCGCCGGGTGATCGTCTTGAGCGGCTGGCGCGCCCCGCTGGCGTCGCGGGCCCCGGCGAAGCTGCCGAGCCGCCCGACGACGAGCGCGTGGTTGGTGGGAAACTCTGGGTCGGTTGTCATGGTGCGTTGCTCCTGTGCGGGCGCCGCCCACGGCAGGCGGCGCGGCGATGGGTTCAATTGGGCCTTCCCCTGGCATGATACGCCGCGAACCGGCCCCTGGCGGCGGACTCGATCGCGGAGTCTGTAGATTGGTACGGTGTCGCGGTGGTACTCGCGGCTACCAGCGCTGGCGGCGGTAGGCCGCCGCCGCCAGCACGCGCGGCGTGCGCGTCTCGAGGCGCGAAAGCCACTGCTGCCGGCGGCGGCGGCGGTCCTCGCGGCGCAGCAGCTCCTGGCGCGCCGGGTCGGCGTCGACGATGCGCGTGTCGAGCGCGATGCAGCCGGGGTGGGCGAGGATGTACTCGCGCTGGTGCGCGCGGATGGCCTCCCAGCGCGCGCCCAGGTAGGCCCACTCGGCGTCGGGCAGGCGGGCCAGCCCTTCGGTAGCGCGGGCGTGCGCGGCCGGGCGATATATCAGCTGGGCGATTAGCGCCTCGAGCGTGGCGGCGCCGGGCGCGCATTCCTCGGGCAGGTAGCCCGCGGCCGGCGCGGGCAGCACGCTCTGCCAATCCGGGCCGTGGTACTCGGGCAGGCCGCGGTCGGGGTCGAGCGGTGCGGGCCAGGGCAGCGGCCGGATCGAGCACGGCTCCGGCGACCCGTCGCCGCCCGCGAAGACTGTGTACTGGTGCTCAGCGGCAGGCTGGCCGCTGATATCGGCGGGGGTGAGATCGGCGGCGGGAAACAGCTGCGCGTAGGTCGACGCGTCGGGCTCGAGCGTGCGCAGGATCATCCGGTTGGCGCTGTTCGTCAGCATCTCGTCGCGCAGGTCGCCGAGCTGCGCGAGCGTCTGGTGTGCGTAGATCCCGCCGATGCCAAAGCCGCGCAGCTGAGTGATCGCGTCGCGCAGGTCGCGCGCGTCGCCCTGGCCAAGAAACACCTGCAGCTCGTCGACGATCAGCGGCACTGTGGCGCGGGACTGGTCGTCGCCGGGGCGGCGAAACGCGGCGCGCAGCACGGCCTGGAGCAGCAGCATGCCCACGAACTCGGCCATGCCGCCGAGTGTGCGGTGCGGCAGCGGCAGCACCACGATGCGCCCGCGCTCGATGCACTCGAGCAGGTCGAGAGTCGGGCGCGGCTGGGCCACCAGGTAGCGCGTCGTCTCGTCGACCATGAGGTTGTCGAGGCGGCGCAGCAGCGCGTCGCGGCTGGACTTTTGCTGCTCGCCGGTGCGCGGGAAGGTTTCTTCCCAGAAGGTTTTGACTTCGATATTGGCGCAGCGCCGCAGCAGCCCGGCGCGGTAGTGGTCGTCTTGCAGCGCCTGCTTGAGTCTGGCGAGCGTAGGCTCGGGCACGGTCTCGGCGATCAGCGCGGCGGCCATCTGGGCGTACTGCTGCATGCCCTGGCTCTTGCCCCAGGTCTCGGGGTCGAGGCGGGCGAGCACGGCGGTGACCATGCCGAGCGCCTGGGTCGTGCCGCCAGCTGCTGCCATATCGATGCCGGCGAGCGGGTTGAGGCCAACCGGCCACTCGGCGTCGAGCACGTCGACCAGCACCAGGCGCCGCTCATCCTCAAGCGGAACATAGCGCAGTGCGGTGGCCGCCAGGCTGCCGGCCATGTCGTCGCCTTTGCCGTCGAGCAGCAGGAAGCCTTTGGGCACGAGCTGGCGGGCGAAGTTCGCCAGCGCGCGCGATTTGCCCGCGCCCATGCCGGCGGTGAGGTGCAGCACCTGGCGCAGCGCGCGCAGCGGCGGCCCGACCGGCGCAAGGCTGCCGTCGGCGCGCTGCGCGTAGCCCAGCACTAGCCGGTCGGACGCGCCGGGCGGGATGAAGTGGTGCGGCTGAGCCGGCAGCCGCCGGTTTGGCAGCCAGTCGATCAGGGTTTTCAGCTCGGGGCCAGGCAGGCGCCACAGGCAGGCAGCCTCGGCGGCGCCAAGGATCAGCGGGCCGGCCCACAGCGGCAGCGGCAGCAGCAGCTGCGGTGGCGGGCTCACGCGTGGCGTCCGGCTCAGGACGCGGGCCGGCGCCTTGGCCAGCGGCGCGGCGACTCGATGCGTCGCGGGCAGGCCGGCCGCGCGGAAGCGCTGTGTGCCGCTTGCGTCGCGAGCTTCGATCTGGCCGAGCGCGGCGCGCAGCTGGCGCAGCACCTCGTGTGCCGCGCCGAGGCTGGCGCGGTCGTGGGCCAGCGCCACCAGCCGCACGCTGATGTCGAAGCACTCGCCGGCCAGCTTTTGCTCGAGCGCCTGGGCCTCGGTGGCGGTAGACGGCGCCCGGCGCAGAGCTGCGGTGCGCCGCCGCGCCAGAATGCGCCACGGCGCGTGCGCAGGCTCGTGGCGCGGCCGCAGGATCAGCTGGATCTCGGCGTACTCGACGCTGCTGGGTAGGCGCAGCGCCGCCGCGAGCGCGCCCAGCGGGTCGTGCGCGAACTCGTCGGCGGCGCGCAGCGGGAAGTGCGGCGGCCGGGTGAGCGCCAGCTCTTGCCAGCACAAAATGCCGCCATGCCGCAGCGCGCCTGCGAGCGGGTCGTCGGCCTTGTCGATGACCGCCTCGGGGTCGTGGGCCAGCAGCGCGGCGGTGAGCGCGTGGGCGAGCGAGCGGCGCATACCGGCGCCGCCGGCGATCATTGCGCCGAGGGCGGCCGGCTCGTCGGGGCGGGCGTGGAGCGTGAGCGCGACCCACGGCGCCGGCCTGCCCGAGGCGGGCGACTGGAGCGCGGCGTGCATGCCGCGCCACAGCGCGGCCGCGTCGGCGGGGGGCTGCGCGCGCGTGCGGCTCTGCGGGCGCAGCGTGCGGATGCGCAGGTAATCGTGCCCGGCGCGGTCGAGGCGGCGGCGCTCGATCGCCAGCCAGGCTGCGCAGCACGCCAGCTCGAGCGCGAGCGCCGCCGCGCCGCCCAGCACCGCGAGCGCCAGCGCCAGCGCGATCGGCGGGCGATCGAGCCAGGCCAGCGCGGCGCGCAGCGGCGCCGCCGGGATGGGCCAGCGCCGCGCCATTGGCGCGGCGAGCGCCAGCAGCAGGGCCAGCGCCAGCGTGGCGCGCAGGGCAATCCGCCCGCGATCGGGCCGTGGCGGCGCCTGCTCGCCCTGGGCGGGCGCCCCAAGGCCAAACGAGGCTGGTTCGATTGTGTGCCTGGTCATCTTTTTTCCTTGCACTATTCGCGCTCGGGCAGCGGCGTGGCGGCCAGGCGCTCGGCTATGCGCGCGGGGTCGTGCTCGGCCAGCGGGCGCGGGCGGCGGAAGGGCTGCGCGTCGTCGGCCGGCGGCGCCAATACGCCAGCGGCGGCGAACCACCGCAGCAGCGTTTCGGCGTGCTGCCGGTGCGGCTCGGCCAGCAGCGCGGCGACGCGCCTGCGGCTGAGGCCCGGCTCGTCGCCGGCCAGCGTCTCGGGCGCGGCCAGGGCCAGCCGCGCGAACGCGGCGACGTCGGCCGGGCGCATGAGCGCGCTGCCCGAGCCAGGGCCAGCCGGCCACTCGGCTTCGGCGGGCGCGCCAGCATCGGGCGATGTGCCGTCGAGGATCGCCTGGAGGTGCAGGTATGTCGAGCGGCGCAGCGCGAGCTGATCGGCGCCGGCCTGGGCCGGAGCCGGCACTGTGGCCTGGGCCGGCTCGCCGGCAAGCAGCAGCGCAGGCGCGAGCGGCCACGCGCCGGCCCAGGGCAGCTTCAGCAGCGCAGCGGCGCGCGGTATCAGCCAGGCGGGCAGCACCAGCGCGCGCCAGCCGTGGGCACTCAGCGTTTCGGCCGGGCCTGGGCCAGCCGCGCCCAAGGCCAGCAGCGCGCTCAGGCGCAGACGGGCGCCTGGCGTGGCGAGCCAGCTCAGGCAGAGGCGCGCGTCGTCGTAGGGGTGCAGCAGCTCGGCCGTGAGCGGGCGCGCGGCCGGGGTGGGCCACGCCAGCGCCGCGCGCGTGTAGGGCCGCGGCGCCAGGCCGCGCGCCACCGGCAGTAGCCGCGCGCCCGCGCCAAACGCGCCACGCAAGGTGCGGCGCAGCAGCTCGGCACGGCAGCCGGGCAGGCAGCGGCCGTGTGCGCAGCCGCCGCAGCCGGGCAGGGCTACGTACGCCTGCTGGCGCGCGCCGATCCGCGCTGCAATATTGAGCAGCGGCGCCACCGCCAGGTGCCGGCGCAGGCCCTCGGCCAGCGCCTCGGGCCGTCCGGGCGGGCCGGGTGTCTCGAGCCGAAATAGCTGCATGTCTTGCTCTCCTTTCAATCACCGAGGCTTGCTTGGCGACGCCAAGCCCCCGGCCGCGCACGGTAGCGCGGATCGCCACCGCTCGGGCTTACGAGCCGCGCAGCGAGCGCAGCTCTTGCGGGCTGGCCTCGACCAGCATGTGATACACGTCGTTGCCGAAGGCCGCCAGGCAGCGGCCGCGCCCGGCCTGCGCCAGAAAGCGCACGTGATCGGGCGTCAGGTCGCCGATCGCGTCGGCCATGCGCCGTGCCGGCAGGTCGTCGAGGTGGAACAGAAACTTCGCCACCGCGTTCTCGAAGATCTGGCGGCCATAGCTGTTGTCGAGAAACGTGGCCGGGTTCTGATCGACCGGCATCAGGCCAATGCCGTACTTGCGCGCCACCTTGCAGATATCGGCGGCCAGGCGCGCGACTGCCTCGACGCGCGTGACATAATGAAACTCGTCGAGCAGAAACAGCGTGCGATGGCGGGTGTCGCGCCGCGGGTCGCGCATGAAGCGGTTGAACGCGCCGACCATATGGGCGTAGTAAAACGCGCGCAGCCGCTCGGGCACCTCGGAGAAGTCGAAGTAGTTGATATCGTAGCCGAACGACCAATCGACCTGGCTGGGTACGTTGAGGCTTTTGCCAAGCTCGTTCAGGCGCGCGCCGCTGCTGCTGCCGAACAGCTTCAGCCGCAGCCGGCGCGCCAGGTCGCGCGCCTCGGGCTCGCGGATGCGCTCGAGCTCGGCAATCAGATCGCTCAGCAGCGGCATCGCCTGGGGCGCCGCGCGCGGGCTGACGCCGGCGTACAGGTCGCTGAGCGCGCGGTCGAGCACGCCCTCCTCTTCGTCCCTGAACACGTACGGCGCCAGCGTCTCCTTGCTCTCGTCGCCGGCGCGCACCTGCGCAACCTTGCCGAGCACCAGCGAGAGCTGGCCGATCGCGTGCTGCACCTGAAACGGCCGCCACTCGCCGTCGCGCTCGTCGAACACCACGTCGAGCACATTGATCGGCGTATGCACGCCGAGCCAGTGGCAGGCCGCGCCCGCGCCGGCCGCGGCCGCGATGCGCGCGCCGTTGCGGAACGCATCGATCGCCACCACGCGGTAGCCCAGCTGCGCGGCGGCGCGCAGCGTCAGCACGTTCAGGAAGAAGCTCTTGCCGTAGCCAGTTTTGCCCAGCACCACGCCGTGCGCCGCCTGGTCGTCGGCGAACAGGTCGTAGAACAGCGGGGCGCGCCGCAGCATGTCGAGCCCCCAGCACAGCCCGTCGGTGCGGCTGGCGCGGTGGTAGCCGAGCACGCCCAGCAGGCAGCCCACGCCGTGCGACCAGACGGTGTAGCGCCGCAGGGGCGCGTCGATCTCGCTGGCCTTGCGCGTGCTCCACAGCTTGATCAGCTCGCCCTGGGCGCCGGCCACCAGATCCAGCCGCACGCTGCTGCCGAGCCGGTCGCGCACGCTGGCGACGTTTGCGGCCAGGCGCGCGGGCGTGTCGGCGCTCACCAGCACGGCGACCTGCACATCGTGCAGGCTCTCGGTGTCGAGCCGGTGCATGCCCGCGCTGGCCTGCTGGAGCTTGCGCAGCGCCACGGGGTCGTCTTTGCCGTCGCGGATCACGCTCTCGGCGGTGCGCTTGGCAAGCTCAAGCTCCTTGATCACGCGGCCGGGCGAGAAGGTCGCCACGTCCACCGCCAGCGCCACGTCGAAGTCGAGCGCCAGCAGCGTGTGCAGCGTCAGCGCGTCCCAGGCGCCGTTCATGTCGTGCGAGCGCAGCACGGCCATGTAGGGCTGGCCGGGCGTCTGGGGCACGAGCTGGGCGCGCTGCTCGTCGACGCGGTACGCGCCGGCGAGCGCTGGCGGCAGGCTGTCGCAGAGCGTCACGCGGCGGCCAAGCGTGTGCTCGAGCGAGTCCAGCAGCGCGTCGGCCTGCGGCGCGGGCACGTCCCACACCAGCAGAAAGAATGTCGCGCTGCGCAGGTGCCGCTCGCCCAGCGCCTCGTAGAAGCGCGCCATCTCTTTCAGCCACGGCACCGGCCAGAGCGCGGCGGCCAGCGCCTGGGCCAGCGCCATCCAGCCGGCGTCGCTCGCCTGGGCGGGGGCGCGCAGCGTGCGCTCAAGCTCGGGCCGGCCGCGCACGGCGGCGCGCAGTAGCGCACGCTGGTCGTCGGTTAGGCCAGCCAGCGCGGCGGGGGGTGGCGTGTCGGGCCGGCCGTCGATGCCGGAGCGCACCGCGCGCAAGATCGGCGCGGCGGCCTCGGCCAGCGGCAGCAGATCGCGCACGCGCGCCTGCGTCGCGCTCACCAGCGGGCGCATGTCGAACGGGCGCGAGTAGGCCAGCAGCCGCCAGGGGTAGGCGCGGCCGGCGGCCCATGCGCCGAGCCGCCACTCGAGCGCCTCGAGGTCGCCCGCCTGCTCGATTGGAAAGCTCTCAAGCTGCGCGATCAGCATTGCCTGCCTCCCGCGCCGGCGCGCCCGCGCGCGCGGCGCTCGTAGCCTGGGCGGGCGCCGCGCCACGCCGCCGCGATTTGCGCACCGCGCCGGCGTGGGCTACCGCGCGGTGGCCGGCCACCGCCGCGCGCGTGCCCGGCAGATCTTCGGGGCTGAGCGCGCGGCCGCGCAGCAGCAGCCGGCACTCGCCGCGCGCGCGCCACAGCAGCCGCTCGCAAAACAGCATGCCGTCGGTTTCGAGCGTTATGGCCACGCCCAGCGCCGCCGCCAGCACGATGATGATCGCGCGCGGCAGCAGCGCGATGCCGCCGATCACAAAGAATGGGCCGGCCAGCGCGGCGACGCCCACCGCGTTCTCGACCGTCAGGAAGGCCGCGATTTTCTCGCCGCGGCGCGAGAGCAGGCGCTCGATCGATTCGTAAGCCATTCGGGTTCCTTTTCTGCCGGCCGCGCGCTTTGCGGGCGCGCGGCCGGGCTGGTGCGATGCGGTGGCTACTTGACCGGCGGCGTCGAGATCACAAGGCCGACGATATCGGGGGCGATGCCCAGCAGAATGCCGCCCATCAGCATCTTCACGAGCACGCCCTTGTTCTGCTGCGCCCACTCGGGCAGCACGCCGGCCGCCAGCCACGAGAGCGCGAGGAGCGCCACGCCGAGGATCGCGATCGGCCGGCCGATGGCTTCGAGCGAGCCCACGACCGCGTCGATTTTTGCGGCGAGCGTGGCCGGTACGCCGTCGAGCGGCGGCATAAGCGGCGCGCTCGCTAGGTGCGCGAGCCAAAGCCCGAGCAGGTGCGGGTCGCTCAGCAGCAGCAGTAGCTGGTGGGCGTGGCTGAGGCCGGCGGCGAGCAGCAGGTTGGCGGCGATCAGAACCAGTGTCATGGGAGTGTATCCTTTCGTATATGATGTACTGTTGCGATGCCAGGAACTCGTGATTCATCGAACGATTACTATGGCGTAGCTATCAGTAGGCTTTGCTCCTTTCACTCACACGAGCTACGCGGCAGGCGTTGTGCCTTCGGCAGAGCGCTGCTTCTCCGCTGTATCACTCGCGTATCTCGAAGCTGAACGGCCCGACCGCCAGCACCAGCGGCTGGCCGGGCGGCAGCGCCAGCTCGAACGCGATCTCGCGCCGCTCGCTGGGGGCCAGCGGGGTGCGAAGCGCTTCGAGCGGCGGCAGCGGCACGCTTTGCCCGCCGGCGCTGGCGCGCAGGTCGCTCGCCGCGAGCGCAAGCTCGGCCCGCGCGCCGTTTTCGATCGCCAGGCTGACCCGTACGGCGTCGGCGGGGCCGCGCTCGGCGCGCGCCTGCACATCGGCCAGGGCCTCGGCCAGCAGCTGCGCGCGCGCCGGCGGCAGGCCGAGCGGTGCCTGCCAGGCCAGGTACGCGCCCGCCGGGCTGTTCACCCGCCACTGCACCGCCGCCAGCGGCGCGTCGGGCAGCGGCACAAGGTAGCGCAGCGCCGCGCCGCCGGCCTCGGGCGATACCGCGCTGGGCAAGATGTCGCTGCCGTCGGGCCAGCGCAGCGTCGCGCTCAGCCGCGACCAGTCGACATTCGCCGAGGCTTCGGCGTGGGCGATCACGGCGGCTTTGCCTGGCGGCAGCGCCGGATCCTCGCCTGGCCCGACCAGCTCGAGCGCCCGCAAGGTCACGCTCGTGCCCTCGGCGAGCTCGCCGGCCTGGCCCAGCGCCAGCGCGCGCGGCGGCTCGGCCGATTGCAGCAGCCCGGTGCGCGCCGGGGTAGCGCCATCGCACGGCCCGAGCAGCAGATCGGCCGCCAGGCCGGCGGTGTCGGTCAGGATGTAGCTGCGCGCCGGCACATCGGCGCCGCCCAGCACGCGCACGGCGGTCACTCCAGCTAGTGCGGCCTCGGGGGCGCACAGCCGCAGTGGCCATGCGCCGGGCTGCCAGCGCGCGCGATCGGGCGGCGCGTCGGCGCCAGGCGGCGCGACTTGCAGTGTGCCCGGCCGCGCGCCCAGCAGCTCGATCGCGCGCGGCGCCCACGGCTCGGCCGGCTGGCCGTTCACCATCACGCTCGCCGTCGCCGTGGCCTGGCTGGCGCGCCCTGGCCGCGTCAGCCACAGCGCCAGCGCGCTGACGAGCAGCACCCCCGCGATCATCGCGATACGCGCGGGCGGCAGGCGCTTGCTCTTGGCCAGCCGGTAGTGCGCCGCGTCGGGTACATCGCCCAGGCGCGCGGCGTCGACATCGTACCAGCCGTCGGCCAACGGCACCTGTCCGACACCCTGCGCCTCCGCGCCCTCGGCCTCGTCGAGCAGGCTCGCCAGCGCCCGGCGCTCGACCTCGTCGGCGTCGAGCGGGCGGCCGCGCGGGTCGCCTGCGGCGCGGCGCTCGGCGTCGAGTGTGGCCTGCACCTGCTGCCGGCGCTCGTCGAGCGCCTGCCCGAACAGCGCCCGCGCGTCGGCGGGGATGGCCGCGAGCTGCGCCTTGATGTCGTGCTCGCGCTCGGCGGCCGAGTCGGCCAGCTCAAACGCGGCCTCGTCGCCCGGCGCGGCCATGCGCAGCTCCACCAGGCGGAGATGCTGCGTCAGAAAGCGGCGCCAGTCGTGCCACTGGGCGATCGCCTGCTCTTGAAAAGCGGCGTCGTGTAAGCTTGTCATGCGGGTTCCTTTTCTGGCGCGCCGTCGCCGAGCGTTGGCTGATCCACGGCGGCCGTGTTGTGTTCGTCGGGCTCTGGCGCGCTGTCGCCGCGCGCCTTATCCGTCGGCGCGGCACCGGCCGGCAGCGCGCGCCAGTAGGTGGTGGAGCCGTCGGGGTTGCGCTGCACGGTGTAGCCCTTTCTCAGCAGCGCGCGCATCCGCGCCGGCGCGATCTGATCGCGCTCGGCGTGCTCGGGCAGCCGCGCCTCGTCGAAGCGCGGCAGGCGGCGCGTGCGCCCGCGCTCGATCGCCAGCGCGGCCAGGCGCCGGTCGGGCGGCTGTAAGATCTGCTCGGCGGCGCTGTGGGCGCGGCGTGCCGCCCAGGCGCCGGCCTTGCGCACCGGCTCGGCCGGGTGCGCCAGCACCTCGCGCACGCTTTCGGCTGCGGCGCTGGCTCGCCCCAGCGCCGCGCGGGTGTGCTGCGGGTCGTGCAGCTCAGCCGCGACGCCGTGCCCAAACCGCGCGATCGCGTGCGCGTCGTCGATGCTGCGCTCGAACAGCGAGCCGCGCTCGGCCCGGTCGATCGCGCGCGCAATCCGGCGATCGGCGGCGTGGTCGCGCAAGGTGAGGCCCTCGTCGTCCTGGCGCTGGCCGTCTTGCCGCATTGCCAAACGCCCGGCGCGCAGGCTGGCGCGGCTGCTGTGGCCTGCGGCCATGCCGCTGGCGATCTCGTCGTCTACCAGGCCCATGCCGGCGGCCACCTCGCCAAGCTGCATCAGCGGCCGGAAGCGGCCGGCGGCGGCGGCCAGCGCGTAGCGGCCACTGCCGGTCTGCTTTGCGGCCAGCGCCATGGTCAGCGCCGCGCCGGCCCCGCCCGTTACCGCCCCGGCGGCCAGCCCGGCCGCACCGCCGGCCAGCCGCGCCACCGATGGCCCGCCCGACTCCAGGCCGGTCGCGGCGCTCAGCGCCGCCAGCGCGTCGGCGAACAGGCCAAACGCGCTGATCAGAAAGCGCGCCACAAACACGCCGCTGATGATCGTCAGGATGCTGTAGCGCAGCGCGTCGCCCGCGACCCCGGCATCCAGCAGCAGGGCGGCGAACACGCCCAGCAGCAGGCTGATCGTCCAGCTGGTTTTCAGAATGTTGGCGGCGCGCTGCACCAGGCCGGCGAACCAGTGCGAGTTGGTCTGGAAGAAGCTGAACAGAATGCCGATCGGCAGCGCGAACCACAGCAGGATCGCGCAGCAGGCGAATACCAGGTTCAGCAGCGCAATCAGCAGCGCCACGAATGCCGGCGCTACCGCCAGCAGCAGCCGGTTCAGCGCGGCTTTGGCGCCCTCGATGTAGCGCTGGCGCGTCGCCGGCGCTTCGCCATAGATGCCCTTGTACAGCAGGTAGCCCGGCCCGTCGGCGCCATCCTGAAAGAACCGCATCGGCAGCAGCCGGTCGGGGCAGTGGATGTCTTTGGCGTCGGCCCACACCAGCGCGGCCACCTGCTCGTCGACCTGCGGCAGCTCGCTGGGGTGGTAGCGCTGCAGCAGCGGCTGGCCGGCTGTGTCGGCGCCGCAGTCGCCGCTGGGGTACAGCCGGGTCGGCGCGGTCATGTCGTGGGTGGCGCCCGCGCCGACGCGGAACGACTGGCCGGCGACGCTGTCGAACAGCGTGGCGCCCAGGTCGGTGCGGATCTGCTCGAACTCGACCAGGTATGGCCCGGCCAGCGTCAGCAGCAGCGGCCCGATGATGCCCCACAGCATGATGGTGCGGATGTTCAGCGGCCCGCTCGCGCCGGTGATCGGCAGGGCGATCAGCGCCAGCGCGCCCAGCGCCAGCGCCAGCACCGCCACCGGCCCGAGCAGCGAGCCGATCGTGCTCGAGAGCGCGGCGTAGGCGCCTGCGAAGATGACCTGCACAAACTGGTCGCGCAGCGCGTCGAGCCAGTAGGCGCCGCCGAGCAGCATCCGGTCGAGCAGCCACACCGACTCGGCCGCGCTTTCGTACGCGCCGTACTCTGCCACGTCGACCGTGCAGCTCATTAGGCCGGGGGAGATGAAGCCGTCGCATTCGCCAGCGTAGGCCGCGCGCGGCCAGCCAAGCGCTACGGCCAGCAGCAGCGCGGCGAGTGCGGCCATCCGGCGGCGCGCTGTGAATATGTGTCGAAGCGTCATAGCGATTTCCGTATCTGTATCGATTGCAGATGAGTATGTCTCGGCGCTCCGCGCCTATACGCGCCTGCGCGCGGCCAGCACCACCAGCAGGGCCAGGCCGAACGCGGCCGCCAGCAGCCAGCCGAGCGCCATTTCGCGCGCGTGGGTCGGCGCGCCAGCTGCCGGCGTAGGCGCGGCGGCTGCGGCCGGCGTACTGGCGGCCGCGCCAGGCTGCTCGGCCAACCCCTCGGGAACGACCATCGTGGCTGGGTCGGGCACCACGCTGCCGTCGGCCTCGGCGCGCAGGTCGAGGCGCGTGGCGCCCGCCGCGAGCCATACCCGCAGCCCGCCCGCGTCGTCGCCGGGCTGCCGCAGCGCCGTGCCGTCGGGCATGCGGCCCGCGACCAGCACGCGCGCCTCGCTGGCCGGTAGCCCGCGCAGCGTAGCGACGCCGCTTGCGTCGGTGGTGGCGTGCGCCAGCACTGGCCCGCCGGCCGGGGCGCGCACGCTGATATCGGCGGCCAGGGCGTGGCCCCGCGCGTCGCGCAGCGACACCACCAGCTCGGCAGGTTGCTGTGCGAAGCTCGCCGCCGGCCCGAGCAGCGCCAGCGGCAGCGCGCAAAGCAGGGCAAGCCAATAGCGCGAACATGACATCTCGTTTGCTCCTCTGCGGGCCGTTCTGGCGAAAAGCATTGCAGCTACCTCACCGTAGCAAAGCCGGCGATGCACAGCTGGCAGGCGCCGCCGCTGTAGTATGCCGAGCCAAGCAGGTTGTGCGTGACGCGCACACCGAGCGCCGGGCTCATGGCGTGCACCACGTCGAGCGTGCCGTCGCCGTCGGCGTCGCCGATCACCATGGCCACGTGGGTGATATACGGCCGGTTGGGCTTGGCGAAGAACACTAGGTCGCCGGGCTGCAGCGCCGCCGCCGCGACCGTGCGCAGGCTGTCGTGCTGCTGCTGGGCGGTGCGCCGCAGCGTGATGCCGGCCTGAGCGTAGGCCCAGCGCACCAGCCCGCTGCAGTCGAACGTCTCGGGCCCCTCGGCGCCCCACACGTAGCGCTTGCCCACCTGGTTCAGGGCTAGCTGCACCACCCGCGCCGCGCCGGGCGGCGCGGCCACCGGCAGATCGGCGTGGCCCCAGGCTGCGCCCGGCCCGCCCTGCCAGCCGGTCATCGCGCCGGGGTCGCCGCAGGGCGGGCCGATGCTCAGCCCGCCGCTGCTCCACTGCACCGCCAGCTGCTGGTCGGGCGCGCGGCGTAGCTCGCTGTTCGGCGTAGGCGTCGCGGCGGGATCGGCCGGCGCGCCGCCAGCCAGCGGCCCGCGCACAAACAGCAGCTCGGCCGTCTGCGGCGCGCCGGCCGGGGCGACGATCGGCACGATCGCGTGGCTCTCGCCGGGCGCGATCGTATCGCCTGGCGCGCTCAGCCCGGCCAGCGCCAGCGCCTCGGGCGACATCGCCCAGCCGTCGCCGGCGAGCACGCGCCCGTCGGGGCGCTCCAGCGCGCGCAGCCGCACCTGCGCGGCATAGTCGATCGGCAGCGGCGCGCCGCTGGGGTTGTTCCAGGTGATCAGCACGCGGTATAGCTGGCGGTCGCCGGCGAGCGGCTGCCCGGCCTCGGCCGATACTGTGGCGAACAGCGGCGGCACGCTCACGCGCTGCCCAAACGCGTAGCTGGCGCCGGTTAGTGCGTACGGCGTGGGCGAAGGGAACGGCGGGCCGCCCGCCTGCGCGCCGTACTCCTGCTCCCACTCGGCGTAGTACACCGGCTCGCGGTCGTACTCGATCGGCCCTGCCGGCGCGAGCGTCGGGCGCGGGTGCTCGATGACGTCCTTCAGCGGGCCGGCCGCGCCGAATGGCAGCGGTGTCGGGCTGGGGCAGGCCCAGCTGGGCGACTGTCCGGCATCGATCGGGGTGATGTTCGCGCCGGCCAGGCAGGCCAGCAGCGGCGCGGCCAGCAGCAGCGCGGCGGCGGCCAGCGCGCAGGCGCGCGGCGATGAAACCCGGATCATGGCTGCGCTCCCGCCGGCGCGGTCGGCGTCGGGTAGGCGCCTGTGTCGATCACGCGGTCGAGGTCGATCGCGCGCACCGCGACAGTGTTGGCGTGCTCGACCCAGGCGAGCCACGCGGCGCGGCTGTTGGGCGCCTGGGCTATGGCGGTATCGCCGGCGGCCGCAGCGCCGCTGAGCAGCGGCGCCGGCATGCGCGGCCGCCACTCGGCCGCGCCGGGCGCGGCCCAGGCGGCGTAGTGCGTCGAGGCCGCCGAGTCCCAGCGCGCGTCGGCGCAGCACGTCCAGAACGCCGCTAGCGCGCCGGCGGCCGGGTCGTAGGCCAGCGCGCTGAACGGCGTGGCGTCGCCGGAGCGCGCGGAGGCCGGCGCGATCGGCGCGACCGCATCCCAGCTGGCGCCGCCGTCGCGCGACACAACGGCGTACGCGCCGGGCGCGCCGAGCACGCTGAACGAGAATGCGACGATCGGCGCGGCTCCGCCGGCCGCGAGCCCGCGCACATTGCCGACGATGCCCTGGCCGCCGGCCTCGGGAGCGCGGCGCGGCTCGACACGCCACGCGCCGCCGGCAAGCGGGCGTGTGGCCAGAAATAGCGCGCCGCGCGGCTCGCCAAAGCCGCTGGTGAGCGCGACGGCACGCGCGCCGGCGCCTTCGCCAACGATCTGCACGCTGCCGGAGCTGCCGTACCACGCCGACGCGACCGGCAGCGGGTCGGGCTGGCCCCAGCCTGCGGCGTCGCGCGTGAGCAGCACCGGCTCGACCGGCTCGCGGCGCAGCGCCAGCACTGCCAGCCGGCCGTCGAGCGCGGCGGCTACGTCGAGCACGCCGAAGATGTTGTCGGCTAGGTGCTGCGGCGCGCCCCAGCTGGCGCCGCCGTCGCGGCTGGTGCTGGCCCACAGGCCGTAGGCCGGGTGGCTGGTGGCGCCCCACACTGCGGTGATCGCGCCGTCGCCGGCCACCGCCACGGCCACGCTGCGAAAGCGGTGCGCGCCGATCGCCGCCGCGCCGATGTCGAGGCTCTGCGCGGTGCCCCAGCTGTGCGCCTGGCCGTCGTAGGCGCTCACAAACGCGTGGGGCCGGCCGCCGCCGGTGAGCGGCGCGGCGATCGCCGCCACCACCGGGTCGCCGCTGAGCGGATTGGCCGCGATGTCGACGCTGAGGATGGCGTCGGGCAGGCGCATGATCGTCCGCATCTCGGCGCTGCCGGGCTGGTTGAAGGCGCGTATTGTCGGGAATGGCGCGCGCGGCGGCAGCGGCGTGGGCCAGGCCCGCTGTGCCTCGCCTGGCTCGGGTGTGCAGCGCGGGTAGGGTGTGGTGGTGGGCAGCGGCGTGGCTGGCCACGCGCCGGGCGTGACGGTTACCGGCGCGGGGGGCAGCGCATTGCCTGGCCAGCAGCCCGCCGCGCGCGCGGTGGCAACCGCGCCGGCGTAGCTGCGGGCGGGCGCGCACGCCACCAGCGGCGCCACGAGGCATGAGAGAGCGAGCATCCGCACGGCAAACACGCTCATTTATTCCTCCCCTGGCAGCGTGATCGTCAGCGCCGGCGCGGCCGGATCGATCGCCGTGCTGATGCCGGCGGCCGGCAGCTGCAGCCACAGCGCGCTGCCGGGCGCGATGTCGGGCGTGAACAGCACGCGGCCATCGGCTGGGGTGAGCGCGTCGGTCAGGCGTTGGCCGAACGCGTCGGCGAGCACCAGGCGCACATTGGCGCGCGGCTCGCCGGCCTGGCTCACCACGCGCACCGCGATGCTGAGCGCCTGGCGGCGCGCGGGCGTGGGCAAGGGCGCCGGTGCTGGCGTAACGCGCACAACCTGCAGCGGGCGCGTGGGCGGCGTGGCGGCCTGGGGCGCTGTGGCTGGCGCGGCGCTGGCGCCGGCAGCGCCACCACCTTCGAGCAGCGCCAGATCGGGGCGAACATCCAGCCCGGCGTCACCGAGCCGGCCGGCTGGGCCTTGACCCAGCCGAGGTAGCAGGCGCCGAGCAGCGCCACGCTGGTGCCGCGCGGGTAGCTGGCGAGCAGGCGGCGCGGGCTGGCGGGGCTGGCGGCGGCGTAGAATGCGGCGCCGTCGCGCGCGACCACCGCCGCGCCGCTGGTGCAGGCTTCCTTGATGATCTCTTCGGCGTCGGACTGGCCGCTGCCGGGAGCGGGCGCGGCCACGCTGCTCGCGGCCGGGGCCGGCGTCGCCAGCGGCGCGGCCGGCGTCGCCACCGGCGTCGCGGGCTGGCCGTCCTGCGCGTCGAGCACCGCGCGCACCGCCGCGAGCGCCGGGCTGCCGGCGATCAGGCGGTAGCGGCCGGCCGGGCCGAGCGCGGCGGGAACCGCCGGCGGGTCGCGGCGCTCGCTGGCGGCGACCACCAGCAGCGCGTCGCCGTCCCAGTCGGGCGTCAGCTCAACCTGGCTGCGCAGCGTGCGGCCCGGCGCGATGTCGTCGTTGCCGGCGACGGCGCGCCAGCCTGCCGGCGAGGCTGACTGGGCCGCGTCGGGCCGGTACAGCACCATGCTGGTGTCGGCGCCAGGGCCGAGATCGTAGGTGGCGGCCACCAGCGGCACGCCGCGCTTGGCGGGCAGCAGCAGGAAGTCGTGGTCGCCGGCGCGGCAGGCGCCGGGGCGCGCCTCGGGGCACAGCAGCGACAGATCGTAGGGCACGCCCCAGCCGATCCGCGCGGCGTGCTGGGCGTCGTAGTTGTTTTCGAGCATGTCGCCGGCCGTGGCCGCCTGCTGCGGCGTGGCCGGCGCGGCGCTCGAGCGCGCGGCCAGGGTGTAGCTGCGGCCGCGCATATCGCCCGGCGCGCGGTTGGTCACCTCCACCAGGTACCAGCCGTCGGCGGGCACGGCCACCTGCACCGCCGCGTCGGGGCTGCCGGGCGCGGCGTCGTCGTTCGCGGCCACAGGGGCGCCGGTGTCGGCGGCGCGAAACACGCGCAGGCTCGGGTCGGCGCCGCTGCTGCTCGCGGCGGTGATCGCGTACACGCGCCCGCCTTTGAAGAAAAACGAGAACACGTCGGGCGAGCCGTCGGCGAAGTTCAGCCCGGCCTGCTCGACTTCGCTGGGCAGCGCGCAGGGCGCCAGCAGCGTGTCGTTCGGCTCGCAGGCATCCGGCCCGCTGGCCGGCGCGCCCTGCGTGGGCGTTGGCGTGCCGATCGCCTGGGCCTGGCCGCGCGGCGCGGGCGCCAGCAGCGCGGCAAGCAGCCCGCCGAGCAGCGCCAGCGCGGCGGAAAAACCTTGAAGTTGGCGGTGTCGGATCGTCATAGGGCGCTCCAGTGGCTACTTGCGAGCAATCGCGTCGTCGATCAGCTGGCACAGCGCCAGCGACACCAGCACGGCGTTGGCGCCGGGGTTGGCCTCGGCCACCTCGCGCGCCAGCTGGCTCAGCGCTGCGCCGGCGCGCCAGCGCGCCACCAGCGCGTCGGCGTCGAGATCGAGCCGCGATGCGCTCGCGCTGTTGGCGGCGCCAAGGCGTACGTGTACGCTGCGCGCGCGTGGCATCGCGAAGCGCAGCGTCGCGCCAAAGCACGCCAGGGTCAGCGCGAGCATCAGCCACGGCCCCCACACCAGCAGCGGCGCGGGGCTGTCGGGGTCGGCCGTGCGCGGCAGGCGCGGCGGCGCTTGTGGCTGGCGCGGCGCCGGCGCGATCGACACCTCGGTGGTGCTGGTGTTGTCGCCAGGGTCGTCGCCGGGCGTGCTGGTGGTGACGAGCGCGGTGTTGCGGGCCGGGCCGGCCGGCGCGCTGGGGCGCGCCCTGGCGGTGATGCGGATTGTCGCTGCGGCGCCGGGCGCGAGCGTGGCGGGGTAGGCGGTGACGGTCTGGCCCGCCACGACTACGTCGCCCTGCGTGCTGGCCAGGTCGATCACCTGAAACAGCTCGGGCACCACGTCGCTCACCACAATGTCGTGGGCGGTGGCGGCGCCGGTGTTGCGCACCACCAGCGTGAACACCAGCGCCTCGCCGGGGTGAATGCTGGCGCGGTCGGCCGACTTGGCGATGCTGATGTTCGGGCGCTCCGGCTCGGCGGTTGGCGTGGCGCTGGCGGCCGGCGGCGTAGCCGTGGCGGTGGCGGGTACGCGCGTGCGGGCCGGCGGCGTGCGCGTGGCGCTCGGCGGCGTAGCCGTGGCCGGCGGCGTAGCCGTGGCGGTGGCGGGCACGCGCGTGTCGGCCGGGGCCGGCGTGGCGGGCGGCGCGGTCGGTATCGCCGGCGTGGCGGGCGGCGCAGTGGCGGCGATATCACGCGCGGGCGCGGCCGCGGCGGGCTGGGCCTCGCGCGCTACGCTGATCGAGACGCGGATCGGGCCGGCGATTGCCAGCGCGGCATACAGCGGCACCAGCGCGGCCAGGCTGCCGAGCAGCACGAAGCGGGTGTGGTGGTTGGGCATTGGTCTCCTCACTCTGGCAAGGTTGTAGCATTCGCCGATAGCCGAAAGAACTGGCCGTGGGCGCCGGGCGCACGCTCGCGGCCGGCCGCGAGCGTGCGCCTGGCGGCGTGCGCCGCGCTAGCGCCGGATCACCGGCAGGTAGATCGGCGAGCGCGCGGCGATCAGCGGCTGCGGCCGCAGCGGGCCGTACGCGGTTTCCTTGCCGCCGCGCTCGACTTCGACCAGCCAGTAGCGCGCGCCGGATGGCGGGTGCGCGTCGGCGACGCGGTAGTCGCCGCCGGCGCTGCCGCGCGAGGGCTCGACGGCGAATGGCGCGGCGTTGGCAAGCTGCTCGCCGGCGCCGCGCAGCACCCTGAAGCGCGCGGTGTTTGTTTCGTCGAGCGTGCGCCAGCGCAGCGTCACCGCGCCATCCTCGGCCTGCTCGGCGCGCAGGTAGGCCAGCACCACGTCGGTGCTGCCGGGGTCGTGCAGCCCGATGTCGAGCGCGAGGTCGGATGGGCTGGCGGCGCTGATCGCGCCCAGCGGGGTTGGCGAGGTTGTGTAGCGGAAGCCGCGCAGCAGGCCGCTCTGGGTCGTGGCCGGCGCGAGCGATACGCCGTACACGCCCAGGCGCAGCCCGCCGAACAGGTAGCGGCCGCTCTGGTCGGTGGCGGCGCGCGCCAGCACCGCGCCGCTGGCGTCGAGCAGCTGCACTACTACGTCGCCCAGGCCGGACTCGCCGGCTTCCTGCTGGCCGTCGCCGTCTTTGTCGTACCAGATCGTGTCGCCCACCTGGCCGGCGAGCGGTGTGTCGGCGTCGCTGCTGGTGTTGTCGTCGGGGGTCGGGTCGGCGCCGGCGCTGCCGTCGTCGCTGGCGAGTACGCTGTTGACGATCGGGCCGCTGGGGTTGGGCAGCGGGTTCGGCAGGCGCAGCGCGAACTGGCGTGTGGCCACCGCGCCGGGCGGCATGTCGCCCAGCGCCAGCGTGTAGCTGCCGTCGGCCTGCGCGGTCCAGCCGGCTGCGAGCACCAGCGCGCCGGGCGGCGGCGTCTCGCGCAGCAGCACGCCGCTGGCGCTGGCCGCGCCGGTGTTGCGCAGCGTGATCGTGTAGCTGAGCGTGTCGCCGGGCTGGGCGCTGGCCTGGCCGTCGCTCTTCTGCACGCTCAGGTCGGGCTGCTGCACCAGCGTGCTGGCGCTGCTGGTGTTGTTGGCGGGCTGCGGGTCGGGCGTGCCGCTGTCGATGGCCGCGCTGTTCACGCGGGTGGAGGCGGCGCCGTCGCCAAAGAGCTTGCCGGTGACGGTGATCGTGCCGCCGGTGCCTACGCCGAGCGCGCCGAGATCCCATTCCAGCGCGCCGTCCGGCGCGAGCGCCGGCGCGGGCGTAGCCTCGCGCAGGCTGAAGCCCAGCGGCAGCGTGTCGCGCACGCGCGCCGCCATGGCCTGGCTGGGGCCGTTGTTGCGGAAGCTCAGCGTGTATGTCAGCATATCGCCGCTGCGGATCGGCCCGGCTGGCCCGCGCTTGAGCAGCGTCAGGTCGGCGTATGCTTGCGCCGTCGAGACGGTGCTGCTGGCGTCGTTGGCAGGGTCGCGGTCGGCGCTGCTTGGCGCGTCGATCGTGGCGACATTGGTGTAGGTGGTGCCCGAGATCGCGCTGGTGGGGGCGCGCAGCAGCAGCGCGACGCTGCCCGCCGCGCCGGCCGGCAGGTCGCCCAGGCGCCAGCGCGGCCCTGGCCCAACCGGCGGCGGGCTCGCCGAGAGCAATTCCAGCCCGGCCGGCAGCAGGTCGCGCAGCGTCACATCGCGCGCGGCGGCCGGGCCGGCGTTGGCATAGTCGAGCGTGACGGTGAATGGCGCGCCGGCGACGATAAACGCGGGCGAGCGCTTGACCACCGCGAGGTCGGCGGTTTCGATCGCTGTGACGGCCGTGCTGGTGTTGTCGGCGGGATTCGGATCGGCGGTGGCGCTGCCGACGCGCAGCGTGTTGGCGGCGTCGCGGCGCGGCACATCCTGGGCCAGGCTCGCCCGCGCCTGCAGGCTGATCGTGCCGGCCTCGCCGGGCGCAAGCTCGCCAAGCGCCCAGCTGAGCGTGCCGCCGTCGCTGCTGCTGGGCGGCGGGCTGGCCGACACATACGCCAGGTCGGGCGGCAGCGTATCGGTGACGAGTACGCCGCGCGCGAGCGCGGGGCCATTGTTGCGGTACGCCAGCGTATAGCTGAGCAGATCGCCCGCGTCGGCGCGCGCTGGGCCGGATTTGTTGGCCGCCAGGTCGGCGCGCGCGAGCGCCAGCGTGGCCGCGCTGCTGGTGTTGTTGGCGGCGTCGCGATCGGCGGTGGCTGTGTCGATGCGCGCCTGATTCAGCAGCATCGTGCCATCGGGCAGGGTCGTGTCGGCGCGCAGCAGCAGCGCCACGCTGCCGGATTGGCCGTCGGCCAGCGGGCCGAGATCCCACGCCAGCGCCGTACCGCTCGCGCTGGCTGGCGTCGGGCTGGCCGAAACGTACGCGACGCCGGGCGGCAGGGTGTCGCTCAATGTCACGCTCGCTGCCGGGGCTGGGCCGTTGTTCTTGAACAGCAGCGTTGCGGTGAATGTCTCGCCGGCGAGCACGCGCGGCTGGGCCAGCTTGATCAGCTGCACGTCGCTGGTCCACACCGCGCCGGGCGCGCTGCTCTGGTTGTTGGCGAGGTCGGTCTCGGCGGTGCTGCTGGCGATTGTCGCGGTATTGACGAAATCTTCGCGCGCCGCGCTGGTTCGCGCGAGGCCGCTTACTACCACCCGCCCGGTCGCGCCGGGCGCGAGGTCGCCAAGCGCGAGCGCGAGGTCGCCGCTGCCGTTGGCTGCGCAGCCGCTGACGCAGCGCCAGCTCAGCGTGCTAAGCTGTGGCGGCACGGCGTCGGACAACATCACGTCGCGCGCGGTGGCCGGGCCGGCGTTGGCGTAGTCGATATCGTAGCTTACCGCCTGCCCCGGCACCACCGGAAAAATCGTCGGGCTGCTCTTGCCGACGCGCACATCGGCGCGCTGCAGCACGGTAACGGCCTCGCTGGTGTTGTCGCCAGGGGCATCGCCGGGCGTGGCTGTGCTGATCGTGGCCTGATTGAGCGCGGCGACACCGTTCGTGGCCTGTGGGCTGGCCTGTGCGGCGAGCGTGATCGTGCCGCGCTGGCCGGGCGCCAATGTGCCCAGTTGCCACACGACGAGCGCGCCGCTTGCGCTAGCCGGTGCAGGGCTGGCCGAGACGAACGCCAGGTCGGGTGGTAGAGTGTCGGCGAGCACGACCGAGGCCGCGGGCGCATCGCCAGTGTTGCTGTACGCCAGTGTGTAGGTTAGCTGCTCGCCGGCTGTGGCCACGGCCGGGCCGAGCTTATGCACCACGACATTCGGCCGTAGGATTGCGGTGCTGACGGCAGCAGTGTTGTCAGAAGGATCGTCGCCATTTGTGGCCGTGCTGATTGTGGCGAGGTTGGTCGCGCTAGCAGGAGCGGTAGCGTCTACCTGTACGCGCACGGCGATGCTTCCAGCGGCTGTGGCCCCGCCTGGAGGCAGCCCGCCAAGATTCCACGTGAGTGTCTGGCCGCTGATGCTGCTAGGCGCTGGATTGGCGGAAACATAGCTCAAGCCTGACGGCAATGTATCGACCAGCGCTACGCCACTGGCTGTGGCAGCGCCGCTATTGCCGTAGCTGAGCGTGTAGTCGATCTGGTCGCCGGTGATCGCGGTGGCAGGGCCGGATTTGCCTGCCCAGACATTGGCGCCAAGCAGCAGTCCCAAGTCGAATGTACGGTCGACGGTGTCGGCGATGACGGTGAAGGGCGGCGTGCGCCATGCCGTCCTGGCGTCGGCGTCGCTGTCGAGCGCGTCGTTGCCGCCGGCGTCGCGCGGCGCCGCGCTCACGCCGGCCGGAGGGGCAAACTCGATGATGTATGTGCCAGGGATGATGTCGCTAAATTGATAATTACCTGTATTATCTGTTTTGGTTGCCGCAGTAACTGAGCCAGTTTCGGCACTAATTAAGTAGATATTTATAGCGCCAATACCCGGCTCATTTCCTTCCTGAACACCATTCGCGTTGAGATCATTCCAGACGAAATTTCCTACCTTGCCATTCGCCTGTACCGTAGACATAACGCCAATATCGAAGGTGGTGGTGTAGGCATCGCGATACTGCGCGGGCACGGCGACGCGGCGGGTAACCTGGTCGGCATCGCTATCCGAGCTGTCGTCGCCGCCACGATTTTGCGGGGCGATCACCAGGTTGAATAATTGCCCGCCGGCAGCGAAGTTGCTGGCTGCGACTTCCACGCTGTAAGTGCGGCCTGGTGTGATCGCGAAAAGATAGCTGCCGGCAGCATCGGTTGTGGCCTGCGCTACCGGCGTGCCGGCGCTGTCGAGCAAGCGCAGCAGCACTCCGCCAATGCCGGCTTCGCCGGCCTCCTGAATGCCATTGCCATTGGCATCATTCCACACTCGATCGCCGATATAGGCCACGGTACACAGGTTCTCCAGGTCGCCCAGCGTCGCGGATTTCCACAGATCGCCCCCAGGGAAGATTTCGACTGCTGCCTGCCGATCGTAGGCGTCGGGGCGCAGGTTGTACCAGTTGGCGCCAGCAGTGCCTCCTTGGAGTGGCGTGATCGCGGTGCCAATCACTTGCTCGGCTGCCGCCGCGCCACTGCCCGTAAGCGTGAGCGCCAGCGCG
This sequence comes from Kouleothrix sp., assembly GCF_046328425.1. Taxonomy (NCBI): domain Bacteria; kingdom Bacillati; phylum Chloroflexota; class Chloroflexia; order Chloroflexales; family Roseiflexaceae; genus Kouleothrix; species Kouleothrix sp. The sequence continues at coordinate 24,543 of NZ_JAXLWP010000029.1, forward strand.
CCCATGAAGTTTTCGACATGCGCGGTCGACGACGATACGCCGACATAGTTATCGCGAAAAAAGTCCGATGCCGTCGCAGCTCCGGCGCGCGTCTGCAAAGCCCACGTCCCGCCCACGTTGCGATACGCCAGTACGTCGCCTTGCTCTTGCACACGCCACCACTGGTCGCCAAGATCTGCCTGGTATACGTCGCCATTCCGATCGCGCAGCCCAAGCAGCATCAGCGAGCCATCGCGCGACCACTGGATGTCTGAGACGATCGGCATGGGCCATAGCGCATTTTTGCCGGTTGGTGTCCAGGCGTGCCAGGCTGCCTGCCCCGCATTCACGCCATCGTTGAAGCGCGATACGATCGCCGTGGCGTTGAGTGGCTGCGCCAGCACAGTGATCTGATCGCCTGTGAGCGGATTGATCGCGACGATGTAGGCGGTGGGGTATACGTTGTTGGGCGAGCGCTCGCCGCTGTCGACTATGCCGACATAGACGTATGGCGGTTGCACGCTGCTTGTGGCTGGCTGAAATTCGAGGGCGAATGGCCGGAGATCTGTTTGCACGGCCGGGTCGCTGCTGATTGCGGCCATGCTGATCGACAGCGGGCTGAGGCGCGCGCCAGTGCGCAAGTCAAAGCGCTCGATCTGGCGGGTGTCGAGGTTCATCGCATACAGCGTCGTGCCGCTTGGCCCAATCTCCAGGTCGCCCAGGCTGCTCTTTCCAACCCAAGGCGCAATCTGGTCGTCGTTGGTGTCATTCAACACATGGCGGTTGGTCGTACCGGGAACAGCCGCAAACAGACTCACAGAGCCGGTTGCGAGGTTGTACTGGTAGATTGCGCCTGCGCCGCCGGGGCCATAGCCAGTCATTCGGTGCGCGAATGCGCCGATCAGAACGCGCCGTATGCCGCTGGCGCTGCCGTCGTCGTAGGCCATGCCATAGACCGAGCCGATCTGGCCGAAATTCGCCAGTGGTGTTTTTCCGCTGCTGTTGAAGCGCACCAGCGCGGTATCGCTGACGACAACCGGCGATGTGCTGTGGCCGCTTGAGTCCGCATCGCTGACGAGCGTATTCGCAAAGCAGGCGGTCACGAACTGATCAGGCGCCTCAAGGCAGGGCACTGCGCTGCCAAAATTGCCGCCATCGATTATCTGAGCCGAAGCAACCCCGGTCTCGAGCGACGCGGGCAAGAATTGTGGCCGTGCACCGGGGATACTACTGGCGCATAGAACGACTGCGGACAGCACAAGCACAACCCAGCGGGGGCGAACAGAAGACATGCGCTCCTCCAATGCGGGTAAGAATGTAGCTACGATGGCACAGGAGATACAGGCTGAAGTTTATTCGTTAGGCAAGCCGGGGTGATGCGTCAAAATCCAATTGCCGATGGCCCGGCCCTGCTCAAGGCCGTTGCGGCCGTCGATCGGCCAGTGAATGCCGCCCACAACGCGCGAGCGTGCGGCGTCTTCGGCCATCTGCCGTAGTGCGGTGGCATAGCTGGGAAAGTAAGCCGCAAGCACGGCGCTGGCAGCGCCACTGACAGTGGCATGGCCCGAGGGGTACGAGGGAAAGGGTGGTGTTTCGAGCATCGAAAGCCAGGCCGGGTTGGCCTCGCGCATCCAGCTGATCGGGCGAGCGACGAGGTATGAGTATTTGCTCTGCCAGCAGGCGATAAAGCTATCGTGCATAGCCACGGCCAGGGTCGCGTAGATACTCACGGCCTGCCGCTCATCGAGCTGATCGCGCTCAATCTTGGCGCGCGCAATCTGAAGCCATAGCCCAGCCGGCGTGACGCTGCCCATCGAGCCGGCCCAACGCCGAGCCAGCGCGCGATCGGCATCGTTAAGCGATTGCTGTATAGCGGCAAACGCCGCACGATCGGCACGAAACTCCGCGCTGCCCCAGCTCGGCGGCGCTTTCGCGCTCATCTGCGTGGCCGAAGGAATGGCGATCGGCCGAACATTGCCCCACCCCGGATCAAGCGCCGACCATAAGCGCGGCGGGGTACGCTGCCATACACCTGGCGCTGGGGCCGGATCGGCGAATGGAGTGAAGTCTTCGGCGTGATCGTGCTGGGCCCAATCGATCACCTTTTCGGCCACCGCCTGGCCGATGCGCTCACCCGCACTCACAGCGGCAATAGTTGCACTGCCGCGCCATACGCCGGCCCAGCGGGCTTGGGCGGCGCGCTGCTGCAGCATTTCGGCCTGTAGCGGGTGGCTATAGCTCATGATTCGCTTGGCTACACCAGCGATCACCGCGTCGTCGGATATGGGCGTGCCTTTTGCGCTTGCGGCATCGGCTACCAGCAGCGCGTCGTTGATACCGGCTGCCAGGAGAGCATAGCAGCGCGCAGCACGGGGCGGCGAAGTATACTCGCGCGCGACCAGGCCCATCTCAATGCTAATCCAGGTAGTCGCAGGAGTGCGCCAGAACGCCAGCGCTTCCGCGTCAGGCGCCGGTGGGTTGGGGCTCGCTACCGGCGAGAACGCGCCTAGCATGGCTGCTGGATCTGTCACAATCCATCCTGCACTGCTACTGGGATATTGCGCAGAGCGCGTATTTACGCAGCCAGCGAGCGAACAAGCCAGAACAAGGCTCAAGATGATGCTGGAACAAATTCGCACGAGAGAACTCCTCTTTTGATCCTGGCGATAGGTGTGCTATCGGGTAGACATGAACGTAGTTTTTTTTGACGAGACCGCTTACCAAGCTCAAGTACTATTTTCCTATAGATTCGTATGCTGTAGACGGTTATGCAGTATCACGTTTGGTTGGTGGTACCTATTCCGAAGGGTACAAAAGGACTAGTGTTTTACTCTTGAAAAATAGTGGTAACTGCACGAATATATATGGACGTTTATTATTACGACCTAGTACCCCGTTCAGATAACTATGGAGAAAGCTTCCTGTTATCAGGATGTATCAAGCGGCGAACTACGTTCTTCGTGAGTATCAGCATAGGTTGACGGCGTACTGGCTACAGGAGTTGCCCAATGAAACCCATCCCGGCCGCGCTGTTGATCAGCTGGATTGTGTTGTTATCTGCTCTTGGCGCACACGCTCAGGGCATACGGGCTGCAACCAGAGTATTTCTGCCGATTGCTAACAATAGCAATACCCACTCTGCTCCTCCAACCGCTACTCCAACAGTTAGCCCGCTCGCCAAGCGCCTCCAAGTTATTCAGCTGGTGAATGAGTATCGCGCCGCGAATGGCTGCCCCACCGCGAGCGAAAATCCGATCTTGATGGACGCGGCGCAGGAGTGGAGCGACTATATGCAAGAACATCGTGTGTTCGAGCACAGCGCCGTAGAAGATCCTCAGTGGTATAAACACCGCGGATATATACCCGGAGCCAGTGAAAATATTGCTACCGGTCAGGACACCGCGCAGCAGGTTGTTCACGACTGGCAAGTATCGCCAAATCACAATCGAACATTGCTTTCGTGCTACTATGCCAGCCAAGGCTATGTCTACGATATCGGTATTGGCCTGAACGGGCGGCTGTGGACGCTGGCGCTCGGCGAGCGGCTACCTTAATACTCAACTGTTGCGACGCGGCGCGCCCTTAACGGGTGCGCCGTTTTTGCCACGCGCACCCTTTACCCATGCGCCGGCGCCATAGCATCGCGCCGCTACGGCGTTCCGAGGTTTGATCTTCATCGTACGGGCGCGATCTATCGCGCCCGTACGATGAAGATCGAGCTTCTGCCCCGAAGGCGCGCTATGCGGCCAGGCGCAGCTGCTCGCGCCAGGCTTTGGGCGCGTCAAGCACTTTGGTTCCGGCGGTGCGCTGCTTGGCGAGGTACACCAGGCTAAACACATCTTCGGCGAAGCGCAGCGGGTGGCACACGAACGCTATCATCGGCACGCTGCCGGCCAGGGCGCTGGCCGCGCGCGGCTGGTAGCTGACCAGTATGATCGGCGCGCGCAGCCTCTGAAGCCACTCGCTGTACGTCTCCGGCGCCACGCCCTTCGGGATCGTCACGATCCACACGTCCACCGGGACGTTCGGCACCGGCTCGAGCAGGTTCACCTCGACGAGCGAGCGCCAGCGGAGGTGCAGTAGCGGCGAAACCCACTCGTCGCGGCCTGCGTGCGCGGCAACACCAATAATCTGCGGCATTGTTCCCTCTTTCTGCTAATGTGTGCCCTTGCGTTGTAGTATAGAGAATCACGTGCTCTCCCTGGCACGCGCGAAGTATCAAACTTGCGTGGCGCTACCTAACGCGCCGCTAGGACTAAGGTACTATTTTGGGTCGTAGCGCGGCGCTACAGAATTTCCCTGGGGGCACTATCCAAAGCGCACCTAGCCAGCGCCCCGGCAGGGGCGTTTTTGATCCCGAGCCATACCGGCGTCGAGCTTGAGTGGATGATCGCTCTATGAGCAGTAACCACCAAGACACGAAGACACCAAGATTTTGTGTGCTGGCGCTTTCTCTGCGGATAACCGCTTGGTGCCATGGTGCCTTGGTGGTACACAGGCTTTTCAGACAGCCTCTCAGAACGGCCTGGCCAGCGCGTCGAGCAGTGTCGCCAGCCAGCGCTCGGCGGGGCAGCCCGGCGGCGGGCGCTCGATCGCCAGCGCGGCGCAGATCGGGTCGAGGCGGCGAAACAGCGTGGCGCGCGAGATATTCCACGCGGCGGCGACGTCGTCGAGCTTGGCGGCGCCGCTGAGCGCGATCAGCAGGCCGTTGAGGTCGGGCTTGAGCGTGGGCAGCGGCGGGGCGCCAAGGCCACACCACAGCGCGCCGTGCGTGGTGTCGTCGGGATGCGCGAAGCGCTGCACGCACAGCATCAGCGCGCGCGGGTCGATGTTCTCGGCCAGCACCGCGACGACGGCGGGGCTGCACGCCAGCAGGCGCTGCTGGGCGTAGGCGGCCGGGCCGGCGACGGCGATCACTGGGATGCGGCTGCCGCTCTTCCAGGCGTGCAGCCGCCCGCGCGCCAGGTTCTCGAGCGCGCGCGCCAGCCCCAGCGGCGCCATGCCCGATGTATCGAGCACGATCGGCGGCCGCATCGGCGGCAGCGCGCCGCCCTCCTGCAGCAGCAGCGCGCGGTAGTGTATGCCTGCCTGGTCGAGCGTGCCGGCGATTGCCGATCGCTTGATCGAGATGACGGCCACGCCTTGCGAGCTGCGGCGCTCGGCGGATGGTGTTGTCACGGTATATCCTTTGTTCGCGTCCAAGGGCGGCTGCGAGCCGCAAACGGGTAGCAGTGCGTGCCGGGCAGGCACGCGCGCAGATCAGCGCTGTCCCTCCTCCAGCGCTGCTTATCGTCGAACGAGTGGGATGTACACACCCGGCCACGCGTCGGGCAGGCGCGTGTCGGGGTCGCCGAGCAGGCTATAGCTGAACAGCAAATCGGCGTCGCGGCCGCTGCGGGCGAGCGCGGCCATGCCGGCAATCTCTGCCTCGCCCAGGCTGCGGCCGGCCGCGAGCGCGGGCAGCGCGCCCGCCAGCAGCCGCTCGTGTCCGGTGTTCACGCCCGAGCCGGCAGGCGTGAGCGCGGCGGCCACGCCGCCGCGCGCGGCGAGCAGCAGCCGCTCGTCGATCGACGGCGCCTGCGGGTTGGCCCAGTCGCCGCTCAGGCAGTCCATGCTCAGCAGGATCGGCAGGCGTGCGCCATTCACCCGCGCGTCGGCGTCGTAGATGCTCGCCAGGTAGGGCGTCGGCGCGTCGGCGCTTGTGAACGCCCACTGCCAGCGCGAGGCGTGGCCCACGTACAGCAGCAGCGCGGCGCCTTGGTCGAGCGCGCCGAACAGCGCGCGGCGCAGCGGCTCGGGCTCGTGGTAGAACGGCGCGGCGGCGGCGCGCTCGGGGGCATAGAAGAACCGCTCGGGGCGCAGATGGGGCAAGAGCGCCAGCGCTCGCTCGGCCACTGCCACAAAATCTCCCGCCCGGTCGGCTGTGCCGTCGGCCTCGTAGGCGTTGTCGGCGAGCGCCAGCGCGCGCCCGCGCCACAGCCCCGGCGGCTGGGCGCTCAGCGCCGCCACGGCTTTGGCCACCAGCAGGCGCGCCTCGTCGGCGGTGCGCGCCGGCAGCCGGCCAACCGCAATCGACGGAACCAGCTGAGCGCGCACATCCGGCGCCACGCGCGCGAAGCAGCTGTCGCAGGCTACCTCGCCGTATTTTGGGTCGGCCTCCAGCAGAAACGGCGGTATCAGCGTCGGGTCGCCGGCGGCGTCGGCGCGCATGCGCACAGAGCCGGCGCCCACCAGCAGCAGCGCGCGCGGCGCCGGGCTCCAACCCGCCAGCGCGGCGCGCACCAGCGCGCGGATCGCCGCAGGGTCGCGCTCGCCATCGCTGAAGCTGTCGTACACATCGCCCACATCGAGCAGCGCCACGCTGTCGCCGCGCGCCGCGTGGGCCTGCACCAGCGGCGCGAGCGCTTCGCGCAGCGCCGGGTGCGCGACGATCAGGAAGCTCGCGCCGCGCCGGCCGGGCGCGGGGCCGTCGCGCAGGTCGTGCGCCGCCACGGCGCGCAGCGCGGGCGTCGGCAGCATCGGCAGCGGCGCGAGCGCGCCCGGCAGCACGATCCGGTCGAGCAGCACGGCGTCTTCGGGCGCGCCGGCCGACGCCAGCGCCAGGCTCAGCTCGGCGGCGCCGGCCGGCAGCGCCTGGGTTAGCCGCAGCGTCGCGGTAACAGCCGCGCCGCTGGAGTCGTCGTCCCAGTAGGCGGCGCCGGCCGGCGCGCCTGCCAGGCTCAGCTCGACGCGGTGGCCATCGCGGCGCGCCAGCGGCGCTAGGTGCAGCTCGATCTCGGTGCCGGCCGCGAGCGCGTAGGGCAGCGTCAGCGTCGCGGTGAGCGGCGGCGCGCCGCCGCGCAGCTCGCCCGCGAACCAGCGGTCGCCGCGGTCGCTGCGCGCGGCCGGCTGGTACAGCTCGTCGCGCTCCCAGGCCAGCGGCGCGGCAATCAGCGCCGGCAGCGGCGCGCGCGCGCCGGGCGTGGCTTCTTCGCCGACCGTGTAGCTGGCCGCGCGCGTGTATGGCCCCTCGCCGGCCGCCGCGACAAACTGGATCGCGCCGGTGCTGATCTGCACGGCGATCTCCTGGCCGCGCCGGCGCACGTGCAGCATCGCCGGGTCGGCCGCGGCCGGCAGTGCCGCCAGTGGCAGCGACACCAGGCCGGCGCGGTCGACGCTGAAGGCGAAGCGGGGCGGATTTTGTTCGGCCGCCGCCGGCGCGGGCGCAGCGCAGATTGCGCATACAGATGCAACATAGCCAATAAAAGCAACAAATCCATACCATTTTCGCATGAAATACCACCTCGAAAAACCCAACGGCTAACTTACGGTAGAGTAGCATGGGCCTTTTGCGATGTCGTAAGCTATTTGTGCACGAAATGGCTACGAAATTGCGTAGTAGTAAATGATTTCCAATGGTGGGAGAAGACGAGCGAATTCGCCTGGTTGTGCAAGATTGCTGCGGTGGAGGCCGGCGCAGACGCGCGGGAAAAAAAGAAGCCCGGGGGGCGGCTATAGCGCTCCCGAGCTTCGGCCACAGGGCGCGCCGCCGAGCCACATCCGGCCCTCGGCGCTCGTCTGGGGTCAGCAGGTCTTGTTCGCCGCGAGGCGGCAGCGGTGGAACACCACGTCGTCGAGCTTGGCCAGCACCTTGCCGGGCACAGCCACGAACTGGTTGTACAGCATGCCGTCCCAGATCAGGCCATTGCGCAGCTCGGGTCGCACAAACGTCCACTGGGCGATCAGGCCGATGTTCCAGTAGATCAGCAGGGCCACAATCGCCAGCGGCAGCGCGCGGCGCGGCGCGCGCCCGCGCCACCACTCGAGCAGCGCGGCCAGCCCGAGCACAAAGATCGGCGTGCACTCAATCAGCCGGCGGAAGCCGAACGAGCGCGTGAGGTGCCAGGTAGTGCCGAACGCGCCGTTGATATACGTCTGCGCCACAAAGCCCAGCAGCAGCAGCCCGGCCAGCGCGCGGTCGCGGCGCGCCAGCAGCGCCAGCCCCAGCAGCCCCGGTACGAGGATCGGCGCCCACAGGAACGCGCCGTGCGCGAATGGCGCGAAGCCGGCCGAGATATCGCCGGCAATCGGGCAGAGCGGGCTGGGGCGCGGGTCGAAATCGACCAGCGTGTCGATGAAGTGCGGGCTGCACCACACCAGCTTGCCGCCGACGGTTGAGGACGGCGTCGGGCGGCCGTTCAGCACCTGGTAGACCACCAGCTGCGGCAGCAGCGCCAGCGCGAGCAGCGCCAGAAACAGCGCGTGGCGCGCGAGCAGCGCCCGCGCCGCGCGCCAATCGCGCGCCCGCAGCGCCGCAGCGTAATCGTACAGCGCCTCGGCGGCCGGCAGCAGCAGCAGCAGCCCAAGCTGCTCGCGCGTGATCGTCATCAGGCCGCCCACCAGGCCCAGCAGCGCCCACTGGCGCAGCGCGGCCGGGCGGGCATCGCGGATGCCCAGCCAGATCGAGAGGAACAGCGCGAACAGAAAAAAGCCGGCGGTGTGCGACCAGGGCATAAGAATATAGGTGTACATCACCAGCGGGCTAGCCAGCCACACGCCGATCGTCGCCAGCGCGGCGGCAAACGCGCCTGCGTAGCGCCGCGCCAGGCGGTAGGTCAGCAGCAGGCCGCCGAGCGCGTACAGCGCGGACATACAGCACACCGCCCAGATATACGGGCGCGAGTAGCCGTCGCGCGCCACGTTTGCGCCAAGCGCGCGCGCCGCCAGCACCGCCGCGTCGGCGGCCACAAAGCCTGGCGACCACAGCAGCGCCGAGCCGATCGGCGCGACGTTGCGCAGCAGGCCGGTGCGCGGGTTGGGGTTCTGGGCGTCGGGGCGCAGCAGCGCGTTGCGCACCGCAGGGTCGGGCGGGCTCTGCTGCTCGCCGATCGCGGCGAAGTGCTCGTACTCGTCGCGGAAGTCCAGGTCGCCGTCGAAGTAGACCGAGCGCAGGTAGGCGTAGTACTGCACCTCGTCGGTAGCGTAGATCCGCGGCAGGCTGATCGGCAGCAGCGCCACGAACAGCACCACAATCGCCAGCGCGCCGCGGTCGCGCACGAGCCAGCCGCGCGCGGCGAAGCCAGTGCGCCGCGCCGTGGAGCCGCGCTGCTTAGGCGCCTGGGCGGCGTGGTTGTTCATGCTACACGCCTTTTGTGCCAACCACCAGCAGCATCGAGCGCCAGCGCGGGAAGGCGGTGGTAAGTAGCCACAGCCCGGCCTTCACGCCCACGCGCAGCGGGTGGCGCAGCGCCCGCGCGGCCTCGACGCCCACCTGCTCCCATGCGTTGGCGTAGCGCGCCTGGGCCACCTGCATGCCGCCCTGCTCGACCAGCCAGGCCAGCTCTTGGAGCGTATACAGCCGGCTGTGGGTGTAGTAGCGCTGCGGGCCAGCCAGGCGCATGGCGCGCTCGAACTCGGCGAATGGCTCGAACGGCCGGCCGAGCAGCACGTCGAACAGCGTCTTCAGGCGGCTCTTGATGTAGTGCTGGTTTGGCGTGGTGATCACCAGGCGCCCGCCGGGCCGCAGCACGCGCGCCATCTCGCGCAGCGCCGGCAGCGGCGACGCCACCAGGTGCTCGATCACCTCGGAGAACACCACCGCGTCGAACTCGGCGTCGCCATAGGGCAGCGGCTGCTCGTCGAGGTTGCAGAAGCGCACCTCGACGCCCAGGCGCCGCCATAGCTCGGCGCGCTGGTCGGGGAACAGGTCGACGCCCGCGACCTCGTAGCCGGCGCGGCGCAGGATCTCGGTGAACTGGCCGGGGGTGGTGCCAACCTCGAGCACGCGCGCGGGCGGCGGCGGCAGCGCGGCCAGCAGCTTCTGGAAGCGAAAGCGGTGCAGCCGGAAGTAGGCCGGCTTGCCGTCGGCGGGCATGGCCCGGCCGTAGTCGTCGATAATCTTACGTGATGTCATGGTATTGTGAATTTCGCGTGCAAAGGCGGGGCGCTTTATCGCGCCCGTACCAAAGAAAGGCGCAGGGGTTCAATACGCCGACAGCATAAGTACTGTGTCAACAACGTTTCCTTTGTGCTCAGATTTTCGCGCAAAGCGCGAAAATCTGAGAAGTTGTTTGAAAAGGGTGGTTTGGAGGGACTAAGTCCCTCCAAGTATCCACTTGTTCTGCGGGTGGCGGCCACATTCGTGGCCGCCACCCGCCGGAGGGGAAGTGCGAGGGGCATAGCCCCTCGGGCACCCCCTTTTCAAACAGGCTCTGAGCAGCATTCCTGAACAAGTACCGCTCTGCCGCAGGCAAAAACGCGCACTGCGTAACTCCTGTTATGGTGAGCGCAGCGAACCATTGTTATGGTGAGCGCAGCGAACCATCTTGCCGAACAATGCAGCTGTGTAAGCCCTAAAAGTCTATTCTAGGCGTGCTGCTCAGGCCGCTATAGTACCATACTTCCCGGCCACCTCCACCGCCAGCGCCAGGATGCGCTCGGCGCGTGCGGCGTAGGTGTGCGCGGCCACGGCCTCGCGGCCAGCCTGCTCGCGCGCGGGTCGCGCCGGGTCGTTCAGCGCGCGCTCGAGCGCCTCGGCCAGCGCCGCCGCGTCGCCGCGCCGGAAGTAGTAGCCGATCGTCGGCGGCAGCACCTCGGCCAGCGCCGGGATGTCCGGCAGCGCCACGGCGCGCCCGGCGGCCAGGTACTCGAACAGCTTCAGCGGCGATGCCGTCACGTCGGTGACGGTATCGGGGATCGCCAGCACGTCGGCGGCGTGCAGGTATGGCGCGATCTGCTCCTGCACGATCTGGCCGGCGTAGATCACCGCGTCGTCGATGCCCAGCGCGGCGGCCTGGGCGCGCAGCTGCGCGATCTCGGCCGGGCGCCCGCCGACGAGCGCCAGGCGCGCATTGGGGCAGCGCGCGCGCAGCTGGGCAAACGCCTGCTGCAGCATGTCGAGCTTGCGGTAGGCGAAGGTCATGCCGCTGTAGGCGACGAGCGCGGCGTCTTCGGCGATGCCGAGCTGCCGCCGTGCGGCGGCGCGGTCGCCCGGCGCGATCTGCGCGTCGTCGAAGGCGTCGGCGATCACCGCGACATCGGCGGGGGCGCGCCAGCCCATGCGCGCCAGCAGCTGGCGGAACTCGGCGGTGAGCGACACCACGGCCTGGCTGCGCGTCAGCGCGGCGCGGTCGAGCAGGTTCAGCAGCGGCTGGGCCCAGCGCTCTTTCGCGCGCGATGGGTTCCAGCTTTCGAGGTCGTGGGCCTCGTAGATCACCGGCAGCCGCAGCAGCGGCCCCCACAGCGCGGCCCACCAGCCGGCGCAGATCGCCTCGCGCACGTACACCACCGCGGCCGGGCGGCCGCGCGCGCGCTCGCCGGCGATCAGCGCGGCGGCCATGGCGGCGAAGATCGAGCGCTCGGCGTAGTACCACAGCGTCGAGCGGTACAGCCGCGAAAGCTTGCCGACGGCGGGGCGCGGCAGGTGGACGGCGCCGACCTCGGCAAAGCGCGAGGGCTCGCGCAGCCAGCGCGGGATGATTGCCAGGGTGTCGGGCGCGCGCTGCCGCAGCTCGCGCAGCGTTGTGTGCGTCTGGATGGCGTTGGCCGAGCGCAGCGTCAGGCTCGTGGGGTAGGCGATATAGGCAAGGCGCATAGCTGTGTTCGATCGAGTGAGAGCCTGGGATGCCATGCTTCCCAGGCTCTCGTCGAGGCTCTGCCGAGTTGGGGTGTGCCCTCGCCCCCGCGCTATGGCGCGCCCGGGGGCGAGAGTGGCCGCGGCCCGCTACTTGGTGATCGGCGTCAGGTACAGCGTCGGGACGCTAAACCCGGCCGAGAGCTGCGCCTGGGCTGCGGGCAGCGTGTTGACCGTGGCATTGCCGGCGCCGTCGAGGAACTTGACGTAGATGTAGTAGGTACCGGTCGTGCGCTGGTCGGGCGCGATGCCGTTGAACAGGTTCCAGGTGAGCGTGAAGCTTGCGCCGGGCGTGGGCACGTGCACCGGGAACCACTGCAGGTTCGCCGAGTTCGGGTTCGCCACCGGGGTGGTCGAGTTGGCGATCCACGCGCCCCAGAACTGGCGGCCGGCCGGCAGGTTCTCGAACTGGCCGTACACCGTGTCGTTCACGCTGATGTTCTGGAACGTGAGCTTGCGGATGATGCTGTTGACGTTGTCGGCCGCGACGCTGCCGCCATTCGCCAGCACCGGCAGGCCGTCGGTGTTCGGCGTGCCGTTCTGGTTGGTGTTGGCCGGGTCGTAGATGATGTCGTTCGGGTAGTTTGTGATATTGCCCAGCCGATCCGACACCACCACGTCGACGCGCATCTTCGTGCCGGGGTTCGGGAAACTGCCCTGCGGCAAGGTCACGCGCTTCTCGTAGCTGCCGTTGCTGATCACGTCGCTGGTGCTGCTCGCCGGCACGATGAACGACGCCAGGCCGCTGCAGTCGTTGTTGTTCGTGATGCTCAGGAAGAACTGCGGCATGCGCGTATAGCCGGGGTCGCCGTCGTAGGCGCCGTCGGTGGCGCTCGTGTACGGGTCGGAGGTCTGCGCGCCGGTGGCCTTGGGTAGGCCGGCCAGGAACGGGTTCTCGACGACCACATTGGCCTGGGCTTCTTTGTCGAACTGCAGCGACACCTGCGAGGCGGTGGTCTGCACCAGCGTGCCGTTGCGCACCTGCGTGAACAGCGTCAGGTTCTGGCACACGGTTTTGTCGATGTTCGCGGGCAGGCCGATCGAGATCGGGTTGGTGAAAGTCTGCCAGCCGTTCGAGTCGCTGGCCGCGTCGCTTGGCGCGGCGCCCCAGCGCCAGCGGATCTCTTTCGGGTCGCCGGAGACGCCTTCAAACGAGACGCTGAGCGGGTCGCGGTTGTTCGGGCTGCCGCCGTCGATCTTGGGCGTCGCGCCGATGCTGGCGCTCGAGGCGAACGCCACGCGCACGTACTGGATCTCGCCCTGGTCCGAGCGCTTCTCGGTCTGGTACAGGATGTGCGCGTCGCCGTTGCTGCCGGTTACTGCGCTACGGCTATCCCAGCCGACCAGCGGCAGCGGCAGCGGGCCGTCCCACTGGCCTGTGGGCGTCTTGCCCCAGAAGATCACCTGGCGCTGCTTGGCGTTCACCGGGGTGGAGTAGGTGACATACAGGTTGCCTACCTGGTCGCTGCCGATCTCGGGAGCATACCCCGCGTCGCCATTGGTGATGGAGATGCTGGTGTAGTTTTGCCAGCCACTGCCGGCGGGCCGGCGGGCGTAGTAGATCGCCCAGTTGGTGCCGTCTGCGTTCAGCTTCTTGCGCCAGACCGCGTGCAGCGTGTTTTGCGGATCGACCGTGATGGCAGGATCTTGGTCGAAGGTTGTATTGCCGGCACCGTCAGTGGTAATTGCGCTGACGGAAAACTTGGTGCCGTTCCAGTCGGCCACGTACGCATCACCCCTCACAGACCATACAACGTGGGCGATGTTGTCGGAGCCGACGGCGACATCGGGTGAGATCATATTGCCGCTTTGGCTGGCAACAACACCGCCGTCGCTGCCGTTGGTCCACTTGACGCCGTCGTTCGAGCGCTTGTAGAACACCGAGCTGCCGCTGCTATTGCGCCACACCACCCAGATCGTGCCGTCGCCGCCGACGGCGATGCGCACGGGGTTGGGGAAGTCGCTGTTCGCCACGAAGCGCGGCGAGCTAAGCGAGCCGCCCTTGGGCTTGATCTTGTAGTAGATGCTGTTGCCCTCGATGTAGGCCACGTGCATGTTGCCGCTCGCGTCCATAGCGGTATCGGGCCACTGGAAGGCGACCTTGGTGCCGAACACATTGAAAAAGGTGGGGCTTGGGAATGGCGTGCCGATGGCGGTGGTATCGGTGCCGACCTTGCCATTCGTGAGCTCGGTGCGCTCGCCCCAGCTGGTGCCGATCACGCCGCCGCCGATCGAGATCTGCGGCGCCTCGGATTGCACTGTGCCGGTATTCGAAATATTCTGCTGGTCGATGATCTTACCCAGCGCCTGCGTGGCCGGCGGCCGGGCGGCGGGTATCAGAAACAGGGCCATGGCCATCAGCAGCCCGGCGAGAACGCGCACGTGGCGGAATGGGCTGGATGTTGCTTGCAGTATGCGCACAGTTACCTCCCGATAACCTGTAGGTTTGTGAAGAACGCGCCATTCATCGCCAGCGTGCTCACCCCGGCGCGGCCCGCGCTCAGCGTTGCGTCGTCGGCGCTGCCCACCAGCTTACCATTCACATAGCAGCGCAGCGTCGAGCCGCGCGCGCTGACCGCCAGGGTGTACCAGGTGTCGCCATTCAGCTCGGGGCCGTCGAAGCTGGCGAGCTGCGTAGCATTGCCATCGACGACCTTTTCGAGGATGAGGTTGCCCTGGTTCGTGCCGGTGCCGAACACCAGCGCGCGGAAGCGGTAGAAGCTCTGGCCCTGCTGGCGCACAATCACGCCCAGCTCGCGGGTGTCGCGCGCCAGCGCGCTCACGCGCACGGTCACATCGCGCCAGCTCGGGTCGCCGGTTACCAGGCCGGTCTGCTCGTCGGAGGTGATCACGCCCTCGACGCCCTGCTGCATCAGCGTGCCGTCGACGACCTTCCAGAGCGGTTTGCCGTCGGGGATGCTCGGGCCAACCAGCTCCCAGCCCGCGATCGCCTGGTCGGTGTCGAACTTGGCGTCGAGCAGCGTGGTGCCCTGCTCATCGCCGCTGGCGGCCGGCTTGGGCGCCCTGGCGATGGGCTTGGCCGGCGCGGCGGTGGGCGCATCGCCGAGCGGGCGCAGCACGCCGACGAGCTGGGCGGCCAGCTTGAGGTTGCCGTTGGCCTCGGCGGCGCTGCCCTTCTGCGCCAGGCTCACGGCCGAGTCGCGCAGATCCTGGGCCGACGAGACATCGTCGCCGCGGGCTTTCCCGGCGGCGATCTGTGCGTCGACCTGGCGCAGCAGATCTTGGTCGAGCGCGCTGTTCTCGGCCGGACGCGCGTCGCCCACCGTACCCGACTGGCTCTGGGCAGTTGGCGCCGTGCCGCACGCAGCCAGGGCGGCGAGCAGCGCGAGCAGCGCGGCGGCGCGTGGTATCCAGTGGCGTAGTGAATTCATAAAGCTCCTCCCTAAGGAATGTGCAATCGCACGAATTGCCGGCCGGGCCGGCCGGTGCGGCGGCGAAGCTGCTCGCCGCTGCCTTGGCGCTAGCTGGTTGGCGCCGCCAGCGCCTGCTGGTAGCTCGCCAGCAGCTCGGCGGCGATGCGCTCCGAGCGAAACTGCGCGGCCATGGCGGGGCCGCGCGCCCCGGCTGCGGCCTTGCGATCCGGGTCGGTCAGCAGCACGCGCAGGGCTGCGGCGATCGACTCGGGCGAGCGAGGTTCCACCACGAGCCCATACCCACATTCGGCCATATACTCGCTAATACCGGTCGTGCGCGTCACCACCGCGGGGGTGCCGAGCGCCGCCGCCTCGATCGCCACCCGGTTGAGCGCTTCGATCACCGACGGCACCACCACCGCGTCTGCGGCAGCCATGTACTGTGGAACCTGCTCGTGGGGAAGCGCGCCTATGAGTAAGACGCGCGCGGCCACGTTTTGTTCCCGCGCGATCTGCTCGAGATATCCGGCGTAGTCGCCGAAGCGCGGCGTGCTGCGGCGTGGCCCCACAATCACAAAGTAGGTGTCGGGCGCTGCGGCCAGCACCGCTGGGGCGGCCTTTACCAGGAACTCCACCCCTTTGAAAGGATGCAGGCGCGAAAGGCTCAGGACAATCCGCGCCTGGGGCGGCAGGCTGTGGCGCGCGAGCACTGCGGCGCGCGCCTCGGATGCCAGCGCGGCCGTGGGCCGGCCGTCCGGCGGATAGTCGCCGTCGGTGATGTTGTAGGGAATTGCGACGACGCGCTCGGGTGGGCAGCCAAGCTCGATTGCGCGCCTGCGGATGTAGCGCGAGTCGGCGCGGATCAGCGCGGCCTCGCGCCAGACGCCTTTCAGCAGCCGGCGCACGCTGGCATACCGGCCGTAGCCGTAGTCGTAGGCCGGCTCGCCCATAACATCGGCGCCGGGCAGCGTGACGGCAAATGGCGGGTGCAGGCCAGCGGGCATGCGGCTGGCCACCACGCCCAACGGGAACGCGGTTTCGACGTGCGCAAAATCATACCGATGCTGCGCGAGAAACTGCCGGTACGCGCGGAACAGGCCAGGGAAGTACGGGTAGTGCACCAGCGGGTCGGCCGCGCGGTTCAGCACTTTCTCGGCCAACGATCGGCTGATTGGCAGCCGGTACACCGGGATGCCGTCGAGGATTTCGTGCGTGGCGTGGCCAACCGTGGCATCGAAGCACAAAATGTCGACGTCGATCTGCTGTGACTGCCAGTGATGGATAACCTCGGTGTGAATGCGGTTACCCATCAGATCACGAGCATAGCGCGGTATGACGTACAGTAATCGTTTCAACGACGTTGTTGTGCTGCTGGCGCCGCGGCCGGGCAGATCTGCTGCGGATGGTTGTGAGACGCGAGAAGTTGTAGAGAGCGATGAAAATCGTTCGGGCATGATACTCAATCCATATACGCTTGTCAAATCTATGACGTATGATATTTTCCTGATACGGCGGCGCGCACACTATTGTAAACCGTAACCACCTGCGCCGCGAGCTGATCGGGATCGAAGCGTTCGGCGATCGTTTTGGTGCCGCCGGCAACCACGCGCGCCCGCAGCGCCGGGTCTTCCAGCAGCGCCAGCATGGCCCGCGCCAGCGCGCCGGCGTCGTCGTAGGGCACCAGCAGGCCGTTCTCGCCGTCGCGCACGATCTCGTCGACCACCGGGATGTCGGTGCTGACCACCGGGGTGCCGGCGGCCATGCCTTCGAGCAGCGGCAGCCCAAAGCCTTCGTAGCGCGAGGGAAATGGCAGCACGTCGCTGGCGCGCAGCAGCGCGAGCTTTTCTTCTTCGCTGATGGTGCCGAGGAAGTGCAGGTTGGCCGCGACGCCGCGCTCGGCGGCCATGCGCTGGAGGTTGGCGCGGCCCTCGGGGTTGTGCGTGACGAACACGAACGACGCCTGCGGGAAGCGCGCGACGACGGCGGGCATGGCTTCGATCACCATGTCGTAGCACTTGCGCACGGTGAGCTGGCCGATATACGGGATGATCGGCCGGGTGAGCGGCAGCGCCAGCGCGGGCGCCGGGCCGCGCATGAACTCCATGTCGAGCCACAGCGGCACCACGCTGCTGGGCCGCTCGCCGAAGCCCAGCGTGGCCAGCACCTCGGCCTCGTGGCGCGAGCAGGGGATGAACGCGTCGACGTGGCGCAGCGGCTGGTGGATGGCGTAGTTGCGAAAATTCTCGCGCAGCCGGCCGTCGCGCAGGCTGCGGCGCAGCGCCTCGCCGGGGCGGTAGATCAGCCACTCGGGGTGCGGCTGGTGCTCGTAGGGCCGCTCGCGGTCGGCGATGAGCCAGCGGTCGTGGAACGGGCCGAGCCACGTCCACACCACCGGCACGCCGCGCCGCTTCAGCCAGCGCACGGCCTGCCAGGCCAGCACGTTGCGCGGGTGCATGATGTGGGCCACGTCGGGACGCGGCAGGCCGCGCAGCGCCGCCAGCAGGTCGCGGGCCGGCCAGAACTGCGGGCGCACCCGGTGCACCCGGATGCCGTCGATCGTCTCCTCGCGCGCTGCGAGCCCGAGGTGCGGCGACTCGGGCTGCCAGTAGGTGATCGCGTGAACCTCGTGGCCGGCGCGCACCAGCGCCTGGCCAAGCGTGCGCTCGGGCCAGTTGCGGAAGTTGCGGCTGACGCCGCCGAGGCCGAGGATGAGAACGCGCATATATCGTCCGCAGATCAGAGTATTCGCAGCAGCCAGCGCTTCAGCGGCAGCTTCATCTGGGCCAGCTGGCGCCGATCCTGCGCGTCGAGCCCGCCGAGCAGCCGCAGCACGGCGAGAAACGCCAGCGCGCCGGCGGCGGCAATGCCCAGCAGCGGCGCCAGCAGCGCCAGCCGGGCCACGCGGCTGGCGTCGGCGGCGGGCAGCCCGATGCGCGCGCCAAGCAGCCCGGCCACGAGCGCCAGCGCCGCGCTGGCCAGCGCCACGCGCCCGCTGAAGCGCCACGGCCAGCGCAGCCCCAGCAGCCGGTAGCCATTCGCCGTGGCCCACACACCCGCCAGCACGCGCGCCAGGCCAAACGCCAGCGCCGCGCCCACGCCGCCGAGAACCGGGAACAGCAGCACCACCAGCGGCACGCACACCAGCGTCAGCAGCCGCGACACCACGATCACCCGCAGCTTCTCGTAGACGATCAGCGCGTTGTGGGCGGTGGTGAGCAGCGACTCGAGGAACAGGCACGGCACAAGGATCCACACCAGCGGCGCGGCGTCGACGTAGCGCGCCTGCAGCAGCGCGAAGATCGGGCGGGCCAGCAGCATCAGCCCGACGCCGCCGGGCACGAGCAGCAGCACCTGCAGGCGGATGAGCGACTGGTACGCGCCGTTGAGCGTGCCGCCCTCGCCCTGGCGCACGCGCGTGAACAGCGGCACCTGCACGCCGACCATGGGCGTGTACAGGTAGGCCAGCACCACCTTGACAATATTGACGCCGGCCATCAGCACGGCGATCTCGATCGCGTCTTGGGCGAAGAACGCCGCGAACCCGGCGCTGGCCAGGTAGTCGGTCGCGGTCATCAGAAACGAGACGCCGCAGTAGCGCGCGAAGCCCGGCGGCAGCCAGCGCTCGCTGCCGGCGCCGGCCGGCCGATCGGCGAGCTGGCGCTGGTGGCGCAGCACCTGCCAGCCCACCAGCGCGGTGGCCACCGCCGGCGCGAACACCATCACCGCCACCACGCCGCCAATATCCCAGCCGGCCAGGATCACGGCGGCCGTCAGCAGCGGCGGCATCAGCTGGGCCGCGAGCGTGATGCTGTTCCAGGCGCGCTGCTTGAAGAAGCTGCTGAGGTAGGCCATCAGCACGTCGTAGAAGATGCCGAACAGCAGCACCGCCAGGATGGCGGCGATCAGCGCCCAGCCCGACTGCCCGACAAACGCCAGCAGGCGCTGCTGATCGGCGGGCGGCACTTTGTCGGCGTGCACGACCAGGCCGCGCAGGTAGTCGAAGTAGCGCTCGCGCAGCAGCACGATCGCCGCGCCGCTGGCCAGCAGCAGCGCGATCTGCGCGCCGAGCACCGCCAGCAGCAGCCGCGACACCGCGCGCCGCCCGCCGGCGTGGTTCGTCTCGGGGATGAACTTGGGCAGCGCCCGGCCGGTGCCGAGGTCGATCCAGGTGCCGAGGCCGTTGTTGGTGGCGCTGATCAACGACAGGATGCCGTAGCTCGCGGGGGCCAGCACGGTGAGCTTGATCAGCGTGGCGGCGATCTCGGAGATCATGCGCAGCGGCACGAAGAGGACGTTCCAGAGCACCGCGCGCGAAACCTGGGTGCCGAGCGAGGGGGGCTTGGTTGTGAGCGGCTCTGGTGTCATGGCCGGGGTATTCTACCATCCTTTTGGGAGTCGGGCGAACGCTGCCGCTGCGGCGGCGCTGCGCCCCTGGCCCCCGCGCACGCAGGCTCTTTGCAATCTGGGCGAGCACAAGGCTCGCCTGGCTACGGCGACTGTTACGGCGCAATCTGGGCGAGCACAAGGCTCGCCTGGCTACGGCAACCGTTACGGCGCAATCTGGGCGAGCACAAGGCTCGCCCGGCTACGGCAACTGTTACGGCGGGGCGCTGCGCCCCCGGCCCCCCGCATATGAAAACCCTGCCGGTTAGGCTCTTTCTGCCCTGGCTCCTTGTCTGCCCTACGAGTAATAGGCGGGGCGCTGCGCCCCCGGCCCCCGCATAGGAAAACCCTGCCGGTTTTCCTATAACCTTTCCGGCTGAAAGAAGGCCCTACCAATGTCAATGTCGTACGTTCATGCCTCAGGGCGAACCAACAGAACATTCCTTGCCCTTGGGTATGCCTCAGGGCGAACCGACACCTGTTGTCGTGCCACGAGGCATGCGCCACCGAGGCTGGGCATACCGAGGGTTTCTTTATGGGGCCTGGGGCAGCGCCCCAGCGGGGGAGTGCAGAGGGCGGCCGCCCGCCCTCTGCCGCGGGGCGCGGGGCCGCGCAGGCCCCGAAGCAGTCTGGAGCGAGCGGGGCGCGGGGCCGCGCAGGCCCCGAAGCAGTCTCGAGCGGGGCGCCGCGCCGCGCAGGCTCTCATACGAATCTCAGCAACCCTTAACGTTTCGCCCCATGCCCCGTGCTACAATTCGGCCTTGCCGGCGCGACCGCGCCAGCCGAACAATGCTGCGCCGGCGGAACAAAACCGCGCCCCGGCGCGTCGTATCGCTATGCGAATAGGCTTTCTCTTCCCCGCCGCGCTCTGGCTGCTGCTGCTGCTGCTGCCGCTGTGGGCCCTGGCGCGGGCCGTGCCGCGCGGCCGCGCGCCGCGCGGGCTGTGGGCCAACCTGATCATCCGCAGCGCGCTGCTGCTGGCGCTGGTGCTGGCGCTGGCCGGCGCGCGCGCCGTGCGCGACACCGACGCGCTGACGACGGTGTTCCTCGTCGATCGCTCTGAGTCGATCGCGCCTGAGATGCGCGCCAGGGCCGATGCGTTCGTGCGCGCGGCGATCGACGCGATGCCCGCGCAGGACCGCGCCGCCGTGGTGGCCTTCGGCGCCGATGCGCAGGTTGAGCGCGCGCCGCTCGACCAGGCGGCTGCGCCGGCCGCGCCGCTCGCGCCGGCTGCCACCGGCACGAATATTCAGTCGGCTATCCAGCTTGGCCTCGGCCTGATGCCCGCCGAGACCAACAAGCGCATGGTGTTGCTCTCCGATGGCGGCGAGAATGCCGGCGACGCGCGCGTGGCGGCCGAGCTTGCGGCGAGCCGCGGCATCCCGCTCAGCTATGTCGACCTTGGCGGCGCGCCCGGGGCCTCCGAGGCGCTCGTGCGCGAGCTGCACGCCCCCGCCGAGGCCCGCGCCGGCCAGCGCGCCGAGCTGATGGTGGTGCTCGAGAGCTCGACGACGCAGCCGGTGCACCTGCGGATCTTCGGCGACGACCGGCTGCTCGGCGAGCAGGACCTGACGCTCCAGCCGGGCCTGACGCGCTTCCCGGTGCAGGTCGATATCGCCGGCAGCGGCTTTATCCGCTACCGCGCCGAGATCAGCGCCGCCCAGGACGCGCGCGCCGAAAACAATGCAGCCGATGCGCTCGTGCGCGTGGTCGGCCCGCCGCGCGTCCTGCTGGTCGAGGGCCAGCCCGGCGACGGCCAGAACCTCAAAGATGCCCTCGCTGCCTCGCAGCTGCCGGCCGACCTGATCCCGCCGCAGTGGCTGCAGCCCGACCTGGGGTTGCTCGGCGCCTACGATGTGATCGCGCTGATCAATGTGCCGGCCGACCGCCTGCCGCCCGGCGTGATGGATACGCTCGCCACCTATGTTCACGACCTCGGCAAGGGGCTGGTGATGATCGGCGGCGACCAGTCGTTTGGCGTGGGCGGCTACGCCCAGACGCCGCTCGAGCAGGCGCTGCCGGTGTCAATGGATGTGCATAGCACCGAGACGCGCCCGAACCTGGCGATAGTGTATGTGCTCGATAAGTCGAGCAGCATGCAGGCGTGCCACTGCCGTGGCCCCAGCCGCGAGAAGGACGGCTACTACGACCACAAGGGCCGCACCAAGCTCGAGATCGGGAAGGACGCTGTGGTGCGCTCCGTGGCGGTGCTCGACAAGCGCGACGTGGTGGGCGTCGTAGCGTTCGACGGCAGCGTCCACTGGGCGCTGCAGCCGGTGGCCCAGTCGCAGGCGCAGCCCGACGCGGTGCTGAACGCGATTGCCCCGCTGCAGCCGAATGGCCACGAGACAAACATTGGCGTGGGGCTGCGCGCCGCCGAGGACGCGCTGAACCAGACCGACGCCAAGATCAAGCACGTGATCCTGATGACCGACGGCTGGTCGGAGGGCGAGGATCCGATCGCCGTGGTCGGCGATATGCGCAGCAAGGGCATTACTGTGTCGGTGGTGGCCGAGGGGCTTGGCTCGGCGCCGTTCCTGCAGCAGATGGCCGACGCGGGCGGCGGGCGCTACTTCCCGGTGAAGAACATGGAGGACGCGCTGCAGATCTTCGTCCAGGAGACGCGCCAGGTCTCGCAGCGCTTCATCGTCGAGCACGCGTTTACGCCGGAGTACGGCATGCGCACGCCGATCCTTGCCGGGCTCGACCAGGGGTTGCCGCAGCTGTATGGCTACGACGGCACGACGCCAAAGCAGACTGCGGCGGTGGCGCTGGCCGACGCCGACGGCGCGCCGATCCTGGCGCAGTGGCAGTATGGCCTGGGCCGCTCGGTGGCCTGGACGAGCGATACCAAAGGGCGCTGGGCCAAAGATTGGGTAGGCTGGGCGGGCTTCCCGCGCTTTGCCGCGCAGCTGGTGGGCTGGGCGCTGCCGACGGTGGCGGGCGGGCCGATGCAGGTCGAGCTGCAGCCGGGTGGCGCGCAGACGAGCATCCAGGTGACGCTGCCGCTGACGTCGACGCTTGCGCGCGATGGGCTCGACGTGCGCGCCACGCTGCTCGGCCCCGGCGGCGAGCGCCGCGAGGTGCCGCTGGCGGCACAGGCGGCCGGCGTGTACCGCGCCACGGTCGACACGCCGCCGCGCGGCACGTATATGCTCCAGGTGTCCGGCGCGCGCGGCGGGCCGGTGCTGGCGCAGGAAACCGCCGCGCTGGTGGTGCCGTACTCGCCCGAGTTCCGCCTGGGCCAGAGCAACCCCGCGCTGCTCGAGGCGCTGGCGCGCGTCAGCGGGGGCGCGCGGATCGACCAGCCGGCCCAGGCGTTCGCGCCGGTGTCGCAGGGCGCCAGCAGCGCGCGCGACCTGAGCCTGCCGCTGCTGCTGGTGGCGCTGGCGCTGCTGCCGGTCGATATTCTGGTGCGGCGGCTCGCGGTGCTGTGGCGCCCGCGCGCAAGGTAGCCGCCTATTGCCGGCCGGCCGGCGTGGTGTCGTCCGGCGCAGCCGGCGGCCGCTGCATCTCGATCGCTAGCTCGTGGGTTAGCTCGGTGGTGCGGTCGAACACCACGTCGCGCCAGGTGCAGTCTTCAAACGCGCTGGCGCCGCGCAGCTTCGCGCGCAGCACGATCGCTTCGCTGAAGTCGCCGCGCACAACAATCGCCTCGGCGAAGTCGGCGCTGTAGAGCATCGCGCGCCGGAACGAGCAGCCCTTGATATTGGCCTTGCGGAAGTTCACCGCGCGCAGGTTCGCCCCTTCCAGGTTGGTCTTCCACAAGATCGCGCCCTGCAGATTAGCGCCTTCCAGGTCGGCGCCCGAAAAATCTTTCCCCGAGAGGTTGGCGCCCTCCAGGTTGAAGCCGCGCAGGCTGAGCTTCTGGCCGTGCTCTTTCCAGTTAAGCGCGGTGCGGTAGTCGTCGAGCCGCTGCTTGAGCCTTTCGCGCCGCTGCTCGCGCTGGCCTTCGAGCCAGAACATGAATAGCCCGGTGATCAGGCTGCTCGCGATACCGAGCAGCCAGCCGATCAAAAGGTCGCTCGACATGCATGCCCTCGCGGTGCGGTATCAGGACGCCGGTGCTGCGGGTTGCGACCACGATTGTAGCTCGATAATATTGCCCTCGGGGTCGGCCATGTAGACGACGGTGACCCGCGCGCCGCCGGCGATTTCGAGCGTGACGATGCCGCCGATCGGCCGGCCGCCGGCCTGCACCACCGTGTCGTACGCGCGCGCGACGTCGTCGACGGCGAATGCGATGTGGCCGTAGCCCTGGCGGTTGACGGCGGCATCGGGCTTGGCCTGCGCCGGGGCATACTCAAATATCTCCAGGGTTGGCCCCGTATCGCCATACCCCGGAAGCCGCAGGTGCATGCCGCGCAGCCTGGCCCCGGCGATGCCGGTCAGCGTGTCGAAGGCCGGGCCGTGAAAGTCGCGCTCCGGCGGCACGGGAGTGCAGCCGAAGACATCCTGGTAGAACGACGCGAGGCGCCGCCAGTCGCGCGCAACCAGGTTGGTGTGGACATAGCGAGCACTTATCGGCACGGCTTTCCTCCAGCTGGGAATGCATTCTATCAACAAAGGCACTTGCTCACGTGCTGTATGTCGTGGTTCGGAGGCGGCTTTGCCGCCCCCGAAAATTCCTTCTACCCTTGTGCGATGCGCTGCCCGTCGAAGCCAGGCAGAGCATCTTGGCTCTAGGCCTGGGACGCGGCGAGCGCCTGGCGCAGCTCGTCGGTCAGCTGCTGCGCGAGGTCGGGGCGGCCGTGAAACTGGGCGGGGGTGTTCTGGTAGAGGGCGATCCGCCAGGACGCGCCGTGCCGCGCCGCGACGAGCGCATGGATCGTGTTCACCGCCGGGTTGATGTCGGCCTGGCCCGGCGGCAGCATGCCGGAGACAGCGCGCAGCAGCGCCACATCTGGCGCCAGGAAGCGCACCTCGCGCACAATGCCGATGTATGTCGCGGTTTGGTGGCTGGCGAAGATCTGCTGAAGGTGCTCCGCGATAGCGGCCTGCCCATCGACGACGCTGCCGTCAAAGCCGACGACGCTGCCGTCGGCGGAGAACAGCGCGGCGAAGGCCGGCGCGTTGCGGACGTTCCAGCTATGCAGTAGCTGCTGATACAGCGAGCGGATGGCCGACTCGTCGTTGGCCAGGGCGCTGCCTGGCTGGCTCTGCTGCTCGTTCATGATCGCATTTCTCCTGGCCGCGCAGCGCGCACCGACGATCGGGCGCGTGCAGGCGGTGCATATTATAGCCGAGCGAATGAGCGTTGGAGCGGGGTAGCGGAGAGCGGGGGCGGAGAGCGGGGAGCGGGGCGAGCAGGTGGCGGGGCGAGCAGGTGGCGGGGCGAGCAGGTGGCGGGGCGAGCAGGTGGCGGGGCGAGCAGGTGGCGGGGCGAGCACAAGGCTCGCCCACAGCGGCAGCCAGGCACGCTTGTAGAGGCACGGGGCGTAGGGATAGCGTGCACAACAGGCGCAGGCTGCCCTGCCGACGGATACACCACAGCACGCCACGAGGCATGCGCCACCGGCGTAGCGGCAGCGACAGCATACATGGGGTCTGGGGCAGGCGTGGGGCAGGAGGCCGGCGGGGCCGCCGCGGGGCGCGGGGGCGCGTAGCCCTCGCATGCGCCGGGGGAGCAGGTGGCGGGGGGAGCAGGTGGCGGGGCGAGCAGGTGGCGGGGCGAGCACAAGGCTCGCCCTTACAGCGGCAGCCAGCCACGCTCGTAGGGGCACGGGGCGTAGGATGGATAGCGTGCCACAACCAGGCGTAAGGCTGCCCTGCCGACGGATACACCACAGTGCACGCCACGAGGCATGCGCCACCGGCGTAGCGGCAGCGACAGCATACATTACGGGGTCTGGGGCAGCGCCGGAGCCCTCGAGAACAGGGTGGTGGTGAGGCAGGGTACCCGGGCTTTGACCGCGTCAGAATTGTACCACCTTGGATAGCCTCACTCAGAACCGTATCGTGTGGCTCTGACCACGTATCACGAGGAACGGGGCGCTATCCGTGGAATTGATTTCCTTTTCAGCTTTGTGACCTATGAATGCATCTGCTGACTATTGCCTGTTTGTCGGCGTCGACATGCTGCCGCCTCCTTCGCCGCGACCTGGGCGACTGGCTGCCGCCTCAGCGTGCGCGTACCTTTCCCCAAACTCCTGAGGGCTTTGCCGCCTTCCAGAAGCCGCACCGCCAGCACGGCTGTCCCGCCAGCCCAGACGCTGATTGTGCTCGAAGCCACTGGCAGCTACTGGATCCGCGCTGGCGGTCGCCCAAGCTGGCTATGCGGTCAGTGTCGTCAATCCCGCCCACGTCACGCTTTCGGCGCTCTCTGCCCCGGCGCGCCAAAACCGATGCTTGATGCTCAGCTGTTGACCCTGTTTGCTGTTGAACGTCAACCGTCGCGCTGGACACCGCCTGAGCAGGTCTATCACGAGTTGCGCCAGCGGCTGCTGGTGCGCGATGGCTGCTGACGATGCGTCAGCAGGCCAATCCGGGCCTGCGCTTGAGCAGTGGCCAGTGACGATCCCAACCGCACTCGCGGCTTTGGACACGGTTGTGGAATGTGAGCGGCAACGGAGACGCTGGAGACGGAGATTGCGACGGTTGCAGGAGGTGCTTGGGCAGAGAGTGCCGCATTGCTGGGGAGCATCAAGGTATCGGGCTGATCACAAGCGCCTGGCTGCTGGTCGGCACGCTGAACTTTACGGCCTGTGTGTCGGCCGAAGCGGCAGCCGCCTACGCCGGGGTGGTGCCGCTGGCGCGAGTCGGGCACAAGTGTGCGCGGACGACGGCAGATTGGGCACGCTGGAAACGCGCGCTTGCGAACCGCCTTGTATATGGCAACGTTGAGTGCTGCACGGCACAATCCAGTGATAACGTGGGCAGTATGAGCGATTGCGAGCAGCGGGCAAGCCGACGAAGTGGCGCGCTGTGCTTGTGCGCACAAGCTGCTGGCGTATGCGGTAGTGACGAAAGGACAGGCGTTGACCCACTACGGGAGGCAAAGCGGGTGAAGCGAGCGGGTGAGGTGAGCGCGGCGAAACGCCTGCGGGCTGTCCCAGCGTAGCTGCTGGTGCCGGCGATTGCTCGCGCTGGTTGTGGTCGGTCGGCGCGACACGAAAATAGAAGCTCTCAAAGGCCTGCCGGCAAGCAATACGCGCTCTCGGTGTCACGGAGGTACCGGCGGCCTTGGCCGCGGGCGCAGGCCCAAAGCCTCGCAAGCGGGCGCGCAGCCCTCGAAAAGTATCGAAACGGACGTTGCGGGATGGCGGACGAGGACGTTGCGGGGTGGCGGACGGAGGCTGCGGGATGGCGGACGGACGTTGCGGGATGGCGGACGTAACGTTGCGGGGTGGCGGACGGACGTTGCGGGATGGCGGACGAACGTTGCGGGGTGGCGGACGGAGGCTGCGGGATGGCGGACGGAGGCTGCGGGATGGCGGACGGAGGCTGCGGGATGGCGGACGGAGGCTGCGGGGTGGCGGACGAACGTTGCGGGGTGGAAAGCAGGGACGCGATCGATCGCGCTCATACAGTGCCTCCCGGCAGAAATGGTATAATCGCCCGCGATGCAAACTCAGAGAGACACGTAACCCATGCTGGCCCTGCTCGCCACACTCGTGCTCGCGCCGCTGCTCTACATCCCTGGTGCGCTGCTGGCGCTGGCATGGCTCGGCCCTGCCCAGCCGCCCGACGCGCTCGAGCGCCACTACGAGCGCGTGCTCGCCGGCGTGCTGCTGAACGGCTGGCTGGCGCTGACGCTAGCCGAGCTGGGCGTGTTCGCGGCCTGGCTGCACCTGCTGCTGCTGGCGCTGCTCTGCCTGGCATGCGCGTGGCTGGCCTGGCGGCGCGGCGGGCTAGGCGCTGTGCCCGGCCTCGCTGTGTGGCGGCGGCCGCTGGCTCGGGCAGGCGGGCAGGCCGCGCAGCCAGAGCGCGCGGGCGCCGGGCTTGCGGCGCGCTGGGAGACACTCGCGCTGGCCGCCGTGGGGCTGCTGTTCGCCGCGCTGGTCGCGCGACCATTCGAGGTAGTGCTCGGCGCGCGCGACGCGGGCGTGTACGCCACCACCGGCTTCGCGATTGCGCGCGGCGGCGGCATCCTGCAGCACGACGCGCTGCTGCAGCAGATCGCATCCGACCAGCAAGCCCCCGACCCGCTGCTGCGCGCCGCCGCCGCGCAGGCCGAGACAAACCTGCTGGGCGTCCAGCCGGCGTCGCGCAATATCGCCACCCGGCTGCGTTTCGCCGGCTACCTGATCAACGAGGGCGACCTCGACCGCGGCCTGGTGACGCCGCAGTTCTTCCACCTCTACCCAGCCTGGATCGCGCTGCTCGCCAGCCTGCTGGGGCTGCGCGGCGGGCTGCTGGCCACCAGCCTGCTCGGCCTGCTGGGCGTTGTGAGCGCCGGCATGCTCGGGCGGCGGCTGGGCGGCGCCTGGGTGGGCCTGCTGGGGGCGCTGTTTCTGGCGCTGAACGGCGCGCAGGTGTGGTTCAGCCGCTACTCGACATCGGAGGCCGCCGCGCAGTGCCTGTCGCTCGCGGCGCTGTATGGCTTTGCGGCGTTTCAGCAGACGGCTGCCGGCGAAGCCGGCGCGCCGCGCGGCGCGGGCGCGCGCCAGGCTTTCGCCGGGCTGCTGGCGGGCCTTGCGGCGGGCCAGCTAGCGCTGGCGCGCGTCGACTTCTTCCCGATCGTCGTGCCGCTGCTGGCCTACCTGGCCTACCTGGCGCTCACGCGGCGCTGGCGCGGGCCGGTGTGGGCGCTGGCGCTGGGCCTCGGCGCGATGCTGGCGCAGGCGCTGGCGCACATTCTGCTGTTCGCGCGGGCCTACTTTTTCGACCTGATCTACGCGCGCCTGCAGGATCAGTCGGCGCTGGCGGCGGCGCTGGCGTGGCCGTTTCTAACGCCTGGGCTGCGCGAGCAGTTTCTGAACATCCCGCGCAGCGCGTCGCTGCGCGCGCCCTACCGCCTGCCGCTGGAGATCGGCCTGGTGGCGTTGGCGCTGGCGGCGTTTGTGCTGCTGCGCCGCGATGGCCGGCCGCAGCGCTGGCTCGAGCGGCAGATCGTGCGCTGGCAGGCGTGGCTGCTGCGTCTTGGCGCGGCGGCGGTGCTGCTGCTGGGCGTGTATGGCTACCTGGTGCGCCCGCAGATCCTGAACGAGGGTACGCTGGCGGCGCTGCCGGGCTGCCTGCTGCCCGGCAATAGCGCGCCCGACTGCCTGGCGCTGCAGGGCTACGTTGGCGCGCCCATAGCGCCGGCCCAGCCCCCCCCGAACGCTGGCCTACGCGCGCGGCGCGCTGCCGAGCTGGCTGCGCGGCCGGCCGGTGGCAGCGCGCGCGGCCACCGAGCTGGTGCCCGGCCGCGAGGGCGACTCGGAGAAGGCCGGGATCGCCCAGGCGAACCTGGCGCGCCTGGGGTGGTACCTCTCGCCGCTGGGCATGCTGCTGGGCATCGCGGGCGCGGCGCTGTGGTGGCGCAGGCTGAGCCGCGCGTCGTGGCTGTTTCTGCTCGCCAGCCTGGCCAGCACGTTCTTCTTTGTGCGGCTGAGCTATGGCACCAGCGACCTGACCTACATCTACATTCTGCGGCGCTACATCCCGCTGGCCTACCCGGCGCTGAGCCTGTGCGCGGCGTATGCGATCGTGCAGATTGCGCAGTGGCGGCGCCGCCTGCCAGGCTTTGGCGCAGCGGTGGCCACCGTGCTGGTGCTGGCGCAGCTTGCCTTCTTTGTGGCTACCAACCGCCAGCTGTACGCGCACGTCGAGTATGCCGGCGCGCTCGACCAGCTTGCGGCGATTGCAGGCCAGTTCAAGCCCGGCGACGTGCTGCTGTTTCGCGGCGAGGGCCGCGACACGCCCGACCTGGTGACGACGCCGCTGAAGTATGCCTTTGGCCTCGACACATTCGCCATCCGCAGCCCCGACCCTGGCAGGTACGCCGCGCAGCTGGCCGACTACGTGCGCCGCTGGCAGGCGCAGGGCCGCCAGGTGTACCTGGTGCTCGGCGCGAACGGCGGCGTCGAGCTGCCGGGGCTGCGGCCGGTGCCGGTGGGGCCGGCGGCGCTGCGCCTGCCCGAGTTCCAGCAGCTGCGCGACCAGAAGCCCAGCGTGCCGCTCGAGTTCGCGTTCCGCTTTTTGGTCTACCGGCTCGAAGCGGCCGGCGAGCCAGCGCCCGCGCCCCAGCCGATCGCGCCCGACGACTTCGCGGCGCAGGTGCGCGGCTTCTACCACCCCGAGCAGATCGACGGCGCCACGGTGGCGTGGACCGACGGCGACGCGGTGGTGCGCATGGCCTGGCCGCGCGCTGGCGCGCCGCTCGACGTGACGCTGCTGCTCGCGCCCGGCGCCACGCGCCCGGCGTCGCTTGGCCCGGCGCGCGCGTGTGTGTCGTACGCGGGCGCGCCCGACTTCGCGCTGCCAACCCGGCCGTTCAGCGGCGAAACCTGCTTTGATCTCGCGCCGGGGATGCGCGGCTATCGCTACCGCGCCGATCTGGCCGGGCAGGCCGCGCCGCCGACCGGCACGCTGCTGCTGCGGATCGCCGCGCCGACGTGGGTGCCGGCCGAGGCCGACCCGGCCCAGCACGACCAGCGCAAGCTCGGCGTGCAGTTTGGCGGTATTGCGCTGAAGCCGTAGCCGGGCGGCCCCCGCAGCTCGAGCACCCGTCAGACGG
The DNA here is from genome assembly GCF_046328425.1 of Kouleothrix sp. Classification (NCBI taxonomy): domain Bacteria; kingdom Bacillati; phylum Chloroflexota; class Chloroflexia; order Chloroflexales; family Roseiflexaceae; genus Kouleothrix; species Kouleothrix sp. The sequence goes on from NZ_JAXLWP010000029.1 coordinate 54,550, forward strand.
GGCCGGCACGATGGGCGCCAGACATCGCGCAATACGTCCGGCGTTTTCCGCCCAGGCGGGCACGATAGGCGCCGAGACCGCGCAATACGCCCGCCGTAGGGCGGGCATCGTGCCCGCCTTCTCCCCATCGAGGTGAGCCGGGATGTCGAGCGCACGGCTCGCCCGTACGTCCGGCCCCTTCACATGCCTGTGGCGCAGTCGGTCGGCCACGAGGCATGCGCGTACGGCGGTGACGTCGGCAGAGCCGTTTCCCTCAAGGCGGGCACGATGCCCGCCCTACATCCGCAAAGGCGCGGACGATGCACGCCCGACATCGCGCAATACGCCCGTCATTTTCCATCAAGGCGGGCACGATGGGCGTCCGACACCACACACTACGCCCGTCATTTTCCATCAAGGCGGGCACGATGCCCGCCCTACAAGGAGCTCAGGCGGGCACGATGGGCGTCCGACACCACACACTACGCCCGCCGTTTCCCTCAAGGCGGGTACGATAGGCGCCGAGACCGGCAATACGTCTGCCGTAGGGCGGGCATGATGGGCACCCTACAAGGAGCCCAGGCGGGCACGATGCACGCCCGAGACCCACACAATAGGCCCGTCATTTTCCAATGCAGGCGGGCACGATAGGCGCCGAGACCGCGCAATACGTCTGCCGTAGGGCGGGCATGATGGGCGCCCTACAAGGAGCCAGGCGGGCACGATGCCCGCCCGACAAGGAGCCCAGGCGGGCAGCGTGCCCGCCCGAGACCCACAATAGGCCCGTGCATTTTCCAATGCAGGCGGGCACGATGGGCGCCGAGACCGGCAATACGTCCGCCGTAGGGCGGGCATCGTGCCGCCTTCTCCCCATCGAGGTGAGCCGATGTCGGCGTACGTGCGGCCCCTTCACATGCCTGTGGCGCAGTCGGTCGGCCACGAGGCATGCGCGTACGGCGGTGACGTCGGCAGAGCCGTTTTTCCGCCAGGGTGGGCACGATGGGCGCCCGACATCGCGCACTACGCCCGTCATTTTCCATGCAGGCGGGCACGATGCCCGCCCCTACGGCAGACAGGCACGATGGGCGCCCGACACCACACACTATGCCCGCCGTTTCCCTCAAGGCGGGTACGATGCCCGCCCGACACCACACACTACGCCCGTCATTTTCCATCAAGGCGGGCACGATGGGCGTCCGACACCACACACTACGCCCGTCATTTTCCATCAATGCGGGCACGATGGGCGTCCGACACCGCGCAATACGTCCGGCGTAGGGCGGAGCATCGTGCCCGCCTTCTCCCCATCGAGGTGAGCCGGGATGTCGAGCGCACGGCTTGCTCGTACGTGCGGCCCCTTCACATGCCTGTGGCGCAGTCGGTCGGCCGCGAGGCAGGCGCGTACGGCGGTGACGTCGGCAGAGCCGTTTTTCCGCCAGGGTGGGCACGATGCCCGCCCGACATCGCGCAATACGCCCGCCGTTTCCCTCAAGGCGGGCAGCGTGCGCGCCCGACACCGCGCACTACGTCCGCCGTAGGGCGGGCATGATGGGCACCCTACAAGGAGCCCAGGCGGGCACGATGCACGCCCGAGATCCACACAATAGGCCCGTCATTTTCCAATGCAGGCGGGCACGATGCCCGCCCGACACCACACACAATAGGCCCGTCATTTTCCAATGCAGGCGGGCACGATGGGCGCCGAGACCGGCACATACGTCCGCCGTAGGGCGGGCATCGTGCCGCCTTCTCCCCATCGAGGTGAGCCGGGTGTCGAGCGTGCGTGCGGCCCCTTCACGATGCCCCCCTGTGCGCAGTCGGTCGGCCACGAGGCAGGCGCGTACGGCGGTGACGTCGGCAGAGCCGTTTTCCGCCAGGGTGGGCACGATGGACGCCCGAGACCCACACAATAGGCCCGTCATTTTCCAATGCAGGCGGGCACGATGCCCGCCTGACACCGCGCACTACGCCCGTCATTTTCCAATGCAGGCGGGCACGATGCCCGCCCTACAAGGAGCCCAGGCGGGCAAGATGCCCGCCCGAGACCCACACAATAGGCCCGTCATTTTCCAATGCAGGCGGGCACGATGCCCGCCCTACAAGGAACCCAGGCGGGCACGATGCCCGCCCTACATCCGCAAAGGCGCGGACGATGGACGCCCGACACCGCGCAATACGTCCGGCGTTTTCCGCCCAGGCGGGCACGATAGGCGCCGAGACCGGCACTACGTCCGCCGTAGGGCGGGCATCGTGCCCGCCTTCTCCCCATCGAGGTGAGCCGGGATGTCGAGCGTGCGTGCGGCCCCTTCACATGCCCCTCTGTGGCGCAGTCGGTCGGCCACGAGGCAGGCGCGTACGGCGGTGACGTCGGCAGAGCCGTTTTTCCGCCAGGGTGGGCACGATGCCCGCCCGAGACCCACACAATAGGCCCGCCGTTTCCCTCAAGGCGGGCACGATGCACGCCCGAGACCTACACAATAGGCCCGTCATTTTCCAATGCAGGCGGGCACGATGCCCGCCCTACAAGGAGCCCAGGCGGGCACGATGCACGCCCCAGAGGGGGCAATCGTCTGCGCACGAGCCCTGGCGCATCATTGCCCGCGCTTGATCTCGATGCGCTTGATGCGCGGCCCCTGCATCTCGAGCACCGTCAGGCGGGTGCCGCCGTGCAGCAGCGTATCGCCATTCGCCGGCAGCCGGCCCAGCCGCGCCAGGATGAACCCGGCCAGCGTCTCGTAGTCGCCTGCGGGAATGTTCAGATCCAGCTCCTCGTTCACATCCTCGACGCGCATCTGGCCCTCCACCACCGTCGTCTGCTCGTCGATCGTCTTCAGCTCGTCGTGCGCGTGCCCAAGCTCGTCGTCGAGGTCGCCGACAATCTCCTCAACCAGGTCCTCCATTGTCACCACGCCGGCCATGCCGCCATACTCGTCGATCAGGATGGCCATGCGGATGTGCTTGGCGCGCAGCTCTTGCAGCAGGTCGCCGATGCGCTTGCTCTCGGGGGTGAAGAACGCCGGGCGGATGAGCGGGCCGATCGGCTGCTCGGGCGCGACGCTGCCGTCGCGCATGGCCACCAGCAGATCTTTGGCCGAAATAATGCCGCGCACGTCGTCGACGCCGCCGGGGCCGAGCACCGGGAAGCGCGTGTGGCCGGTCTCGGCGAAGCGGTCGAGGAACTCGTGCACGGTCGCCTCGTGATCGATCGTCACCACCTCGGTGCGCGGCAGCATCGCCTGGTAGGCCGGCCGGTCGGCGAAGGCGAACACGTTGATCAGCATCTCCTGCTCTTCTTCGTCGAGCACGCCGGCCTCGCCGCTCTCCTCCACCAGCAGGCGCAGCTCGTCGGCCGAGTGCACCTTGGTGTGGCCGCCGCTCTCGCTGATGCCAACCAGCCGCAGCACCAGCTCGGTGGCCCAGTCGAGAAAGCGGATGATCAGGCCGAACACCTGGTTGAACAGCGCCAGCGGCCGGGCGATAAACAGCGCGGTATTCTCGGGCGCGCGTATTGCGAACACCTTCGGCGCCTGCTCGCCCAGCACGATATGCAGCGAGGTGATCACGAAGAACGACACGGCGATGCCGACGGCGTGGCTGACCGAGAGCGCCAGCGTCTCGGCCACCGCCAGGTTGCCCAGCAGCCACACCACCAGCGCCTCGATCGGCGGGTCGACCAGCGCGGCCACGGTGCTTTCGCCGATCCAGCCAAGCGCGAGGCTGGCAAGCGTGATCCCGAGCTGCGCCGCCGCGATGTAGCGGTCGAGATCCTCTTGCATGCGCCGGCCCAGCGCGGCGGTGGCGTTGCCCGCGCTCGCCAGCTGCTCGAGCCGGGTGCGCCGCGAGCCGACCAGCGCGAACTCGGCCGCGACAAAGAAGCCGTTGAGCGCCACGAGCACCAGCACGCCGGCGAGGCGCAACAGCGTGGCGACTGCGCCTGAGCTTTCCAAGTGTCCCTCCTCCCTGAGCCGAACCTCGGCTTGCGGCGTGCGCATGGGCGCGCGGCGAAGCCCGATGATTCCGGCCGGTAGTATACCAGAAGTCGCCGCGCGCAAGCCGGGAGACAGATTTCTTTACCGAGCCTGGGGCGAAGCCCTGCGGCGGGTGCTGGGGCCGCGCGTACGAGCGAGCCGTGCGCTCGATCTTCCAGGCTCACCTCGATGGGGAGAAGGCGGGCACGATGCCCGCCCTACGGCTGGGGCGAAGAAGGGCCGCACGTACGAGCGAGCCGTGCGCTCGACCTCGCGCCTCACCTCGATGGGGAGAAGGCGGGCACGATGCCCGCCCTACGGCGGACGTATTGCTCGTGTCGGGCGGGCATCGTGCGTGCCTGGGCGAAAAACGCCGGGCGTATTGTGTGGTGTCGGGCGGGCATCGCGCCTGCCTGGGCGGAAACAACGGCGGACGTATTGCCAATCTCGGCGTCTATCGTGCGCGCCTGGGCGGAAACAACGGCGGACGTATTGCTCCTTGTCGGGCGGGCATCGTGCCCGCCTGGGCGGAAACAACGCCGGATGTATTGCTCCTTGTCGGGCGGGCATCGTGCCCGCCTGGGCGGAAACAACGCCGGATGTATTGCTCCTTGTCGGGCGGGCAGGCTGGCGCTTGACACCACCGCGCTGCAACGCTATGATCGGGGCATCCCGCTAGCACAAGCTCAATGCTATGAACGACACCAACCGCGCCGCGCCGCCCACCACCGAGCCGTTTATCGTCGTGCGCGAGCTGCGCAAGGACTACCTTTCGCCTGCCGGCCCGGTGCCGGCGCTGCGCGGGATCGACCTGCGCGTCGAGCGCGGCGAGTTCGTGGCGGTGATCGGCAAATCCGGCAGCGGCAAGTCGACATTCATCAACATGCTCACCGGCATCGACCGGCCAAGCTCGGGCGAGATCATCGTCGGCGGCACGCCCATCCACACGCTCGACGAGCGCGGCATGGCGGCGTGGCGCGGGCGCAACCTCGGGATCGTGTTTCAGTTTTTCCAGATGCTGCCCTCGCTCACGCTGCTCGAGAATATTGTGCTGCCGATGGAACTGAACGGCCTGTTTCAGCCGCGCGAGCGCCGCGAGCGGGCCATGCACCTGCTCGAGCTGGTGCAGCTCGGCGCGCACGCGCACAAAATGCCCGCGGCGGTGTCGGGCGGCCAGCAGCAGCGCGCCGCGATTGCGCGGGCGCTGGCGAACAACCCCGCGCTGATCATTGCCGACGAGCCGACCGGCAGCTTGGACTCGCGCACCGCCGCGCAGATCTTCGAGCTGTTCCGCCGGCTGGCGGCCGAGGGCACCACCATTCTGATGGTCACGCACGACGACGACCTGGCGCGGCGGGTCGATCGCGCGATCCTGATCGCCGACGGCGAGGTCGTGCACGAGCACCTGGCGCGCGCGCTGAAGGAGCTGAGCCCCGACCAGCTGGTGGAGGTGAAGCGCCGCGCCGAGGTGCGTACCTTCCCGGCCGGCGCGACGATCGTGCGCCAAGGCGAGGCCGGCCACGAGTTTTTCGTGCTGCTTGAGGGCGCTGTCGACGTGTTCGTCGAGCGCCCCGGCGGCGAAACGCTGGTCGACCAGCTCGCGGCCGGGCGCTGGTTTGGCGAGGCGGCGCTGGCGGGCAGCGGCGTGCGCAGCGCCACGGTGCGCGCGTCGGGCGCGGCGCCAGCCGTGGTGGCGGCGCTCGACGCCGGCGCATTTCACCAGCTGATCGAAAGCTCGCCGGCGCTGGCCGAGCGCCTCGGCCGGGTGGTCGAGCGCAACCAGATCCGCAACCAGATCCAGGCGCTCACGGCGCTCGATTTCCGCGCCCTGCTCGATCTGACGGCGAACCTGCGCGCGCAGACATTCGAGCCGGGCGCGACGATCATCCGCCAGGGCGCGCTTGGCGACACCTTTTTCGTCATCCTTGAGGGCGGCGTCGAGGTGCTGTGGCAGCGCCCCGACGGCGCGACCGTGCTGGTGGCGCGGCTGGGGCCTGGGCAGTTCTTCGGCGAGATGGCGCTGCTCGGCGATGGCCGGCGCCTGGCCAGCGTGCGCGCCTCGCAGCTGGCGCGCGTGGTCGAGCTGAGCCGCGCCGATTTCGAGCAGATCGCCGGCCGGTCGGCGGGGTTTGGCGAGCAGGTGCGGCGGCTGGCCGAGCAGCGCCGCGCCGCGAATGAGGCCGCGCCATGATCGGTGTGCGCCGAACCAAGGTGCTGCGCGAGATCTGGCTGTTCAAAGCCCGAACCGCGCTGGTGGTGCTGGTGATCGCCGTGGGCGTGGGCGCCTACGGGCTGATGAGCGCAGGCCGCACCATCCTCGAGCGCGACATGCGCGGCGGTTTCGCGGCCAGCGCGCCGGCGCATATGGTGCTGAGCCTTGAGCCGTTCGGCAGCGGGCTGGTGAACCAGGTGGCGCGCATGCCCGGCGTGGCCGCCGCCGAGGGCCGCCGCACGGTCGGCGCGCAGCTGGCGCTGGGGCCGGGCAGCTGGCTCGCGTTTGAGCTGCAGGCCGCCGACTGGGGCGACGTCGCGATCGGCCGGCTGGCGCCCGAGCCAGGCAGCCCGGCCGGCGTCGCGCGCGGCGAGGTGCTGATCGAGCGCTCGACTGCGGCGCAGTTTGGCCTGCGCATCGGCCAGCGCGTGCGCGTGCGCATGCCCGACGACACCGCAACCACGCTGACGATCGCCGGCCTGGTGAGCGACCAGGCGATCGTCCCATCGAACATCGACATCACCACCGCCTACGGCTACATCGCGCGCGAGACGCTGGCGGCGCTCAAGCAGCCGCGCGACTTCAACCAGCTGTATGTGCGGCTGGCCGGCAACCCCGGCGCCTGGGCCGACGTCGAGCCGGCGGCCACGCGCGTCGCGCGGCAGATCGCCGCCAGCGGCGTGGCGGTGTCGCGCATCAGCATCCCTCGGCCGAGCCAGCCGCCGCTGTGGGACTCGATGAACGGCATTCTGTTCATCCTCGGCACCATGGGCCTGCTGACGCTGGCGCTCAGCGGCTTCCTGATCGTCAACGTGATGTCGTCGGTGGTGACGCGCCAGATCCCGCAGATCGGCGTGATCAAATCGCTGGGCGGGCGGCGCGGCCAGATCGTATGGCTGTACCTCGAGATGGTGCTGATCTTTGGCGTGCTGGGGCTGGTGATCTCGCTGCCGATCACGCTCGGCGGCGCGTATGGCCTGGCCGCCGGCATGGGCTCGGCGCTCAACACCACCATCGTGAGCTTCGGCATGCCGCCGGCTACGCTGGCCGTGCTGGTGGTGGCGGCGCTGGTGGTGCCGGTGCTGGCCGCGCTCGTGCCGATCCTCGGCGGCGCGCGGCTGACCATCCGCGAGGCGATCGGCGGGCAGCCGGCGGTGACAGCGCCTGCCTGGCTGCGGCTGGGCCAGGGCGCGCTGGCGCGGCGCCTGGCCGAGGCCGCGCCGGCGCTGCTGCTGATCTCGGTGCGCAACACCTTTCGCAAGGCCGGCCGGGTGGCGCTGACGCTGGTGGCGCTGAGCCTGGCCGGGGCGATGTTCATCGGCGTGCTGGGCGTGCGCCAGTCGATCCAGGCCACCGCGCTGGCGATGCAGGCCGAGGCGAACTACGACGTCGAGGTGAACGTCGCTGAGCCGCAGCCGGCAGGCGACCTGCTGACCGCGGCGCGCCACACGCCTGGCGTGGTCGAAGCCGAAGCCTGGGGCGTCGGCAGCGCGCGGCTGGTATTCCCCGACGGGCGGCTGAGCGGCAGCATGGTGCTGGTGGGCCTGCCGGCGGGCACGCCGCTCTCGCAGCCCAGCGTGATCGCCGGGCGCCGGCTGGCGCGCGGCGACCGCAGCACGCTGTTTGTCAACGCCGACGCGCTCGACCTGTTTCGCGGCCCGGGGGTTGGCGAGACGGTGAAGCTGCGGATTGGCGACGACGAGCGCTGGTGGCGGATCGTCGGGGTGAGCGCGCGCGGCTTCGTGCCGGTGGCCTACATCCCCTACGCCGACTTCGAGCGCGCGACCGGCGCGACCGGCTATGCCAGCCGGCTGGTGGTGCGCACGGCCGGCAGCGCGGCCGAGCAGCAGCAGGCCGTGCAGGCGCAGCTGCTGCGCCGGCTGCACCAGAACGGCATCGAGGTGGAGCGCAGCAGCATCACCGCCGACAGCCGCAAATCGGTGGCCTCGAACCTCGACATCGTCGCGATCCTGCTGCTGTCGATGGTCGCGCTAGTGGCGCTGGTTGGCGGCCTGGGGCTGGCCAGCACCATGAGCATCAATGTGATCGAGCGCACACGCGAGATCGGCGTGCTGCGCGCGCTTGGCGCGCAGACGCCGGTGGTGCGCCGAGTTGTCGTCGTCGAAGGGCTGGTGATCGGCCTGGTCAGCGCGGTCATTGGCACGATCGGCGCGCTGCCGTTTGACGCCTGGCTCTCGGCTACGCTCGGCCCGCTGATCTTGTATCACCCGCTGGATGTCGTGTTCTGGTGGCCGGGCGTGCTGCTGTGGCTGGTGATCGTCGCGCTGATCGCCGTGCTCGCCAGCCTGGCACCCGCGCAGGCCGCCGCGCGCCTGACCATCCGCGAGACGCTGGCGTACGATGGGTAATATGGAGGGTTTGATGAACTGGCAAGCTGGGTTCACCCGAGGCCGGCCGAGCCTGTGGCGCTGGGGCGCGCCGCTGCTGGTGTGGGCGCTCGCCGCGCTGCTGGCGGGCTGCGGCCAGGCGCCGGCCGGCGCCGCGCAGGACACCGACACGCTGACGCAGGTGTCGACATACCCGGCGCTGCAGCGCGGGCAGTTTGGCGGCGAGACCACCTTTGCGCAGCTCGCGCAGCGCGGCGATTTCGGCCTGGGCACCTTCGACGGCCTCGACGGCGAGATGATCGCGCTGGATGGGGTGTTCTACCAGGCCACCGCCGACGGCGCGGTGCGCGTGGCCGACAAGGCGCTCACTACGCCATTCGCCGATGTCAGCTTTTTTCACAGCTCGCAGCAGCTCACGATCAGCCAGCCGCTGCAGAGCCTCGACGAGCTGAAGGCGTTTCTGGGCAAGCAGCTGCCCAGCGCCAACCGGCCGTACGCCTTCAAGATCAGCGGCACGTTCCCGTACCTGAAGTTTCGCAGCGTGCCGCGCCAGGCCGCGCCGTACCCCACGCTGGCCGCCGCCGTCGGCAAGCAGAAAGTATTCGAGCAGCAGAACCTCAGCGCGACGCTGGTGGGCTACATGCTGCCCGACTACCTCGGCACGATCGGCGTCGCCGGCTACCACTTCCACATGATCTCGGCCGACCGGCAGCGCGGCGGGCATGTGCTGGATGTGCGCGTCGCCGACGCCACTGTCGACATCGACTACCTCGGCAACGTGGATCTGGTGATCCCGCAGAACGCCACGTTTCAGGGCACGAACTTCGCCACGCCACTGCCGTGAGCGTCTGCAGGGCCGCTGCAGCTGAATGCTCTGACGTTGCACGCGCCCCCGTAACCCCACGCAGGGCTCGTGCAAGGTCTTTCGACCCCTCCCCCTACCCCTCGCCTGTCAGGGGAGGGGAAACACATCTGGCTGTGTGATGCGGTCGCTTTGCGACCGCGCCTCACCCCTTCCCCCCCTCTCCCGCACGCGGGAGAGGGGGGGAAGGGGGGTGAGGGCCGACTTTGCTCCAGCCCTGTAACCCCGCGCTTGGCGATTGACGCTCTGCCGATGTATGTGGTAGGATGGTGGCGTACGGGCCGCTAGCTCAATGGCAGAGCACGTCGCTCATAACGACTTGGTTGCAGGTTCAGATCCTGCGCGGCCCACCAGGCAAAAACCGCGCCCGCCGGTAACACCGGCGGGCGCGGTTTTACCTGGTGGCATATCCCCTTTCAAGCGGGCTGTGCGGCAATAACGATCTGTGCATTGTCTTACGCAATGTCATGGAGGCAATGCAATCCCCATTCGCGGGGGCCGTCAGTCGCGCGGCGTCTGGTAGCGAATGCGCTCGTGGCGCTGGCGCGCGGCCATTGCCAGCCGCAGGGCCTTGCGCTCGCCGTGCTTGCGGATCGAGTAGCGCGTGCGCTGCACGCGGCCCTCGGGGCTCAGCCAGGTAGCCTCGTAGTAGTCGGTGTTATTCTCGCGGCGGCGCGCCACGCCCACCGCCGGGTTCGAGCCGGCGGGCTTGCCAAAGACCATGCGCTCGGTGCGGGGCTTGCCGATCTCGACCTCGGTGCGGTCGCGCCACTGGATCGCCGCGTCGAGCGCGGCCAGCCTGTCGCCACAGCGCTTGTCGGAAAAGAACTTGTGGTGGATCTCGCCCTTCCAGGCGACGCGCACCATGTAGCCAAACGTGCGCTTGGCCGGGTGGTCGATCCGCGTGATCCCCTTGTGCCGCGTCGTCTTGCCGCGCCGCGTCGCCTTGGCCGGCGCGGCGTCGGCGGCCGGCTCGGGGGCCGGCAGCGCCGGAGCCTCGGCCAGCAGCAGCTCGGGGGCCGGCACCCACAGCACATAGCACGGCCCGACGCGCTGGCCGTCGGAGAGCGTCACCCCCGCGTCTTCCCACTGTACGAACGCACCCTCCTGGTACATCGCCCAAAGATTGAGCTCGGCGTTCCCGGCCGCGTGCGCGGCGATCACGAAGATTTGATCGCCACGCCGCAATGTGCTCGGCCTGCTGTTTTGGCTGATCATGCGCTTCCTACTGCGGCTAGACAATGCAGAGAAACAATCGGGGTTCGGTTCTTGCAAACCATGGCGCACGAGGGCGGTGGAGGGGCGCAGGCCCCCGCGACCTCGCCGGCAGGTTGGAAATACCAAGCCCCTTTAAGGTTGGCTGAAAAGCCCGGCCTGGAAGGACTATGTCCCACCAGGGGCCTTTTTTCTGGCTGGTCGAGGCCAGAACGAGGCGTGTAAAGGTAACGACTCCTCGCATTCGTGCTTTTCAGGCAGACGCTTAAGGGCAGTATTATACTATAACTTCGCGTAGCCGTGGTTTGAGCGGCGGCGGCCGGAGCGGCGCCTGCGGGGCGCGCGTGGGCGGCCTCGACATCTACGATTTTGCTGCTGTCTTGCCTTGCTGTTGCCCTGGCTTTCTGCTAAACTATAGTCGTTCTACTCCTGGAGTTTGGCCTCGTTCACGCCAGCGCACTCGCGAGCGCCCGATTCATGCGGCCATTCCCGCGGTGCCGTCGCAGGCAGGCAAGGCAGAGGTTCACGTACCCGCTGAGGTGGATTGTGCGAGGTACACGTTCAATACCGTGGTTTGCCAACCACGTGATATTTTTTGCGTTTCGCTGGCTGGCCTGGGGCGTCACCGTGCTGGTGCTGCTGTACGGGGGCCGCGCGGCGGCCTACGCGCCGCTGCTGGCCGTCACCGCGCTCGTCAATATCGCCGGCACGATCTTCGCGCGGCAGTATACCCGGCTGGCGCAGCGCAACCCGCTGGCGCTGGGCGCCGATATTCTGTATACCGTGCTGGTGATCGCCTGGAGCGGCGGCTGGTCGAGCCCGTTCGTGTTCTACGCCTACAGCAGCCTGGTGCTGCCGGGTCTGCTCGACGGCGTGCGCGGCTGGGTGATGTCGAGCCTCAGCTTTGTGTCGATGGCGGCGATGCTGCTGTGGGCCACCGACCAGCCGCCCGCCGCCGAGCTGGCCGAGGATGGCTGGCTGCCGCTGGCGCTGGTGCTGGTGGTGCCGCTGATGGTCGGCTTCGCGCTGCCCTGGCTGATCGAGACAGTGCGCCAGATGCTGGCCAACCGCCGCGATACGCGCGCGGCCAGGCTGCCGCCGCCGCGCCTCGAGCGCCCGGTCGGCGGCGAGCCGCCGCGCTTCGCCGCCGACGCGCGCGCGGCAGCCCGCAACCGCGAGCGCTGGCTGAACGACGCGCCCCTGGCCATGCAGATCACCAAGACGCGCACCACCGAGCAGAGCGTCGAGGAGCTGCGCCGGGTGATCTTTACCCCGCTGGCCCCCGCCGACGCCGACCTGGGCACCGCGCTGGATCTGCTGGCGGCGCGCTTTGGCCAGCATACCGGCACTCCCGCGCGCGTCACGCTGCTCGGGCGCACACGCCTGCTCAACCCGCTGCACCGCGACCTGCTGGTGCGCCTGGCGCGCGAGGCGCTGCTGAATGTCCAGCAGCACGCGCACGCCGGGTCGGCGGTGCTGACGCTGCGCTACGACGCCCACTCGGTGGCGCTGATGATCCAGGACGACGGCGTCGGCCTGCTCGACGGCACACACGAGCGCCCGGGCCTGCACGCGCTGCGCGCCATGCAGTACCGGCTGAGCGAGTTCGGCGGCCGGCTCGACGTGTTCGAAACCGAGGGCGGCGGCGTGACCGTGCGCGCCACCATGCCGCTTGAGTAGCTCCTCCGCGCGCCGGCTGCGCCACCGGGCGCCCCTGCCAGACGTCGCGCATATGTTTCATACACGCGCTGCTTTTCGAGTATAATCCACAGCTACGGGCTTACGAGGCGTTCGATGCGGCCCGGCCGCCCCGGATCCTCCTGAATAATCATGCGTCAATTTGTGCGTATTCTGGCGTTTATCGCCGCGGTTGCGCTGATCGCCTATGGCATGATCCAGCCGATCGAGCAGGATGCTCGCTGGCTGCTTGCGCTCTGGCTCGCCGCCCCGCTGCTGCTGGCGGCGGTGCGTATGTCGCTGCCGCCTCAGCCGCGCGGCATCTCGCGCAGCATTCAGAACCTGGGCCTGCTGGTGGCGCTGGGCTTCGTGCTGCTGTCGCTGCAGCTGCTGCGCCAGCAGTTCGTGCGCGCCGACGATATCGCCAACAATATTCATGTCGACGAGCAGACTGGCCAGACTACCAGCAACGTCCGGCAGGTCATCCAGTCGCTGCGCGTGCGGCGCGGCAAGATGCTCGACCGCACCGGCCTGCCGCTCGTCGATACCGAGATCGTCGATAACACCTACGCGGTGCGGCGCTACCCGCTGGCCCAACAGTTTGACCCCGCCGCGTTCGGCAATATCGTCGGCTTCTTCAGCGACCGCTTCGGGCCCTCGGCGCTCGAGGCGACCTACGACACCTACCTGAATGGCGAGCGCGACTCGTACAATCGCCTGCGCGACACGCTGCTGGGCAAGCCGCAGGTCGGCGACGATCTGCACTTGACGCTCGACGCGCGCCTGCAGGCCGCCGCCGCGAGCCTGCTGGCCGACCGTGGCACCGGCTCGGTGGTGGTGCTCGACCCCAAGACCGGCGCGGTGCTGGCGATGGCCAGCAACCCTGGCTTCGACCCGCGCCCGCTGGCGTTCAACCCCGCCGCCGACCGCGCCGCCGAGAACCAGCGCATCCAGAGCTACTGGGGCCAGCTGAACAGCGACGGCGCCGGCCAGCCGCTGCTCAACCGGCCTACCCAGAGCCGCTACGCGCCCGGGTCGACCTTCAAGACCGTGACGGCGGTGAGCGCGCTTGAGAATACGCGCGAGGGCCAGCCCGACGATATCCGCTGCTTCAACCAGCTCGAGACCGAGGCCGGCGCGCCGCCGGTGGTGAACGCGGTGGCCGACCTGTATACGCTCACCGGCGACCCCTCGAACCTCGAGCATGTGTACGCCTACTCGTGCAACGTGGCGTTCGCCCAGTACGCGCTGCGGCTCGGCCCCGACCGGCTGGCCAAAACCGCCGCCGATTTCGACATATTCGAGCCGCGCTACGCGCCCGAAACCTACGGCGGCTTCACCGACCTGCCGACCGTGCCGAGCATGCTGTACAAGGACGCCGGCTTTCTGAACCGCAAGGCCGCGCTGGCCGACACCGGCTTCGGGCAGGGCCAGCTGCAGACCACGCCGCTGCAGATGGCGATGGTGGCCGCGGCGATCGGCAACGACGGCTGGATGATGCAGCCGTACCTGGTCGAGAAGATCACCCGGCCCGACGGCAGCGTGGTGGTGGCGCGCGGCCCTCGCGCGATCCGGCGCGCCGTCTCGGGCGATATTGCCGCGCAGATGCGCAAGAACATGCGCGCCGGCGTGGAGTATGGTTTTGGCAAAGCCGCGCAGCAGGTCAGCCCGAGCGTGGCGCTGGTGGGCGGCAAGTCGGGCACCGCCGAGCACGGCGCGGGCACCGTGCCGCACGCCTGGTTCATCGCGATCGCGCCGGTCGACCAGCCGCGCTACGCCGTGGCGGTGATGGTTGAGAATGGCCGCGACGGCGCGGGCGTGGGCGCGCGGCTGGCCGGCGATGTGCTCAAGGCCGCGTTTGATCTGGAAGGGCAATGAGGGGACGCCATGGTGAATACAGAACGGCTGCTGGCTACGTTTCTTGATCTGGTACAGATCGATAACCCCTCGGGCGGCGAGGGGCCGATCGCCGCGCACATACGCGGCCTGCTCGAGGGCATGGGGCTGGAGGTGGCCGAGGACGCGCTGCACAACCTGCTGGCGCGCGTGCCCGGCGAGGGCCAGCCGCTGCTGCTGAACGCGCACATGGACAGCGTGGCGCCGTGCCATGGCGTGCGGCCGCTGGTGGCCGACGGCGTGGTGCGCTCGAGCGGCGATACGGTGCTGGGCGCCGACGACCTGGCCGGCGTCGCGGCGATCGTCGAGGGGCTGCGCGCGACGCTCGAGCAGGGCCAGCCGCACCGCGCCGCCGAGATCGTGTTTACGGTGCAGGAAGAGGTAGGCCTGCGCGGCGCGGCCCAGTTCGACACCGGCGCGCTGGCGGCCCGCGAGGGCGTGACGCTCGACTCGGGCGGCGATTTCGGCGGCATCACCGTGGGCGCGCCCTCGCAAGATAGCCTGTACGTGCTGGTGCAGGGCCGCGCCTCGCACGCCGGCGTGGCGCCCGAGCGCGGCGTGAACGCGATCGTGGTGGCGGCCGAGGCGCTGGCGGGTATGCCGCTGGGCCGGATCGACGACGAGACCACGGCGAACTTCGGGATCATCAAGGGCGGCGCGGCCACGAATATCGTGCCCGACCGGGTGGAGCTGTGGGGCGAGGCGCGCAGCCACGACCAGGAGAAGCTGGTGGCGCAGGTGCAGGCCATGGTGGCCGCGTTTGAAGAGGCCGCGCGCGCGCGCGGCGCCAGCGTGAAAATCGAGATCGAGCATAAGTACGACGCATACCGGCTGGCGCTTGACCTGCCGATCGTGCAGCGGGTGATGGCCAAGCTGCGCGCCATGGGCCACGAGCCGAACCCGCAGATCAGCGGCGGCGGCAGCGATGTGAATATCTTCGCCCAGCGCAACCTGCAGGTGGTGAATGTCAGCGTTGGCTACCGCGAGATCCACTCGACCGGCGAGTCTATCGCGGTGGCCGACCTTGAGCGCGCCGCCGAGCTGGTGCGGCGCCTGCTGGCGGCGTAGGCCGCCTTCTCAGGCAGGCTCGTAGAGCGATATGAGCGTGGAGCAACCAAGCGAGATATCAACCACTCACCGTGGGCCGGGCCGGCTCGCGGTGTACGTGCTTGTGGGCGGGCTGAGCTTGCTGGCAGGCTGCGCGGGTAGCCCCGCCGTGCCGCAGCAGCCCGCGCCCACCGCAGCGGCTATCGCCGCGCTGCCGGTGGCCACCGCCGCGCCGACTACGCGCCCGCGCCCGACCAGCGCCCCCACCGCTGTGCCTACCGACCTACCGACCGACCCACCCACCGCGGCGCCCGTGCTGGCTGTCGCCCCGACGGCGCCGCCAACGCCCGAGCTGCTGCCGTATGAAGAGCGCAAGCAGATCTTCGAAGAGGTCTGGCGCACGGTCAAAGAGCACTACCTGTACCCCGATTTCCACAAGCTTGACTGGGACGCGATCTACGACGAGTACGCCGCGCGGCTCGAGGGCGAGCAGACGCGCGATGCCTTCTACGCCATGATGGTCGAGATGGTCTCGCGCCTGAACGACCAGCACTCGCGCTTCCTGCCGCCGGCCGAGGCCCAGACCGAGAACGCCACGATCAGCAACAGCGAGATAACCGTGGGCATCGGGGTGCTGACGCGGCCGCGCGCCGACGGCGGCTTCATCCAGATCGTCTTCCCCGACAGCCCGGCCGCGCGCGCTGGCCTGGCCCCGCGCGACCGGATCATCGCGGTGGATGGGCGGCCCTACCACGAAGACGACGGCAACCTGCTGGGCGAGGCCGGCAGCGCCGTGCGCCTGACGGTGGTGCGGCCGGGCGAGAAGCTGCGCGATGTCGTGCTGACGCGCCAGGAGGTTCAGAACCATATCGTGCCGCTGTACCGGCGCTTCCCCGGCGACATCGGCTACGTGTCGATCCCGACGCTGTGGGTGAACGATATGGACGACCAGGTCAACGGAGCGCTCACCGACCTGGTGGCCGAAGGGGCGCTCAATGGCCTGATCCTCGACGTGCGCTCGAACGGCGGCGGCTGGCTGTACGTGCTCTCGGGCCTGCTGAGCCACTTCGTGCGCGGCCAGGTGGGCGTGTTCTTCAACCGCGACAGCGTGCGCCCGCTCGAGGTCGGCCCGCTGAATGGCCCAGACCTGCGCAATGTGAAGCTGGTGGTGCTGGTGGATAACGAGACCGCATCGTACGCCGAGGTGCTGGCGGCGGTGCTGCAGCACGAGCATAATGTGCAGGTGGTGGGCACGCGCACCGCCGGCAACACCGAGACGACCTACGCCTACACGCTCACCGACGGCTCGCGGCTGTGGCTGGCGCAGGAGGGCTTCCGGCTGCGCAACGGCGTCAACCTCGAGGGCGTGGGCGTGCTCCCCGACGTGACGGTCGATGTCGACTGGACGCACTATAGCGAGGACGACGACCCGCAGCTGCTCGAGGCGCTACGCCAGCTTGGCGCCGGGCCGAAGTAGGGTTGCGGGTTGGCAAGCTAGCAACTGGTAACGCTCAATCCTTCTAGCAGCCTGCAACCGCCAGCGAACATATGCTCACATCGCTCATCCTCGGCCTATCATACGGCTTTGCCGCCGGCGTCAGCCCTGGCCCCATGCTCGGGCTGGTGATCACGCAGACGCTGCAGCGCGGCTGGCGCGCCGGCAACCTGGTGGCGCTCGCGCCGCTGCTCAGCGACCTGCCGATCATCGTGCTCGCGGTCGTGCTGATCGACCGGCTGCCGCCGGCGGCGATCGGCTGGCTGGGAATCATCGGCGGGCTGTTTGTGATCTACCTGGGCGCCGAGAGCGTGCGCGCCCACCCCGCCGAACCCGCCGCCGGCGCCGCGCCCACACCCGACGACGCGCCAGCGCGCGTGCTGGGCCGCGCGGTGCTCACCAACCTGCTGAACCCACACCCGTACCTGTTCTGGGGCACCGTCGGCGCGCCGCTGATCGCCCGCGCGCTGGCCGGCGGGCCGGCACACGTCGCGCTGTTCCTGATCGGCTTCTACGCGCTGCTGGTCGGCTCCAAGCTGCTGGTGGCCCTGCTGGTGAGCCGCAGCCGTGGCTGGCTGGGCGGCCGCGGCTACCGGCGCGTGCTGATCGTCAGCGGCGTGCTGCTGGCCGGGCTGGGGCTGCTGCTGCTGCGCGACGGCGTGCTGCTGGTGTGGCGCTAGGCCGGCTCCCGCCGTCGTGGTACAATAGGCCGGCTTCCCAGTACAAGCACCACCAGGAGACGCGCGTGACCGAGCGAGCCGCTACGATCCGACGCCGCACCGGCGAGACCGACATTGTGCTCACGCTGGCGCTCGACGGCGCCGGCACGGCATCGGTGGCCACCGGCGTCGGCTTTCTCGACCATATGCTGACGCTGTTTGCCAAGCACGGCCTGTTCGACATAACCGTCGAAGCCCATGGCGACCTGCACATCGACGAGCATCACACCGCCGAAGACGTGTGCATCTGCCTGGGCCAGGCGCTCGACCAGGCGCTCGGCGAGCGGCGCGGGATCGTGCGGACGGCGCACAGCTACGTGCCGATGGACGAGGCGCTGGGATTTGTGGCGGTGGACCTGGGCGGCCGTGCGTATACCGTGTTCGACGCCGAGTTTGCCACGCCGCGGGTGGGCCAGCTTGGCACCGACCTGGTGGCGCACCTGTTCGAGAGCATCGCGCTGCACGGGCGGCTGAACTTGCACGCGCGCGTGCTGTACGGCCGCAACGACCACCACAAGATCGAGGCGCTGTTCAAAGCGTTTGGCCGCGCCCTCGACGCCGCCACGCGCGTGGACGCGCGGCTGGCCGGCGCGGTGCCCAGCACCAAGGGAACGCTGTAGCATCGTAGGCGACCGCGCCCTTCGTGTGATTAGCACGAGTTACGTGGTGGGGGTTCGGGGGCGGCAAAGCCGCCCCCGAAAACTTCCTTTTTGGCTGGTCGCGGCCAAAAAGAGAAGATTTTGGAGGGCCTGCGCCCGCCAAGCCTCCCACGCGGGAGGGCACCGCGCCCTTCGTGATATTAAAAGGAGCACTTGCTGTGCGGATCGTGCTAGACGCGGCGGGTGGCGACAATGCGCCAGAGGAGCCGGTGGCCGGCGCGGTGCGGGCGGCGCGCGATCTCGGCTGCGAGATCGTGCTGGCCGGCCCCGAGGCGCGCGTGCGCGCGGCGCTGGCGCGCCAGCGCACCGCGGGCCTGGCGCTGAGCGTCGTCGACGCGCCCGAGGTGATCGAGATGGACGAGCACCCGGCCCAGGCGGTGCGCCGGAAAACCCGCTCGTCGCATGTGGTGGGCCTGCGCATGGTGCGCGACGGCCAGGCCGACGCGTTTGTGTCGGCCGGGCACAGCGGCGCGACCATGGCGGCGGCCACGTTGGTGCTTGGCCGCATCCGCGGCATCGAGCGCCCGGCGCTCGCGATCCAGTTCCCCGCGCGCGACAAGATGTTCCTGCTGCTCGACATCGGCGCCACCACCGACTGCAAGCCCGAGTACCTGCTGCAGTTTGCGCAGATGGGCAGTCTGTACGCCGAGCGCGGCCTGGGCATCGCCAACCCGCGCGTGGCACTGCTGGCCAACGGCGAAGAGGCCAGCAAAGGCGACCGGCTGGTGCAAGAGGCGCACCGCCTGATCGAGCAGACCGGCCTGAACTTTGTGGGCAACGCCGAGCCGAAGGACGCGCTGCTCGGCTGCGTGTGCGATGTGCTGGTGTGCGACGGCTTTGTGGGCAATATGTTCATCAAGCAGGCCCAGGCGGTGGTGAAGCTGGCGCTGACGCTGGTGCAGGACGAGGCGCGGCGCGGCTGGGCGCCGCGGCTGCTGGCCGGCCTGCTGCCCTCGGCGCTGTGGGCCGGGCTCGGCGGCGGCGCCGTGCGCCTGGGCGGCGCGCTGGGGCTGCTGAGCGCCGTGCCGCTGCTGGGGAGCCTGCTGGTGCCGCCGCTGCTGCGCGTGCGCCGCAAGGCCGACTACCGGTTCTACGGCGGCGGGCCGCTGCTGGGCGTGAAGGGCGTGGCGATCATCGCGCACGGCCGATCGGACGCGGCGGCGATTGCTACCGCGATCGCCCAGGCCCACGCGGCTGTCGAGCGTGGTGCGGTGCTGGGCATCGCCGATATGCTGGCGCCGCAGGCGGCTGGTGCGCCCTCGGCCTGAGCGCGCGACCCTGCCGGCGGCCTGGACTCGAGAACACAGAAAGCGCAACCACATGGACTACGCACCGTTCGGCACCACCGGCGAGCAGGTATCGCGGCTGTGCCTTGGCACGATGATGTTCGGCGGGCGCACCGACAAGCCCGAGGCCGACCGGATCCTGGGCAGCGCGATCGAAGCCGGCGTGAACTTCATCGACACTGCCGCGATGTACTGCGACGGCCTGACCGAGACGATCCTGGGCGAGATCTGCCAGGGCCGCCGCGAGCAGCTGTTCGTGGCCACCAAGGTGCATAAGGGCGTCGACGCGGCCAGCATTACCAGCAGCATCGACGAGAGCCTGGCGCGCCTGCGCATGGAGTATGTCGACCTGTACCTGATCCACTGGCCGCGCCAGGGCATGCAGCCCGAGCCGATGATGCGCGCGCTGAACGAGGTGGTGCAGGCTGGCAAGGCGCGCTTCGTGGGCTGCTGCAACTACCCGGCCTGGCTGTTCGCGCACTCGAACGCGATCGCCGAGCGCAACGGCTGGGCCAGGCTGGTGTCGAACCAGCTGCCCTACAACCTGGTCGAGCGCGGCGTCGAGATCGAGATCCTGCCGCAGGCGCGCGCCGAGCAGGTTGCGATCACGATCTACCGCCCGCTGCTGATCGGCATTCTGGCGGGCAAGTACCAGCCCGGCGCGCCGCTGGCAACCGACTCGCGCGGCGAGACCGACGCGCGCATTTCCGCCTGGCTCGAGCGCTACGGCGCGGCGCTGGCCGGATTCGCGCGCTTCGCCGAGGAGCGCGGCGCGCACCCGGCGCACGTGGCGCTGGCGTGGCTGCTGCACTCGCCGGCGGTCACCTCGGTGATCGGCGGGGTCAGCCGGCTGAGCCAGCTGCAGCCGCAGATCGACGCCTGCTCGCTCGCGCTCAGCGACGACGAGTACGCGCAGCTTTCGGCGCTGTTCGATAGCGCTGTAAAGGAAGAGGCCGGCGGCGCGTTCCCTGGCCTGCGGCGCGAGCTGCAGCTGCTGGGGTGACGGCAGAAGCACAGCGATGGGCGCAAATGAGTGCACATGAGCGTAACTGGGCGGGCAACCTGGCGTACCGCGCCGCCCGCATCCACCGCCCGCGCAGCCTCGACGAGCTGCGGGCAACTGTGCGCGGCAGCAGCTCGCTGCGTGCGCTTGGCTCGCGCCACTCGTTCAATCGCATCGCGGACACGCCCGGCGACCTAGTGTCGCTCGAAGCGCTCAACCGCGTCGTGGCGCTCGACCGCGAGCGCGGCACGGTGACGGTGCAGGCGGGCATCAAGTACGGCGACCTGTGCGCGTTTCTGCACGCCGAGGGGTTCGCGCTGCACAACCTGGCCTCGCTGCCGCATATCTCGGTGGCCGGCGCGTGCGCCACAGCCACCCATGGCTCGGGCGAGCGCAACGGCAACCTGGCCACCGCCGTCACAGCGATCGAGCTTGTGGCCGCCGACGGCGAGCTTGTGTCGCTCGCGCGCGAGCGCGACGGCGAGGCGTTTCTGGGCGCGGTGGTAAGCCTGGGCGCGCTTGGCGTCGCCGCCAGTGTGACGCTGGCGATCGAGCCGGCGTTCGCCGTGCAGCAGGAGGTCTATGTCGGGCTGCCGGCCGCGCGGCTCGAGGACAGCTTCGACGCGATCGTGGCCAGCGCCTACAGCGTCAGCCTGTTCACCGACTGGCAGGGCGACACGGTGAGCGAGGTGTGGCTGAAGCGCCGTCTGCCCGGCGGCGCGGCGCTGCCGGTGGCAGGCGAGCTCTTCGGGGCGGCGCTCGCGCCTGGGCCGCTGCACCCAATCGCCGCGCTCTCGGCCGAGAATTGCACCGTGCAGGGCGGCGTGCCCGGCCCCTGGCACCAGCGCCTGCCGCACTTCCGCATGGAGTTCACGCCTAGCAGCGGCGACGAGCTGCAGACCGAGTATTTCGTGCCGCGCCCCCACGCCGTGGCAGCCATGCGCGCGGTTGCCGCGCTGCGCGAGCAGCTCGCGCCGCTGCTGATGATCTCCGAGGTGCGCACGATCGCCGCCGACGAGCTGTGGATGAGCCCGTGCTACCGGCAGGCGTGCGTCGGCCTGCACTTCACCTGGCGGCCCGACGAGCCGGGCGTGCTGGGGCTGCTGCCCGCGCTCGAGGCGCAGCTCGCGCCGTTCGAGCCGCGCCCGCACTGGGGCAAGCTGTTCACCATGCCCGCCGCACAGCTGCAGCCGCACTACCCGCGCCTCGCCGATTTCCGCGCCCTGGCGCAGCAGTACGACCCACGGGGCAAGTTCCGCAATGCGTTTATCGACAGCTATATCTTTGCGTGAGCGGGAGAGCGGAGAGCGAAGACATCGCCCTGCGCGTATGCCTCAGGGTTAACAAACACCCGTATTCGCGCCGGGGGAGTGCAGAGGGCCGGCGGGCGCCCTCTGCCGCGGGGGCCTGGGGCGCGTAGGCTCCGAAGGCTCACCCGATTGGGAGAAGGCGCGCACGATGCGCGCCCTACGGGAAAGGCCGTGCAAGCGGCAACGTCAGACGCACATGCCTCGTGGTGCGGAGTGACGTGTCGGTTTTCCACCAGGCATGCGCCACCGAGGTTCAACAGACAAAAGTCATTCATTACGGGGCCTGGGGCGCGAAGCCCCTGAAGGCTCCCCGATTGGGAGAAGGCGCGCACGATGCGCGCCCTACGGGAAAGGCCGTGCAAGCGGCAACGTCAGACGCACATGCCTCGTGGTGCGGAGTGACGTGTCGGTTTTCCACCAGGCATGCGCCACCGAGGTTCAACAGACAAAAGTCATTCATTACGGGGCCTGGGGCGCGAAGCCCCTGAAGGCTCACCCGATTGGGAGAAGGCGCGCACGATGCGCGCCCTACGGGAAAGGCCGTGCCAGCGGCAACGTCAGACGCACATGCCTCGTGGTATGGAGCGACGTGTCGGTTTTCCACCAGGCATGCGCCACCGAGGTTCAACAGACAAAAGTCATTCAATACGGGGTCTGGGGCAGCGCCCCAGCGCGGAGGTGCAGGAGGCCGGCGGGGGCCTCCTGCCGCGGGGTTCGGGGGCGCGCAGCCCCCGAAAGCCTTGGCAGGGGAAACGGGGGCGCGCAGCCCCCGAAAGCCTTGGCAGGGGAAACGGGGGCGCGAAGCCCCCAAAAGCCCTCGCGGAGAGCGCGGCGATCCACCGTCCCAAACAGAGCGGCGGCGTGTCCCAAAAACGTGTGACACTCGCCCCGTGACATTGGGATGCTGGGCGGGTATGCTGATGCTCATCAATGAGCCGCTTGATACAAGGAGAAACCGATGAGCCGCCTCACGCGCCCGACAGCCCTCAAGATCGCCGCTGTGATTACTGCGGTATCGAGCCTGATCGAAATCATTATCTATCAGCTCCCGTATTTGATCCGTGGCCAGGCGGCGGTGGATCTTGATGCGGCACAGAATGGCGGCCCGCCATTCTTCCTGATCCCCATTCAGTTTGCGCTTCACGCGATTGCACTTGTCGCCGCGTATGGCACCTGGCGCGCCCAGCGCTGGGCCGTGGTATTGCTGATCATTATCAATGTTCTGAACCTCATTCCATCGTTGCTTGGCTCGCTGTTCGCGCCGAGTAGCGCAACCCGTATCTATGCGGTGTTTACCACTATAATCATCATAGCGACAATTGTGCTGTGCCTCTGGCGCGAGCGCAAGGCGCCCGATCGGGCAGTGCAAGCGTCGTAACACGCTGCGGCGAACTATGCTATGCTGTGCGCACGCGCGACGAGTAGATCGGGCGCGTGCGCATAGTTGTAGCATGTTGGAGGGTCTCACGGCCATGGCGCGCAGCCGGTGGGATGGTGCCGCACTTCTCTACTGGGTACTCGTAGGATTGGTGCTATTCGCCTATATGGCACCGGTTTATGTGGCGATCACGCAGACCTTTCCATTTCACGACGCAGCCCCGCCGTGGTTTCTTCATCTGCTGGCCCTCTCCGTACTGCTCCTGACATTCAAGCCAGTCTGGCGCTGGGTGCAGCCACGCGTGCACCACGTTGTCTATGCCGCCGATGAGCCGACAAGCGATGCGCTAGGGCAGATGAGCGATACGCTCGCGCAAACGACGCCCGGTTCGTCGATGCTGGCCACGATTGCCGAGACCATCGCGCAGATCATGAATGTGCCGTGTGTTCAGGTCGAAGTACTTGACGGTGCAACGGTAGCTGTTGGCAAGCCGCGCGCAGCTGCTGCTTATACCCGCACCGAAATCCGCTATGGCGACGTGCTGGTGGGGTGGCTGGAAGTTGGCTCGCGGCTGCCGGGCGAGCCGCTGACCGCCGGCGAGTACCAGCTGCTCCAGCGCCTCGCGCGCCAGGTCGGCATCACCCTCCACGCCGCGCAGCTCAACGAGGCGCTGCAAGCCTCGCGCGAGCAGCTTGTGACGGCGCGCGAAGAGGAGCGCCGCCGTATCCGCCGCGACCTGCACGACGGCCTGGGGCCGGCGCTGGCCGGGCTGCGCATGCAGCTCAGCGCGCTGCGCCACAGCCTGCGCGACGACCCGGCCGCCGCCGAGGCGCTAATCGACAGCCTGCGCGACGACGTGCGCGCCGCCACCGCCGACATCCGCCGCCTGGTGTACGACCTGCGCCCGCCGCTGCTCGATGAGCACGGCCTGCTGGGCGCGATCCGCCACCTGGCAGGCACGCTCGACGGCGCAACGCTGACGCTCGACGCGCCGGCCGCGCTGCCGCCGCTGCCCGCCGCGGTTGAGGTGGCGGTGTACCGCATCGCCGCCGAGGCGGTGCAGAACGTGGCGAAGCACGCTGGTGCGAGCGCCTGCGCGATTCAGCTCAGGCTCGGCGAGACGGCGCTAACGCTACAGGTGCGCGATAATGGCGCGGGCCTGCCCGCCGAATATGCCGCTGGCGTCGGGCTCGTTTCGATGCGCGAGCGCGCCGCCGAGCTGGGCGGGCAGCTCACGATTGATTCGGCGCCCGGCGGCACCTGCGTGATTGCCACCATTCCTTGCAAGGTGCGCGCATGAATAGCGAGCCACTCACCATTCTAATAGCCGACGACCACCCGCTGTTCCGCAAGGGCCTGCGCGCGCTGCTGGCGACCATGCCGCAGGTGAACGTGGTGGGCGAGGCATCGAACGGCGCCGACGCGGTGCGGCTGGCGGCCGAGCTACAGCCGAGCGTGGTGCTGATGGATCTACAGATGCAGGGCGGCGACGGGCTTTCTGCCGTGCGCGCGATCGTCGCCGCGCAGCCCGAGGTGCGCGTGCTGGTCGTCACGATGTTTCAGGACGACGACTCGATCTTTGCGGCGATGCGCGCGGGGGCGCGCGGCTACGTGCTGAAGGATATGGACGACGACGACATCACCCGCGCGATCCTGGCGGTCGGGCGCGGCGACGCGATCTTCAGCCCGGCAATTGCCGCGCGCATGATCACGTTCTTCGGCGCAAGGTCGCCCCAGCCCATCCCCATGTTCCCCGAGCTGACCGAGAGCGAGCGCAATGTGCTGCGGCTCATGGCCAAGGGCCTGAGCAACGACGCGATCGCGCAGCAGCTCGCGCTGAGCCCCAAAACGGTGCGCAACTACATCAGCAACATCTTCGGCAAGCTGCAGGTGGCCGATCGTGCCCAGGCGATCGTGCGGGCGCGCGACGCCGGGTTGGGCTAGGCACATGCTTTTTACATAGCCACAAAGACACGAAGACGCAAAGAATGTCTGGCCGACGCCGTATGATACCAACTCCGTTTGATTACTTGTGTTTTCTTGTGCGGGGGGCCGGCGGTGGGCGGGGCCCCCCGCCCAAGAAAAGAAGTGGGGCCACCCCCCCCCCAAACCCCCACCAAAGTGTACGTGATCAAGCGAATTTGGTATGAGTACAGCATCCCGGCGAGCTCGAACAGGCCCTGGCGGCGCCCGCGCTCGTCGAGCGTGGCGAGCGTAGGCCAGCAGCGCACGGCGATGTCGTAGAGCCAGCGCGCCGCGCGGGTTGCGAGCACGGGCGTCGACATAGCGCTCCGGCGCCGAACCGATTGCCGCTGCGGGCGGTTGTAGGGCGCGGGGCGGGCGTTTGTCAATCGCTGTGCGCCGTGGCCCACAGGTGTGCGTACTTCAGGCCGGTGCCGGTGTTGAACAGCACCACCGTCTCGTCGGGCCTGATCCAGCCGCTGGCCAGCAGCGCGGCCTGGGCCGCGACGCACGCGCCGCCCTCGGGCGCGGCGAAGATGCCGGTGGTGGCGCCGAGCAGGTTGGCTTGCGCGATCATTGCGTCGTCGGCCACGGCCAGCGCCGTGCCGCCGCTGGCGCGGATCGCGCGGATGATCAGGAAGTCGCCGACCGCCACCGGCACGCGCAGCCCGTCGGCGACGGTGTGGGCGCCCTGCCACAGCTCGGCGTGCTCGGCGCCCTGCGCGAACGCCCGCACGATCGGCGCGCAGCCCTCGGCCTGAACGCTGACCATGCGCGGGCGCGCCGCGCCGATCAGCCCCATGGCCTCCAGCTCGTCGAAGGCTTTCCACATGCCCACCAGCCCGGTGCCGCCGCCGGTCGGGTAGATGATCACGTCGGGCAGCCGCCAGCCGAGCTGCTCGGCCAGCTCGTAGCCCATGGTCTTTTTGCCCTCCAGGCGATACGGCTCTTTCAGCGTGCTCAGGTCGAACCAGCCGTGCTCGGCGGCGCCGGCGCGCACGCGCGCCCCGCAGTCGTTGATCAGGCCGTCCACCAGCGTCACGCGCGCGCCGAGCGCCTGGCACTCGGCGCGGAACGGCTGCGGCACGTCGGCGGGCATGAATACGTGCGCCGGCAGGCCGGCAAGCGCGGCGTAGGCGCTCATAGCCCCGGCGGCATTGCCGGCGCTGGGGATGGCCAGCTCGCGCGCGCCCAGCTCGGCGGCGCGGCTGACGGCGGCGCACAGCCCGCGCGCCTTGAAGCTGCCGGTGGGGTTGAGCGACTCGTCCTTGACAAATGTGTTCGCGCAGCCCAGCCGCTCGCCCAGCCGCGCGGCGTGGATCAGCGGCGTCCAGCCTTCGCCCAGGCTCAGGCGCCAGCGCGCGTCGCGCACCGGCAGCACCTCGGCGTAGCGCCACATGTTTGCCGGGCGCTCGCGCAGCGCCGCAGGCGTGAGCGTGGCCGCGGCGGCGGCCAAGTCGTAGCGCGCCAGCAGCGGCCGTGCGCAGCTGGGGCATAGGTTCCACAGCTGGTCGGCCGGGTAGCGCGTGGCGCAGAAGCCGCACTCCAGGTGCGTGAGGGTCGAGCTGGGCATCACGTTTCCTTTTCGCTTGTCATGCGGCGCCATCGATCTGCGCCAGCAGCTCGGCCACCGCCGCGTCGAGCTGCCGGTCGCTGCCGCGCGCCCACGCGCCGATCGGCTGGGCCACGTCGATATCGACGGCGCGGCCGGTGCCTTCGAGGTCTTCGCCCTCGGGCGTGGCAATTTTGATGCGCGGCAGGCGGAAGCGCGTGCCGTCGAGCAGCGTGTGGCCGAGCGTGCCGATCACCGCGCCTGCGCTGGGCCGGCCCACCACTTTGCCAAGCCCAAGCCGGCGGTAGCCCTCGGCGAACATCTCGGTGTTCGAGCCGGACTCCTCGTTGATCAGCAGGATCGTCGGCTTGTTCAGCACCCGGTTGCCGTGGAAGTAGCCGGCGTCGATCGGCGGCCGGTCGCGGAAGGTGCTGAGCAGCACACTGCGCCGCGCCAGGATGTCGAGAATAAACGTGCCAGTCGAGCCGCCGCCGTTGAAGCGCGTGTCGACGACCACGCCCTCTTTGCTGTACAGCTCGCTGTCGAGGTCGGCCAGAAAGCGCTGGTACGACGGGAAGTCCATGGCGCGGATATGGACGTAGCCGAGCCGCCCGCCGCTGACGCGGTGGACGTACTCTTCGTTGGCGTAGACCCAGGCGCGGTAGCGCAGGTAGGTGTAGGCGCCGCCGCCGATCGGGCGTACCACCAGCTCGCGCGGCGCGCCGCCGTCGCGCGGGCCAAAGCGCAGCACCACGCGCCGGCTGGCTGTGCGCTGGAGCAGCGTATCAATGTTCGTGCCGGGGCCGATCGCCACGCCATTCACTGCCAGCAGCTCGTCGCCGGGGCCGACGCCGCCCTCGGTGTTGGCGAGCGCCACCGGCCCGTCGGCGATGATCTCGGCGACGCGCAGGCTTCCGCTCGCGGCCTGCGCGGCCGGGTCGAACAGCAGCCCGAGGTAGCCCTGCGGCACCGGCTGGCTGTCGCTGCCTGCGGCGCCCAGGTGCGATGCGCGCAGCTCGCCGACCATGAGGTTCAAGATCGCCCGCAGGTCGTCGCCGGTGTGCGCGCCGGCCGCCAGCGGCCCGAACTGGCTGTAGGCCGCGCTCCAATTCAGGCCGCGGAAGGTTGGGTCGTAGAAGTAGTCGCGCAGCAGCCGCCAGCATTCGTCGAAGATCTGGCGCTTTTCCTGGTTGAAGTCGATTGTCACGTCGGAGTACAGCGCCATGGTGGTGGCGTCGCCGCTCGGGAACTTGCGAATGACTGCCTGGTGGTTGTCGAGGTAGTAGAAGCTCTTGCCATCGGGCGCGAACTGCGCGGCCCATTTGCTGGTGCCGGTGAACGTGAGCTGGCGCGGCGGCTGGTCCTGGCGCGGCTCGTCGAGCGGCTGCGACCACAGGTTCGGCTTGCCGGCCACCATCGCGCGAAAGATCAGGTCGCGGCTGTCGGGGCTGATGCACAGCGCGATTGTCTGCATATTGGTTGACGTGAGCATGCGCAGCCGGCGCTCGATGCCCTCGAACACAATCGCGACGCGCGTGGTGGCTGGTTTCGCGGGCGGCGGTGGCGGTGTTTCAAGTGGCGGTGGCGGCGTTTCGGGCGCTGGCTCGGGCGCGGGCGGCGTTTCGGGCGCTGGCTCGGGCGCGGGCGGCGTTTCGGGTGCTGGCTCGGGTGGTGTTTCGGGC
The DNA here is from genome assembly GCF_046328425.1 of Kouleothrix sp. NCBI lineage: Bacteria > Bacillati > Chloroflexota > Chloroflexia > Chloroflexales > Roseiflexaceae > Kouleothrix > Kouleothrix sp. The sequence goes on from NZ_JAXLWP010000029.1 coordinate 82,800, forward strand.
GCCGGTGGTGTTTCGGGCGCCGGCTCGGGCGGCGCCGGCCTGGGCTCGGCCTTGGGCTCTTTCAGCTCGAACAATCGCTCGAACTCAGCCTCGCGAAAGAACGGCGTGGGCGGCGCGAGGTCGACGCGCACCATCTGCTCTTCGCTGGTGAAGATGATAAAGCGGCCATCGGGCGACCACAGCGGCGTGTGCGCGTTGCGATTGCTCAGAAACGTGATCTGGCGCGCGTCGCCGGAGTCGATGCGCTGCACATATACATTGCTGAACCAGCGCTTGTCCTGGGCGATAAACGCGATCCAGGCGCTGTCGGGCGACCAGGCGAACTGCGCGCTGTACATAAAGCTGGCGCGCGCCAGCAGCCGGTCTTCGCCGCTGGCGATATTGATCAGCCGGATCTCGTCCTCGCCGCAGCCGTACGCCAGCCACTCGCCGTTGGGCGAATAGCGCGGGTTATGCTTCGGGCGCGCGCTGTCGGTGAGGCGCTGCTCCTCGCGCGAGCCGAAGTCGTAGCGGTAGATCGCCTCGTCGCCCTCGCGATCGGAGGTGTACACCAGCCTGCGGCTATCGGGCGCCCAGCCCACTCCGCTTTCGCGAAACGAGTTATTGGTGATGCGGAAGGCCGGGCCGCTGCGCTGGTCTTTGTCGGTCTCCTTGTCGGCGAAGTCGGCAAACACCTCGCCGCGCACCACAAACGCGATCTTCCTGCCGTCGGGCGCGAGCGCCAGCTCGTTGAGGTTATCGCGCCAGGTTTGTACGCGCGCCGGGTTAGTGGGCGAGTCGTAGCTCATGCGGATGGGGATAGGCCCGGCCTGGCCGCTGGCGGTGTCGAGCCGCCAGATCGCGAAATCGCGCTCAAACACAATCGTCGCGCCGTCGCGGCTGATCGATGGCCAGAGCAGCCGGCCCTCGGCGAAGCTGGTGATCTGGCGCGCCGGGCCGTCGAGCGGCTGGAACCAGATATTCTCGATGCCGTCGCGGTCGGACACAAAGAACAGCCCGCCGCCGTCGGCCATCCACATGGGCCAGCGGTTCAACCCGGCGTAGTCGTTCAGCTTGCGGTAATCGGTCGCGTCGGGCGTGTTGCTCACCAGCCACAGCTCGGTGCCGCCGAACGGGTTTGGCCCGCGGCGCCACCACGGGTCGTGCAGCACATTAAAGGCGATCTGCGCGCCGTCGGGCGCGACGGCGACGTGGGCGATGTCTTCGAGCGGCTGGCTGATCCAGGGGATGGGCGTGCCGCCCTCGGCCGGGATGCGGTAGATCGCGGTGCCGTGGTGCTCGCGGTACGAGCTGAAGAACAGGAACCGGCCGTCGGGCGACCAGTCTTCGGGCGTGCTGTCGGCTTCATGGGTAGTGAGGCGGCGCACCTGCGCGCCGGCGGCGCCGGCAACCGGCAGGATGTACAGGTCGTGCGCGCCGGCGCGGCTCGACGTGCAGGCGATCGCGCTGCCGTCGGGCGACCAGCGCGGCGCGCGGTGGCCGGCCGGGTTGGCCGTCAGGCGCGTGGCGCTGCCAGTGGCGATATCGGCCAGCCAGATCGCGCCGGCGTAGGCAAACGCGATCTGCTGGCCGTCGGGGGCGATGCTGGGCGTACGGAAATATGGCCGGGAAATCGGCGGTGTTTCGCTCATGCAAACCTCGTGCAGCTGCGGCGGGTGCCGCGGGGGAACACGAGGATTATAGCAAATTTCGTGGCCTACTGAACCACATTTTCGACATTGCGGATCGTCTCGCAGTCGCTGCTGAAGGCGGTGTCGCCATTCTGCTCGCCGTTGCAGGTATCCACGCCGTCGTTGCCTTCGAGCTGGTCGCTGCCGCCGCCGCCGCTCAGCGTATCGTTGCCGGCCTCGCCCAGCAGCGTATCGTTGCCCGCGCCGCCGATCAGCGTATCGTTGCCCGCGCCGCCGCAGATCAGGTCGTTGCCGCCGAGGCCGTCGATCTTGTCGTCGCCGCCGAGGCCGGCGATCACGTCGGGGCCATTGGTGCCGGTGATCACATCGGCGCCTTCGGTGCCGACGATCGTGGCCGGCGTGTCGTCGCACAGCACGCGCGTGTCGTTAGGCGCGGCGCCGGCGCGCGGCGAGCTGTAGAGCTGCCCGCCGATCCAGCTGGCTGCGGTCAGAACGAGCACGACCGCCAGGATTCGTAGTGTTCGCATGGTGCTATTCCTGCCAGGGGCGCGGTAGCCGCGCCCCTGGCGTAAGGGCGGCATGGCGCCGCCCGCATATGGTAGGTAGAGCGCGCGTCAGGGCGCCAGGCGGCCATACGGCAGCGCGGCGTTATTCTGCGGCGCGAAATCGCCGCTGGATGGATTGTTGAGCTGCGGATCGAACTGCTGGTTGCCGCCGCTGTCGATCAGCCCGGCCGCGCCCGGCTCGACGACGCCGGCCGACTCCCAGCCGATATTCTCGTAGGCGGTATTGTTGTTCGGCCCGGTCAGGCTGCTGCTGGTGATGTTGTACTCGCCGATATCCGGCTTCTCGAGAATGTTGCGATACGCCTGGTTGTTGTTCGCGGCGTACGAGAACTGGATGTTCGATGGGCCGAGGTTGTTGAACATCGTATTGTAGCGGATGGTGATCTGTCGCGGGTAATCGACATTGCTCGATGTCGAGCCGACCTTGATCGCGCGGCCGTTGGGGCTGTTGTACAGCAGGTTGCGCTCGATCACGCCGCTGATCGCGTTGTTGGCGTAGATCAGGTGATCCTGGTTTGTCGCGTTCGAGGGGTAGGTGTCGTGCATGGTGTTATAGCCGACGTAGAAGTTCGTGGCGCCGCCACTGATCAGCAGCTCGGCGTACGAGTGCGCGCCCCAGAACTCGCAGTTGCGGATGATCCAGCCATTGCCGCCGCTCATCTTCACCATATGGTTGCTCGACGAGGTGCCATCGAGCCAGGTGACGTTGATCCCGTCGATCACCCAGTAGTCGGCGCCCGAGAGCCAGAATAGCCCGCGGATCACCGGGCGCTCGCCGGGGTAGCCGGTGACGGTGATCGGCTGCGCGGTTGTGCCTTTGGCCGGCTTGACATTGACGTTTTCGACATATTCGCCGCCGCGTAGCACCAGTGTGTCGCCGGCCGCCAGCAGGGTCAGCGCTTTCGATACGCTGCGGAACGGCTGCTCGAGGCTGCCGGGGTTGGTGTCGCTGCCGCTGGTTGCCACGTAGTACGTCCGCCCGCCGCTGGTTGGCGTCTGGCTTGGCGTGGATGTCTCTGTGGCGGTAGGCGTCTCTGTGGCGGTAGGCGTCTCTGTGGCGGTAGGCGTCTCTGTGGCGGTAGGCGTATCCGTGGCGGTTGGTGTGTCTGTGGCGGTTGGTGTGTCCGTGGCGGTTGGCGTGTCTGTGGCGGTTGGCGTGTCTGTGGCGGTTGGCGTGTCCGTGGCGGTTGGCGTGTCCGTGGCGGTTGGCGTGTCCGTGGCGGTTGGTGTACTGCTTGGCGTACTGGTGGCCGTAGCGGTAGGCGTATTGCTGGGCGTACTGGTGGCGGTGCGCGTGGCCGTGGCCGCCTGCACGGCCGTACGCGTCGGCGTGGATGTGCGTGTTGGCGTGGATGTGCGTGTTGGCGTGCGCGTAGGCGTGGCGGTGCGCGTAGGCGTGGCGGTGCGCGTAGGCGTGGCGGTGCGCGTGACGGTAGCAGTGCGCGTGGCCGTGCGGGTAGCGGTGCGCGTGGCCGTGCTGGCCGCTGCGACGACATTGGGCAGGCCGCCGCTCAAGCTGGGCAGCCGGCCGGCCGCCGCCGCGCTCGAAACCTGAAATGTCAGCAGGCTCCAGAGCAGGCAGAGCGCGGCTGTGTTCAGCGCTCTGAAACGCCGCTGCCTTGTGCGTGTTTTGGTTTTTCTGTGCCGAGTCACCACTGTGTCCTTCAGTAACAGAACTTACGCAAGCCCTCCAAACCTCGCGAGCGCGAGGCGACCACATAAATTCTGCCAATACCACGAGCTACACCTCGCGCGCAGCGCCCCTGGACAGCCTGTGTGAAAAGGGGATGCGCGAAGGGCTATGCCTCTCGCACTTCCCTCTTCAGACAGCTTCTCATAGCACGAAATAGCTCGTGTGATAACCGCTAAAAATGTTGGGTAGCGTGCCCAAACACGCACTGATAGCGCCGCCCGGCTTGCCGATGCCGTGCGGCGGGCGACAAAACGTGCGAGCGCGATCGGTGCGCTGAACTTTGATGGAAGCCGGGCGCGCGCAAGCAAAAGGCTCGACGCTGCTACCTGTGGTAGCCGGTGCCGGCAAGGTTCGTAGCGAGAATGTGTGCGGGCGTTAGGTATATTGCGGAGAGTATACGTTCCTCCGCTAAATATTATATGAACAGGGTGATCCTGTATATTAAGATTTCATTAAAATGAGGATTTATGCACTTGCGTATTCGGCTTCCACAAGCGTAATACCAAATCCGGCTGATCGCTTGGATTATGGTGGGGGTTCGGGGGCGGCGAAGCCGCCCCCGATTCTTTTTCTTGTGCGGCGCCCGGCTTTGCCGGGCGCCGCACCTGAAAACACAAGTAATCAAACGGAGTTGGTATAAGCCCTACAAATGAACAAATGCGCCTGGCTCGTAGGCCGGCGGGGCCAGGGATGGGCGTGGTACAATGCCACGTGCCGGCGGCATTGCCGCAACCTGCGGCAGCCCCGCAACAATCTGCGCCGCTCGCTCGTCTTGCTATCAACACACCTCGTTCCGAAACGCCGGATGCCGAGAGGCAACCCGGCTCCGCCGCAACATAGTTGGCGCGACCCCAGCCGCCGCGCCGGTGATCCTCGTGAGCAGGGTGTATGCCTCGGCCGAGGCGTATGCCAGGATGATGCACAATGGCTACTCCCAGTTCCGAACGGCCAAACTACAGCTGGCGCGTGCCGCTTGGCGCGAGCCTGCCCGCCGAGCCAGCCAGCCAGCGCCTGATCGCCGGCGTGTTCATTGCCTGGCTGGTCGCGTTTGCGCTGAAGCACGGCGGATCCTCGTGGGATGTCGCCTGGCACTTTCGCTACCCGTTTGGCACCTTCGAGCCGCCGCACCTGGTGAACATCGCCGGCTCGGCGCTGGCCGCGGCGCTCGTGGTATTCCATACCATGACCGGCAAGGCGATCAATCGCGCCGGGCTGTATGTGATCCAGGTCGGCTTCGTGCTGTTTATTATCTCCGCCGGGCTCGATATCCTCAACCACTACCTATTCGGGCTTGACGTAACGGTGTGGAGCCCGACGCACCTGCTGACGTTCGCGTGCACCACGCTGGTGCTGGTCGGGGTGATCTTCAGCATGCTGCGGGTCATGCGGCCGGGGCGGCTGCGGCTGGCGCTCGGGCTCGGCTTCTGGGCGCTGCTGCTCGACGACGCGCTCTTCCAGCTGAGCCAGCAGGAGTTTGGCGTGATCGCGATCGACGCCTTTCAGCGCGGCCAGAGCAGCGCCAGCCGCGAGCTGCTGGCATTGGCCGGCAGCAACCCGATCGGCTTTGCCGAGGGCGGCATTCCGCACTGGGTCTACCCGCTCTGGCTGATCACCACAAGCACGTTGGTGCTGGCGCTCGCGCCGCGCGTGCTGGGCTGGCGCTGGGCCGCCACCACCACTGCGGCGCTCTACCTGGCGGTGCGTGTCGTGGCCGAGCTGGCGCTGGCCTGGGCCGACTTCCCGCGCTCGTTTATCCCGGCGATGCTGATCGGCGCGGCGTTTCTGATCGACATTGCCGAGCAGCGGCGCTGGCCGCCGGTGGCGATCAGCCTGGCGCTGGTGGCGCTGTACTACCCCAGCGCGCTGCTGATCGGCCGCTACACGCTGATGCCGCGCTTCGCGCCCGAAACCGCGCCGGTGGCGTTTGTGCTGCTGTGGGGCGGGTACGCCGCCGCGCGGTGGTGGTCGCAGCGGCGCGAGCGCGTGGCGATGCAGGCGGTCTAGCGCGGGGCTTTTGGGGCCTTCGCTTGCCCCGCGCGGTCGGATCAAAGGCCTTCGGGGGCTACGCGCCCCCGTGCCCCGCGGCAGGAGGCCGCCGCCGGCCTCCTGCACCTCGCCGCTGGGGCTGCGCCCCAGGCCCCGTAAAGAATGACTTTTGTCTGTTGAGCCTCGGTGGCGGATGCCTCGTGGCAAACCGACACGGTATTGTGCGCCGCAAGGCAAGCGTACGGCGTTGCCGCTGGCACGGCCTTCCCTTAGGGCGCGCATCGTGCGCGCCTCGTGCTCGCCTCTGCGAGGGCTTTCGGGGCTTCGCGCCCCCATGCCCCGTAAAGAATGACTTTTGCCTGTTGAGCCTCGGTGGCGGATGCCTCGTGGCAAACCGACACGGTATTGTGCGCCGCAAGGCATACGCGTACGGCGTTGCCGCTGGCACGGCCTTTCCCGTAGGGCGCGCATCGTGCGCGCCTCGTGCTCGCCTCTGCGAGGGCTTTCGGGGGCTTCGCGCCCCATGCCCCGTAAAGAATGACTTTTGCCTGTTGAGCCTCGGTGGTGCATGCCTCGTGGCAAACCGACACGGTATTGTGCGCCGCAAGGCATACGCGTACGGCGTTGCCGCTGGCACGGCCTTTCCCGTAGGGCGCGCATCGTGCGCGCCTCGTGCTCGCCTCTGCGAGGGCTTTCGGGGGCTTCGCGCCCCATGCCCCGTAAAGAATGACTTTTGCCTGTTGAGCCTCGGTGGCGGATGCCTCGTGGCAAACCGACACGGTATTGTGCGCCGCAAGGCATACGCGTACGGCGTTGCCGCTAGCACGGCCTTCCCCGTAGGGCGCGCATCGTGCGCGCCTCGTGCTCGCCTCTGCGAGGGCTTTCGGGGGGCTACGCGCCTCCGTCCCCCGCGGCAGGAGGCCGCCGCCGGCCTCCTGCACCTCGCCGCTGGGGCTGCGCCCCAAGCCTCCAAATGTACCCTGTTTTGTATGCGGCCGTGGTGGTGGATGCTTCGTGGCGCTAGCTTGGTGGGGCGTTTGTTAGAACACCTGTTGGCGCACGCAGAAGGCGTGCCCCACGCGTGTGCTCTTCAATGGTTACGGCTCGTGTTCGTATTTGGAAGAGCCGGCTACATGTTTGGAAGAGCAGCTCGATTCGTTTTGAACGGAAGCCTTTCTGTTCCCCTGCTCTCCACTCCAACGCTCCCCGCTCCCCCGCTCCAACGCTCCCCGCTAGTGGCCGACGCGCTCCTGGGCTTGGCGAACGAGCCGGGCGGCCAGGTTGCGTGGCACAAAGCGCGGCGCGAGCGCAAGCAGCCGGTTCTGCAGCCCCGGCACCACCACGCGCCGGCCAGCCGTCAGCGCGGCGAACCCCGCCTGCGCCACTGTGTCTACGTCCATGATCTCGCCCTGCACCAGCCGCGACTCTTGCATCCTGGCGCGATCCTGGAAGCCCGTACGCGTCGGGCCGGGGCAGAGCGCCGTTACGCCCACGCCGCTGTCGCGCAGCTCTTCCGCCAGCGCCTCGGAGAACGACAGCACGTACGCCTTGGTGGCGTAGTACACGGCCATCAGCGGCCCCGGCTGAAATGCCGCCGTCGAGGCGACATTCAAGATCTTGCCGCTGCGCCGCGCGATCATGCCCGGCAGCAGCAGTTTGGTCAGGTGCGTCAGCGTGACCATGTTGACCTGCATCATGTCCAGCTCGGCCTGCAGGTCGAGCTCGGCGAAAGCGCCGTAGGTGGCGAAGCCGGCATTGTTCACCAGCACATCGATCTGCAGCCCGCGCGCCGCGATCTCGGCCGCCAGCTCGGCGGGCGCGCTGGCCTGGGCGAGGTCTTTCGGCAGCACGGTGACTGCGATGCCGTGAGCCTGCCGCAGCTCGCCGGCCAGGGTTTGCAGCGCCGCCTCGCCGCGCGCCACCACCACCAGGCTGTAGCCGTTGCGCGCGAAGATCCGCGCCAGTGCCGCGCCAATACCGCTCGACGCGCCGGTGATCAGCGCGGTTGGTCGTGCCGGTTGCTTGCTCATTGTGTTTCTCTCTCCTTGCTACTCTGGCCGCGCCAGCCCGCGCAGCAGCGCCACGAGCGCCGCCGCGAATGCCGGGCCAAACGCGATGTCGAACAGTTCCATGCCGGGCTGGCGCAGCGCCGCGCGCACCACCGGCGCGGGGTTGGCCAGGTTCTCAATGCCGATGATCAGCGCATAGATGTGCAGCAGCGCCGCCGGGCCGTTGCCCGCGCCGAGCGCCGGCAGCGCGGCCTCGAGCAGCGCGCCGGTGCGCGCCAGCCGCTCGCGCAGCATCTGCTTGAACTCAAGCGCGCTGGCGAGCTCGATGTTGTGCTCGAGGATGGTGTGCAGGATCGCCAGCAGCCGTACGAGTGGCGCGCGCCGCGCCAGCGTATCGCAGATTGGCTCGGCCACCGCCGCGACTGTGGCGGCGCCTGCGGCCAACCGCGCGTCGAGCTCGTCCATCCACGCCTGAAACTGCTGCGCCAGCACCGCCAGAAACAGCTCTTCTTTGGTGTTGAAGTATAGGTACAGCGTGCCCTTGGCTAGCCCGGCGTGCTCGGCCACGCCAGCCATGGTGATCGCCGGGTAGTCGCTGCTTGTGAATAGCTGCCAGGCCGCGTCGATCAGCGCCTGCCGCCGTAGCTGCTTCTGGTCGTCGCGCATGGCGCGTCGTCGTGGTTCCATCGCCGCTCCTTGCGGTACTATTCTCCGTATCGTGTGTGGTTTTTCTGCGCGGAACGCGGAAAAACCGCACACAGAACCCGTATTTGATCACGCCCTTGAGCGGCGCCACAGCCCGCAGCGCGCAGGCGTCCGCTCCGACGGCTGGTTAGGCATTACAGCACCTGCTGAGAAACGGCGAAATTTCACTCAAGAAAAGATCCGGCACCTCGGCAAACGGAGCGTGGCCGCAAGGAAGACTGACGAAACGAGATCCGGATATGGCCTGCGCGGCATTCCGGCCGTCGCGCCGCGCGGAAATCACAGGATCTCGTTCGCCAAAGACGAGTAACGTCGGCACTGTAATCGAGCGCGCTTCGTCGCGGAGGTCGTTTTCATGTCGCGCAAAGCTTCTCCACAACGCGCGACTCAAAGAGATCCGCGCTGGTGATGATTGTTCGTTTTTTGCACGACCGAGCATAGCCCGGACGGTTGGTGTGTTGCACTTGAGGTATAGAGCAGCAAACCAGTGGGGCGGCAGCGAGAAGGCGCTCGCTTGTAAGGATGAGAACGCGCGCGTGACGGCATTTGGCGAGGTGAATCCCCCAGGGGAGACAAGAACCAAGCCGCGCACAGATTCTGGGCGCCGAGACGCAAGGCGTGCTGCCGCGTTGCCGCCTAGCGAGTTTCCGATAAATAGGGCGGGCGGAAGGGCTAGGGCGTCGACGATCTCGCACAAGGCTCGATAGAAGTACAACACGTCGACCGCGCCTGTCTTTGCGGGGACCTCTGACGATCCATACCCCGGCCAGTCAACCGCGATCACTCGATAATGCGACGAAAGAGCTGGAATGATCGCTTCGAAGTCCAGGCTATCGCCGGGATTGGCATGAAGCAAGACAACCGGAGGGCCGTCGCCTTCGTCGATGTAATGAACTAGGCCAGTTGATAACCTGATCGATGGCATGAGAGTCTTTCCTGTAATGCCTAGCACGATTAGGAGTTACGCACTTGCGTGATTGGGCTTCCTTGCGGTACGCGATTGAGCCTGCCGCAGCATGATACTTGTACATCCTTTGAAATCTAATGACCACGGGTCAATTATAAATGACCATCGGTCATTTGTCAAGCGATTTGCGCATTACGCGCAGAGCAGGTATGCTACCGCGCGGTAAAAAAACTGGCTTCACCCGAGGATGTATGCCGAAGCATCATTTCCATATTGTGTTTGCGCGGCGCGGCGATGGCGCGCCGGGACCACGCTTTATTCGCATGCTTGAGCACGCCGCCCACGAGCGCGGCATGATCTTTGTGCACTGCCAGAATCACGAGCAGGCCGAAACGCTGCGCTGGGCGCTATACGCCGGCAGCCTGCGCGTCGATTGCCTGGTCGACTATATGGGCGGCTCATTTCGCTACGACTACGAGCTGGGCTGCGCGGTGAAAGACGCTGGCGGGATGGTGCTCGACGACCCCGACCGCGTGCGGATCTACGGCGACAAGGCGGCGATCCACCAGGAGCTGGCGCGCCTGGGCATGGCGATGCCGCGCACGCTGATCTGGCGGCCCGGCGTGCCCAGCCGCGACCTGACCGCCGCCGAGCGCGCCTACCTTGGCCCGCGGATCGTCTGCAAGCCGGCGCGCGGCTCGGGCTCGGGCGGTGTGGTTCTGGGGATGCAGCCAACCGCTGCGGCGCTGGCGGCTGCGCGCGCCTACGACGAAGAGGACAGCTACTTGCTGCAGGAGTTCGTGCGGCCGCTGACGATCGATGGCCGCCCGGCCTGGTTTCGGGTGTACAACTGCTTTGGCACGGTGCTGCCGTGCTTCTGGAACCCCGATACGCACGCAACCGAGCTGCTGGCGCCCGAGCTGATCGCGCGCCACCGGCTGCACGCGCTCGAGCGGATCTCGCAGAAGATCGCGCTGGTATCGGGCTACACCTGGTTCTCGACTGAGATTGCCCTGACGCTGCGCGGCGGCCGGCCGGTGTTTCTACCGATCGACTACCTCAACAACAAGTGTTTCATGTTGACGCAGGACGAGTTTGGGCCGAGCGGCATGCCGCTGGCGGTGGCCGAGACGGTGACGCGCGAGATCGCCGAGCAGGCACAGCGCCACGCGCGCCGTTTCGGCCAGGCGCACCGGCGCACGGCCTACGCTTACGCGGCGTATTCTAGCTACGAGCAGCGCTCGGGCCAATAGCCTTCAAATACGGCGAGCATTGACGTTTGCCACACAGACACAAGGTCTCGAATGCGCGCTGCAGCCGCATATTCTTTGCGTCTTTGTGGCTATTTGAAATGTATTCGCGCCAGTGCAGCTGCGGCGCACGGGCAGCGCCGCGCCTACTGGCCGCGCTCGAGATCGA